>CAYTHS010000141.1:0-5927 GCA_964437665.1 uncultured Oscillospiraceae bacterium
GTCTCAATCTGCAAGCCGATCCAGCATAACTGCATCTTTCAGACTTTAGAAACACACCATAGGATATGCTTATCATATTTCGGAAACAGATCAAAGTCAATCAATATATAGAAAGAAATGATTAAATATTTATAAAAATGATTGAACCAATCGTTTTTTTGCCGGGTTAATGGAAAACGGGACCTGTTTCCGCGTTTATGCGGAAAGCGGTGCGAGGAGAAAACTCCGAAAGACGGGTCCGGGCAAAACGGCGGACAGATTTCATTACAGGCATATAATTGCGGATCAAAGGCGCCCGGCGGCTTGCAAAAACAATGCGCAGCTTGCAGAAGCAGGATTGCAGATTCTATAACAGGCGGCCGGCGCTGTGGTACAATGGACGACCGGCCGCTTCGGAGACGCCGGGACGACGGCAAAACCCGCGCATAAATAAAGGACGCATCGCGCCCCTCCGGCCGGGCAAAAAAGCCCTTTGGATGGTTAATCCCCCTCGGCCGGGCACCTGTTCTGCGTCTCCGGGCAGGGCAGTTTCGGCTGCATGAGGCTGCAGAGCGCGGAGCGGAACGTTTCAATCAAATCGAAGCCGCCGTCTTTGTTGCACCACGACAGAACGACGCCAAGCAGGACGCGCGTCATTAAGAAGTTGAGATCCTCGGCGGTCAGCCGCGTTTCGATTATGCCGGCGTGTATGCAGTTCTGAATCAGGGGGACGCACCAGGAGTTCGTGAGCACATAGCTGCGCACGAGGGTTTCGCGATTGTCCAGACTCGCTTTCATAAGCGCGCGCGTAATGGCGACGCCCTCTTCGGACATGAGGCGAAGGTGCGCTTCCAGCAGGCACCAGAGTTTCTCCCAGTCGCTGCCAAGCGAGAGGATATGCGTAAACAGTTCTTCCCGCGCAGGAATCGCGTCTGAAAAATAGGAACACAGCAGGTCTTCCTTATCGGCAAAGTGATAATAAAACGCATTGCGCGTTACGCCCGCGGCTTTGCAGATTTCAAGAATCGTAACGTTCTGAAAGCCTTTTGAGCGGAACAAGCGCATTCCGGTTTCCAATAATTGCGTTCTGCTGTTGTTTTTTTCCACAGTGTGTTTGTTTCCCCGAATTCTTTCGTATTGGTTTTCACATATTGTATCAAAGGGATATCGTTCTGACAACCGTATGGGGCTCGCTTCCGTCTGTTGACAGAGCACAATACATATGAAATAATTAAGCATACACATGTATTATTAATGGAGGTTCGGACATGAAACAACTGCTGCAGTATTTCCTTGCGATCCTTCTGTGGATCGCCGCGGTCGTGCTTTGGTCGGCCGGGGTAACATTTTGGTTGTTCGGCGCGCTGCTGATCCTGCATATGACGGAGCTCGCCGCGGTCGGTTACAGGACGGGCGCAAAATACGGGTGTTCCGCGCTGCGGTCGGTGGTGATGTGCCTGTTGTTCGGGTATCTCTGGTGGCTGCCGCTGCGCAGGAAGATGCAGGCCGACGAGTTTACGGACGCGGATTTCGTTGAAGACGGCAAAGAGCCTTGGAGAGAGCAGGTGAACGCATGAAAAGCGCGGTTGTGATTACGGACGCTCCCCGCGTCAACTACATGCATAATTATGTGATCCTGCCTTATTATTACGGTACGGAACAGTATTTCAGCCGGCCGGACGTTAAGGCGATTCGTGAAACGGTGCAAAAAAATCTTGCAGCGCTCGACGAACGCACCGGTTGGAAAGACGTGTTCCGGGGGCGCAAGGTGCTCGTTAAGCCGAACCTCGTCGCGGTAATGCACAAAAGCGGCAACCAGCTCGACGACGTTCCCCAATCGACGGACCCGCGTGTGTTTGAAGCC
The DNA here is from genome assembly GCA_964437665.1 of uncultured Oscillospiraceae bacterium. Classification (GTDB taxonomy): domain Bacteria; phylum Bacillota; class Clostridia; order Christensenellales; family CAG-138; genus UBA7703. The sequence goes on from CAYTHS010000141.1 coordinate 1,844, forward strand.
GTCATATCCGTGCTGTACGATCTGGGCTGCAAAATCACGATCGTCGAAGGTACGGGCAAGGGCGTTTCCACCACGCAGTTGTTCTGCGACGTGGGGCTCGACAAAGTGGCGAAACGGTACGGCTGCAGCATGGCCGCCGTTGAAGAACAGCCGGTCGATCACTATTACGTGCCGAAAGCCGAGGTGCAGCGCGACGTTTACATCCCGCGTATCTTTTCAGAAGTGGTGCGCGGCGAATCTCTCTATGTTTCCGTGCCGAAAATGAAAACGAATCTCTACACAGGCGTAACGCTGGGGTTCAAAAACGCCATGGGCACGCTTTCCGGCAACATGCGTTACCGCAATCACAGCTGGCAGATTGAAAAGAAGCTGGTGGACTTGTTATACTTATTTAAACCGGACCTCACGGTGATCGACGGCATCATAGGCGGGGAAGGCCATACGCCCGCGCCGGTTGACCCGGTCAAAGTGGGCGTGATCGTTTCCGGCACGAACAGCGTCGAGGTCGACCGGGTGACCTCGCGGATGATGGGGATCGACCCGAACGAACTCGCGCTCACGAAGGAAGCGGAAAAGCGCGGATTCGGCGATCCGGAAACCGAGATTGCCGGCACGGAACGCGTCGTAGCGTTCCGGCGTGCGGAAAGTTCGTTTTTAACGCCGCGCTTCCGGAAAAACTGGCCGAATGTGAAGCTGTTTGTCGGCTATACCAACGACCGCGTACCCAGGATTACCGATATTTACAGCGTTACGCCGGAGACGGTTTATCTGCTGGAGGGCGCATGCCGCGGCGGATGCATGGCGACGATGTCGATGTATATGGAGATGCTCAACAAGGGCAAGAAGCAGTTTGACCATTCCAGGGTGCGCTTCGCCGCGATCATCGGCGACGGCTGCGAGGTGGACGGCAAACGGTATTGGTTCGACCCGGAAGGCAAACCGTACGACCTGAATGCGCTCAAAGAGCTGAAGAAGGAATATAAACACGTAATCGGCTGCGGTGCGTGCATGAAGGCTGCGTCGGAGGCCTGCACCGCCTGTGCGACCGGCTGCGGGAACGTCGGCGAATATGTCCCGCTGCTGCTCAAGGCGTCCGGCAAATTCGTGCCGATGCTTTCTCCCGACAACGAAGGGATCGGAATGCTGCTCCTCGGCATGGTGAAAAAGTATTTTGCGGTGCGGAAAGTGCTCAGGGCCGGGGATGTTGTGGAGATACCGTTCGACGCGTGGGACGACCATGTTTTCCCGATACCGGAACTTTCCGAAGAGGACCGTAAAAAGGACTGGATCTATGTGCCGATGGAGAAGCAGACGAAACGGCAGATCCGCAAAAACATGAAAGACTACAAAATGATACAGGCGGGATGATTCTATGAAGTGCTGCAACGGACGGATTCTGGAAGTCGATCTGACGAGCGGCGAAATCCGGCCGCGGACCGTGCCGGACGCGGTGTACGAAGCCGTGCTTTCCGGCAAGGGGCTTGGCGCCTGGTACCTGTACCGGCATATTCCGCAAAACGCCGATCCGCTCGGCCCGGACAATGTGCTCGGGTTTGTTTCCGGCGCGCTGACCGGTACCGGCGCGCTGATGTGCGGGCGGTGGATGGTCGTCGCCAAATCTCCGCTTACCGGCGGATGGGGCGATTCCAATTGCGGCGGGATGTTCTCACCTGCGATCAAGCAGTGCGGCTACGACGCGGTTTTCTTCCGCGGTGCGTCGGAACGACCCGTGTATCTTTTCGTTGACAATAAAGGCGCGCAGCTGCGCGACGCTTCCGCTTATTGGGGGCTGGACGCGACGGAAGCGGAACAGCGGCTGATTGCGGACAACTGGCATAAAAAAAAGCCGTCCGTCGCGCTGATCGGAACGGCCGGAGAGAAGCTTTCGCTGATTTCCGGCGTCTGCAACGAAGGCGGGCGCATCGCCGCGAGAAGCGGACTCGGCGCGGTCATGGGGGCCAAACGGCTCAAGGCGGTCGTGCTGGCCGGCAGCAGGCCGATGCCCTGCGCCGACCGGGAAAAAGTGAACGAAATCAGCCGGGAACTGGGCCGCAAGCTTAAAAAGGCCAGTTTGCCGGGGTTCGTTGGCGGCGGCGTACTCGGCGTCGGTGGGACCATGCTCGGCAAGATGCCCGTCACGGTGGCGCTGGACGGGATGATGACGGTCCCGATTCTGAAAAAATGGGGAACGCCGATGAACACGACGATGGCGGTCACCTCCGGCGACGGGCCGATTAAAAACTGGGGCGGCGGGCCGAAGGACGCGCCGGGCGCGGTCCGCGCGTTCAATCCCGACCGTGTGATCGCGCGCGAAACCAGAAAGTACCATTGTTACTCCTGCGGGCTCGGCTGCGGCGGCGTGCTGGACATCGCCGGGCTCGGCGGGGAATACCGGCATACCCATAAGCCGGAGTATGAGACGCTGGAAGCGTTCGGCCCGCTGCTGCTCAACAACGACCTGGCGAGCATCCTGGAGATCAACGAACTGCTCAACCGCGCCGGGATGGACAGCATCTCCGCCGGAAATACGATCGCCTGGGCGATCGAATGCTATGAAAACGGAATCCTGACCAAAGAGACGACCGACGGTCTGGAACTTCGCTGGGGCAACGCGAAGGACATCATCGGGCTGGTTAAAAAGATGATTTCACGCGAAGGGTTCGGCGACGCGCTGGCCGACGGGGTGAAACGCGCGAGCGAACGCTGCGGCGGGACGCAGTACGCCATGCATATCGGCGGGCAGGAGCCCGGCATGCACGACAGCCGAAACGACCCGCAGCTCGCGGTGCATTTTGTGGCAGAGCCCGCGCCCGGCAAACACACCATCGGCATGACGATGAGCTACGGCACCTATTCGCTCGCGGACATTTGCTCCTGGGCGCCGCCGATGACGGTGCTCAAAAAGGAGGACGATGTCGTCCCCTCGAAGGAGCGGGCGATGCGCAGCGTTGCCAACGCCTGCTACGCCATGCTGGTCGACGGTGCGGGCGGTTGTTACTATGGCATGATGTTCGGCGTTCACGCCTGGAATCCTTGCAGATACCTCAACGCCGCCGCGGGCTGGGAAAAGAGCGGGGACGAATACATGGAAATCGGCAAACGCATCCAGACGCTGCGGCAGATGTTCAACATCAAACACGGGATCGACCCAGCCGCCTGGCGGCTGCCGAAGCGAATGGCGGGAGATCCGCCGCTGACAAACGGTCCGCTCAAGGGTGTGACCCTGCAGAACGACGAAATGGTGCGCCTGCATTGGGAAGGGTTCGGCTGGGACCGGCAGAGCGGTGTTCCTGCGGAAGAAACGCAGGAAACGCTCGGCATCGGCGCACTGCTGAAACTGGAAGAGGAATAGCGTATGGCAAAGCAAAAACCGGTATTCGAGTATTCGCGCTGTATCGCCTGCGCAATGTGCGTGACCGCATGTCCGCTCAGCGTGCTTGCGCTTACAAAAACAGGGGTTGATAAACTGAAAACGGCTTATCCCGAACTGGGCGAACGGACGTGCATCGGCTGCGGCATGTGCAAAAAAGCCTGTCCGATGGGAGCGATTGAGATGAAGGATATATGATTCGCATAAAAGTGCTGCCGCCGCATGGATGCGACCGCTCCGGAATCGACGAACGCGGCTGGATGGAATTGCCGGAGGGCGCAACGCTGCGCGACGTGCTGCGGCGGATCAAATGCAGCCGGGCGCTGGCGAAGCTGCTGCTCGCCAGCGTTAACGGCGAGCGGGCGCCGTTTTCCACCGTCCTTAGGGACGGCGACGTCGTCGGCTTTTTCATGCTGTGTCTGGGCGGCTGAACCGTATGGCTGCGCCGGCTGGAAAAAGTATCTTTCGTGACCTGAGCAAACAGAGGCGTATCACACATGCGGGCTGTGCGGCGACCGGAAGCGGCGAAACAGGCTGAACCGGAGATAAAGGCGGAAGAGTCCGCTTTTTTTGTTGACAAATTGTGTCGCTGATAATAATGGATATTGTATTATTAGGGTGTGTTTCTAAAATCACAAAAGCGCATTACCGCCGCCTCGACTTGCATATTTTCGTTGAAAAGCCTCGCCGCAGCACCACTGCACCTGTGTTTTT
>CAYTHS010000142.1:0-5921 GCA_964437665.1 uncultured Oscillospiraceae bacterium
CTGAACAGTCTTCTGAACGCACTTGGCGAAAATAACGCCGTCAAGCAGGCTGTGTTTTACGACAACGCCGCCGCCGTCTATCGGGCAAGATAAACGTTATTCCGTTTTCTCTTCCCTTCCGCGCCCTTTCGCCTCGACAATATCGGTCGTCCGCGCAAGGTTCTCGATCGCATGTTCTTCGTTATAGCGTGCGACCGCCAGAATCAGCGCGGATACCACCGCAATCTGCTCGGGAACGGAGTTGTTGGTTGCGCGAAAGAAATCCGGGTTGCTGTATGTGGTCAAAAGCACACAGTCCGCATACTCAACCAGGCTCGATTCCGCAAAACTGGTAACGACTATCGTCTTGCAGCCGCATTGCCGGGCATTATGTATCGCCCCGACGACGCTGGCCGTTTCGCCGGATGTTGAAAAGCCAAACGCCAGATCGTCCGGCCCAAGAACGGCCGCGCTCATCACCTGATAGTTCGGGTCCCTGTAAAAAGCGGTGTTGTAGCCCATCCTGCGCAGATGGAATTCCAAATATTCCGCCGCATGCGAGGACGAGCCGATCCCGTACAACTCAATTCGTTTCGCCGCAAGCACCATTTCCATTGCTTTGCTGAACGAGTTTTCGCTGATCAGCACCAGCGTATCGAGCAGACTCTGCGATTTTTTCCTGAGCGTATTCACTAAAATATCATATGGCTTGTCGGAATCGCTGATGTCCCCAAGCAGAAGAGACTTTGAGTGGTTCATGCCGAGCGCAAGCGCGACCTTGAAGTCGGAGTATCCCTTATAGCCGGCCGTCTTTACGCAGTTGATGACAGAAAACTGGCTTACGCCGACTCTGGCCGCCAGTTCCGTAATACTGAGCGCGACCACCTCCTGCGCTCGAGAGAACACATAATCGGCGACCATCGCCGCTTTGGGACTCATCATATTATAAACCGAGCGTAACCTTGCAATGCATTCCGAACCGTTCGTCAACTCCATTCGCCCCTCCTTTCAGATCATTACGCATTCCGCCTTACGGATTTCCCGCACCGTTTCCTGCCGCAGCCGTCCTTTTATGTTCAACAGCATTATACAACATTTTATCTCTCAGCCCGTCTTAATAAAAGGGGGCTGAGAGAATATCCTGTCTTGATTTTCTTGTTTTTTTCTACGCACCGGCGTATCCGGGCGCCGAAAGTCATACTCTGCCGAGTTCGCGCATTTTCTTTAGATGCACATAACCGTCGAACAGCACCACCAGTACCAGCGCAGCACCTACAACGACGCTCTTGAACAGCGAATTGATTTCGAACAGGTTAAAGGCATTTTCAAGCAGCGCCACGAACGCTGTGCCGAAGAATGCGCCTTTCATATCCCCCTTGCCGCCCATCAGCGACCCGCCGCCGATGATGCACGCGATCAAAATATCCATCTGGAGCCCCTGCCCGAGATACCGGCTGGCAGATTGGAAGCGCGCAATGGAAACGACGCCCGCCAGTGCGGAAAGCGTACCGCTGATCACAAAGCAAATGATGACCGCCGCCTTGACATTGAACCCGAGCGAACGTGCGCTCGATTGGTTTCCGCCGATATAATACAGCTGCCTTCCCAGATACGTCCGCTTCAGCACGATCTCCGCCGCAACAAGCAATATGATCATGATCCACATCATGGGATACAACCCGAGAATCCGCATGCTTCCGAAATCGAGAAAACTCTGCGGGAACCCCATCAGGGACATGGCGAGACTGCTGGTCATGATCATCTCGCAGAACCCGCGGAAGATATACATCGTACCAATCGTCGTAATCAGCGGAATGATGTTGCACACCGCAACAAGAAACCCGTTCAGCAGCCCGATCAGCGCGCCGGCCGCCACGCTCGCCAGTATCGCCAGCGGCACTGCAACGCCTTTGCTGAGTAAAAACCCGCACATAATGCCCGCAAGCCCCATTACGGAACCGACCGAAAGATCGAACATACCGATGATGATTACCAGCATCATCCCTATCGCCATAATCGCGCGCGGTGCGATCAGCGCCTGCATGGAGAGCAAGTTGTTCTGCTGAAAGAAATACGGGCTGAAGACTGCCAACACAAGAAAGAACGCAACGGAAGCGAGCGTGCCGAAGAAACTGTCCTGTTTTTTAAACCTGTCAAATGCTTCTCTAAACATAACTTCGCCCCCTTACGCCTTCTTGTTGTTCATCCGGACATCCAGAAACACAGCGACAATCAGAACAACACCCTGCGTCACCTGCTGGATGAACGGGTCGATGCGGTAGATGGTCATCCCGTTGGCCAGCATCGCTATGAAAAGCATGCCCAGCGCGGCCTTGAGGATGCTTCCGCGGCCTCCCGCAAGCGAAGCGCCCGCAACCACGACCGCGGTGATAAGCGAAAACTCCAGCCCGTAACCGGTCAGAACATCCGAATGCGTAATTCTTGACGTGGCGATGATGCCGCCGATCGCGGCGGTCAGCGCGCTGAGCATAAACGCGATCCGCTTGTAGCGGTCGGATTTAATGCCATAGAGACGCGCTGTTTCCTGCCCGTTTCCTATGTAATAAAACTTCTTGAAAGCAGGCGTTTTTTTCAGCAGCAGCTCCATGCCGACCACAATCAGGACCATTGCCAATATCGTCCAGTGAACGCCTCCGATTTTAAATTTTGCCAGCGCGCGGTATTCCGCGTTATACGTGACCGCCGTAAAACTGTTGAAGATAACCGCGTTGACGCCGGACACCAGCGAAAGCGTACCAAGCGTCACCATCATGGAATTGAGCTTGAACCTTGTCACCAGGAATCCGACCAGATAACCGAACGCAGCGCACGCCAGCAGAACGACGATCGCCGACGGCAGCAGCCGCCATTTCCATACGGTCATGCAGAAGCCGACCATCGTGCCGGACAAGCCGTACATCGAGCCGACCGCAAGGTCGATTTCCCCCATGATGATGAGCAGCGTAAAGCCGATGACCGCAAAAAACTGAATCGACACGCCGTAGGTCAGCGAATAGAGGTTGTCGTACGTGCAGAACGTATCCGAGGTGAGGCGCAGCAGCAAAAACAAACCGGCGATCAGAAACAGGATCGTATACTCGCCGACTTGTATTTTTCTATGCAGGTATTGTTTGGAGTATGGTTGCATCGTCGCTTTTGTTTCCATTTCAGCAGGCACCTTCTTTCAGCATATCCATAGCGGCCAGTTGCATGACGCTGTTTTCACTGATGTCGTCGCATTCGATCACGCCCGCGACCTTTCCCGTGTTCATCACGGCGATGCGGTCTGACAGCGTAATGAGCTCCGGCAGGTCCGAGCTGAAGCACAGTATCGAAACACCGCTCTGCACAATTTTGTTTAGCAGGTTAAGGATTTCAAGCTTTGCGCCAACGTCGATGCCGCGCGTCGGCTCGTTCACGATCAGAAACTTCGGTTTCGTGCCCAGGCAAACCGACAGCATGACTTTTTGCTGGTTACCGCCCGAGAGGCTGTTCGGCTTGTCGTAAATCGAATGCAGCACAATAGAAAATTGGTTCACAAAGGACATCGAATATGCTTCCAACGCTTTTCTGGACAAAAACCCGCGCCGGGTCAGCTTGTCCACGACCGGCACAGCCAAATTGTCCGCAATGGACATGTTGAACAGCAGCCCCGCGTCCTTGCGGTTATTATTCAGAAAAATCACGCCTTTTTCGATGAGCGCCGTGGGCGTAATCCGTTTTATTTCCCGGCCTTCAAAGAAGAGCCTCCCGCCGTCCCTGCCGTGCAGGCCGAACATCATGCGCGAAAACTCGTAAGTGCCGGACCCTTCCAGCCCGAATACGCCCATAATCTCTCCGCGCCGTACGGAAAGCGATGCATCGACAACCGTTTTGCCTTTTGTAAACGCCCTCGCTTCAAAAACAATCTGTGCGTCCGCAGGCACTTCCGAATGTTTTTTGGAATAGATGCTCTTTTCAAAATCGCGCCCAACCATGCTGCTGATCAGCATGTTCTCCGTGAGCGCCGCATCGTTTTCAAACGTATTGATGTACGTTCCGTCGCGCAGAACCGTTACCCGGTCGGAAATCTCCATGATTTCCGAAATGCGGTGCGAGATATAGATGATCGTAATGCCGTCGTCACGCAGTTTTTTCAGGATACGCATCAAATTTGCCGTTTCCTGCGTGTTCAGTCCGGACGTCGGTTCGTCCAGCAGAACGATCTTCGCGTTTTCCGAAAGGGCCCGCAGGATTTCTACCATCTGCTGCACCGATAAGCGCAGATCGCCCATCTTTGCACAAGGGTCCAGTTTCAGATCGAATCTTTTCGCTTCCCGCTTAACTTTTTCTATCAGTTCTTTCTTTGGAATCAATCTATGTTTGCCTTCCCGGTAAGGAAAGATGTTTTCAAATACGGTAAGATTCTCAAATATGGACAGTTCCTGGTGAACGACCGTAATCCCGGCGTCATGCGACACCAGCGGATGGAACGTTTTGATCTGTTCTCCGCAGACAAATACGGAACCGCTGTCCGGCGTGTGCTCGCCGGACAGCACTTTAATCAGCGTGGATTTTCCCGCACCATTTTCTCCCAGCAGAGCGTGAATCTCTCCCCGTCGGATTCTGAAGCTGACGTCCTTGAGCGCGCGGACGGCGCCAAAGTTTTTGGAAATGCCGCGCACTTCCAGAATGTTTTCGTGTTGCTGCATGGAAATTCTCCTTCAGATAAAAGAATATGGCTGCCCTCAAAGCCGAGCTTCAAGGGCAGCCACCCAGGCTATTGGCTTATTCGTAGAAATCGTAATCCAGTTGCGGCATGCTGTCCGACATGAAATTCTCAACATTGTCCTGCGTGATGAATACGGTACCATTGTAGCATATTTCAGGTACGGCATTGACCCCTGCGGCGGCATTATCACCGGAAAGCGGCAGGCTCTGCATCCCGTCGAGAACAATACCGTTCAGAATCAGCAGTGCAAGGAACGGCATGGACGCCGTCTTGTTGACCAGCGTGCAGTTCAGATACCCGGACTGGATATACTCGAGCGTCAGAACTTCCCGATCATGCACGATGGCGGTAATCGATCCGGGCGCCTTGTTCAGCTCTTCCATCGCCGATCCGATACCCGCGCCGGAGCTGGAATCCAGGCCGACGATCGCGGTCATATCGGAGTAGTTGTTGAAAGCCGTTTTCGCCTGTTCGATGGCGGTTTCCGTAACGGCTTTGTCGTCGAGTTTGGCGATCACTTCCCAGTTGGAGTTGGCCGCCAGATAGTCTTCAAAACCGGAAAGCTTTGCGTCCGTGTTCGACGCGCCCCAGTTGCCCATGACGACGACTTTGCCGGTATCGCCGGCAAACTCGATCAGTTTCATCGCGGTCTTTTCACCGGAATCGTAGTTGTCCAGACCGATGTAGGAAACAACGTTTGCGCCTTCCATCGTCGCTTCGATCGCAACGACGGGGATCCCGGCTTCCGCGGCCGCTTCCAGCCCCGGCAGAATCGACGCGTCAAACACCGGGACGATGATGCCGTCCGGCTGTTTGGTGATAACCTGCTCCAGCGCGGCGGCCTGACCCTGCGGGTCCCAGTCGTCTACGCCGGCTTTCACGACTTTTACGCCAAGTTCGTTGGCGGCGTATTCAAAGCCCTGATGTACGTCATACCAATACGGGTGATTGTTGTTGATCCCAACATAATAGTAGACGACGTCCTTTGCTGCTTCGGCGCTTGCGGCAGCCGAGGTTTCGGCACCTGCCGCGGCCTCTTCGGGTTGGGTCGACGCTGCGGGCGCTGTACATCCAAACAGTGTGAACAGCATTGCAACGACGCAGGCGATTGCGGTCACTTTCATTCGTTTCATGTGGACTCCTCCTATTGTTTTATGTTTTGCAGACCTTCTCTGCTTGGTACTGTCAACAAAAGTTCGCAAATTCGAGACTCCGAGTTGCTGATCAAGCA
>CAYTHS010000143.1:0-5912 GCA_964437665.1 uncultured Oscillospiraceae bacterium
TAGCCCGCTTCATCCTGCGGGTATTTGTGCGTATTCCAGGAGAAATCCTCTCTGCAGAGGTTTTGATATTTTTCGCCTTCCCACTCGCGTTTTCCGTGCCACAGCATGATGGGAATATCGGTGCCGAAGAGGATCCGCCGGTAATCCAGATGATCGAACGCAAGACGGTAAACGTCGGGATTTATGACCGCGGCGGTGTCGAAATAGACCCGGTTTGCGTCGCTTCCGAGCAGGTCCAGCGCACGGGCAAAAACTTTGTGGTTGAAACAGCGTCCGAAATGTGCGATGACGAGCCGAAGATTCGGGTAACGATCGATTATGTCCCGAATCTCTTTTATATTTTCCTTATCCGCAAGACGGCCTGCGCGCGGCAGGTGCAGGAGGATTGCCGCGCCGAGACGGTCGGCCAGGGCGAAATGCTCGCGCGGCATGAAATCAAAAATGCTGATCTCGGCGCCTTTGCGTTCGCACGCCATGTAAGGATAAGGCTTAAACCCGGAGTAATGACCGTTCCGGTACGCCTGTTCGATGTAGTCGGTCGTATATTCCGGACGGTTGGTAAACAAACCGCGCTCTCCATAACGGGTGACCAAATCTTCGATATATTGGTTGTTGGCCGTGGTATCGGCGTTTTTCAGAGGCCAGGGAACGCAGACGAAGCGAATGCTCTGATCGGGGAAAATTGCCTTCGTATAGTGCTGCGCGTCCTCATAACTCATCTGCAGCCCGCATTCCAGTGCCCAGTCGGCTGCGATTTCTTCCTTGGATATATTTTTAACATGCTCAGGTAGATTGAAGTGCGCATGCGCGTCGAGGATGGTTTTCGGGAGACGGGCGGTGATGTTTTGCCGGTAAAATGAGACGTCGTTTTCCTGCTTGTTAAAGTATGAATACATTCTGCCACTTCCAAATAAATAATATATCGATAAATAATTTATTGATAAAAATATTATATCACACATCTTTGCGTTGTCAATAAGATGCTGCGCTTTGCGGTTGATTTTTCTGCGAAACAAAGGAGCCGGCATGCAGAGCAAGGGCCAGGATGATTTCGCCCAGAATCCTGCTTGTGAAAGCGTATAGTGTGTAAGCGACGCAGAGTGACGCTGCAAGCCGTAATTGCAGTACGGCGCGGGAACGTTTTGCATGTTCGTCGCGGAAAGCCGCGACCGGCGGCAGCGTATTTGCGTGCGAACGAATCGTCACGGAACAATGATTTCGGAGAGCGTTTTTCGAGGAATTTTCCCTGATTTGCGATAGTATATGAAAAATCGTCAGAATGGAATGTGTATCATTAAAAATATTGACTTTTTGCAGTCGATATGATAAAGTTCTTGAGTATTCAGAATAATCGCTTTGACCGCACATGTCTGCAGATCATCGTTATTTGATGATTTGAAGCGTGTGCCTTTTGAATATAGAACATTTTTTAGGAGGCAAAGAGTGAATAACGGTACAGTCAAATGGTTCAATTCCGAAAAAGGATATGGCTTCATTGCGAACGACAATGGCGGGGACGATGTGTTCGTACACTTCCGCTCGATTCAGGGGGACGGTTACAAAACACTGGCGGAGGGCCAGAAGGTAACGTTCGATATCGAAACCGATCCGCGCGACAGCCGCAAACTGCGGGCTGTGAACGTTTGCATCGTGGGGTAATCTTCCATCCGGAGGTTATGGCGCCTGTACATCAGGCATTAAGTAATGAAAGCAAGGAAGGTATCCGATGTTTAGCGACAAAACGCTGGTCTGCAAGGACTGTGGACAATCATTTACGTTTACTGCCAGTGAGCAGGAATTTTATGCTGAAAAAGGTTTTACAAACGAACCCCAGCGCTGCAAGACGTGCCGGATGGCCCGCAAGCAGAACGCTCGCGGCGGCTCCCGTCAGATGTACGACGCCGTTTGCTCAAGCTGCGGCCGTCCCTGCAAGGTTCCGTTCGAACCGCGTGACGATCGCCCGGTTTACTGCAGCGATTGTTTCCGCAAATAATCCGGCGTAACGAATCAAGCGCATCCCTGACGGATGCGCTTTTGTCTGTCAAAAAGTCCTTAGGATTGTTAAGGGCCGCAGACCTTAACCCGTTTTTCCGGCTGTGCCGGTTTATCCGGCGCAACGGATCGGCCTTTAGGGCGGTTTCTTTGAGCGTTTTGCCGCACGGGAGCCCGAAGGGTGAGAGGCAAAACGCGGTTATCCCGTCAAAAAACAAGTTTTTTGACGGTCTCAAGCGCATCCCTGACGGATGCGCTTTTGTTTTACGACGGTCCCCGGAAGCTGTGCGGCGGCTTATTTCTTTCCCCTGAGCAGCCTGAGCTTATCCGCGACGAACCCGCGCAGGCGCCCCGAATCGAGGTCCAGTTTGTGAAGCAGTACAGCGGGAAGAGAGTCCGCTTTTTTATCGTGACCGTAAAAGAACAGCGCGACCGCTCCCGGACCGACGTGCGCGCCTGTTCCAGGCTCGTAACAACCGATCATAAAATCTTCGATATTGTGTTTTGAAGCGATCATATCACGAAGCGCCAAAGCGTCTTTCTCGCAGCCGGCGTGCGCGATGCCGATCGTTTGGGATGCGGGGTCAAGCACGGTTTCGCCGAATATTTCGGCAAGGGTCCGAAGCGCCGCTTTCCGTCCGGGCACTTTGCGATCGATCACAATTTTTCCGTCCTCGCCCTTCATGAGCGGTTTTATCTGCAGCATCGAGCCAACAAATGCGGCCGCTCCGCTGATGCGGCCTCCCCGGCTGAGAAATTGAAGGTCGTCGACCAAGAAATGCTGGCGGACGGACACGACCGCCTGTTCGACCCACGCGGCGATCTGTTCCAGCGTTTTGCCGTCGTCGCGCATCATGGCGGCCCTGCAGACCATCAGTCCTTCGCCGAGGGACGCCGCCTTTGTATCGACCACTTTGATTGTCCGGCCGGGATAGGCCGGGGCCAGCTCCTCCGCGGCGGCAAGCGCGGCCCGGCAGGTTCCGCTGATGCGGGAGGACATCGCCAAATACAGCACATCGTTTCCCGCCGACAGTTCCGGCTCAAAAGCGGCTTTGAACCGTTCGGAATTGATTAGGGACGTGCGGACGTGATACGCCGGATTGCGCAGTGACGTATAAAACGAATCGCAGTCAAACGGGACGTCGGGGTCGTAACACAAGTGCTCTTCTCCATTTACGGTGTAGGTCAGAGAAACGACCCGGATATCCAAGGATACAATCGTTTCTTCCGCAAGATTTGCGGAAGAATCGGTGAAAATTGAAAAAGACATCTGGCTGAACTCCTTAAAAACGCATTCTATATATTCTATAGGACTTTTATGTACGTGGCAAGTCGATAAAAAGGGCATGTTATGTCTTTTCTGCGTTTCGGATGGTTTTCGAAAGCACGATTGGATGGACAAGACGACTTTTTCATTAATTTGGTTTTATTGTCTATAAAACTCTGCAATAGTGCCGCGACGCCCGAATGGGGCGCTCTGCAAACCGGTAAAAACGATCCGTCTCGCTTTCGCCGTTCTTTTGAGACACGCGCGAGTCGAGACGTCACAATTTATTTGCTTTACAAAGAGAGCATTTTGTGTTAATTTATATAGGTATTATGATGCCTCGAACATAAGCAGTCATGCTTTAGGTTATTTTACTAATATTCCGTTGTCTGTCGCATTGATGATACGCCCAGGCAAGAAATCATCACTTGCCGTACGGCTTGGAGCGTTCCGGCTCCAACGTATCAATAGCGAACAAACGACGGGGACTCGTTACAGGACGATGCCCAATAGTCGGCATGGTCTTATTTTTATGGAATCACGGAACAGAAAGAAACGATATGAATTACAATGAACTCCTCTCCGCACCGATGCGGGAAACGCTCGGCAAGGCCGGATACCATACGCCTACCCCGATTCAACAAAAGAGTCTCGAGTCCTTGCTGAACGGGAAAGATATGATCGGCATCGCGCAGACAGGGACCGGAAAAACCGCGGCGTTCGCGATACCGATTATCGAACGGATCGATTCGGAAAACAGGAAACCGCAAGCGTTGATTCTCTGCCCGACGCGCGAACTGGCGCTGCAGACAGCAAGCGTGTTCAAAATGCTGTCCCGGCATAAAAAAATGAGGACCGTAAGCATCTACGGCGGACAGTCGGCCAATATTCAGATCCAGGCGCTTCGTACCGGCGCGCAGGTTGTCGTCGGCACGCCCGGACGTGTGAAAGACCTGATCCAGCAACGTGCGCTGAAACTGAAAAACGTCCGTTGCGTCGTGCTGGATGAAGCGGATGAAATGCTCGATTACGGGTTTCTGCCCGATATCAAGGCCATCCTCTCTTATGTTACGGCGCCGCACCAGACGATGCTGTTTTCGGCGACCATGAGCAAGCAGATTGCGACCGTGGCCAACAACTACCTCAAAACACCCGTTACGGTCGAAGTGGGGCGGCGAAACGAACCGACAAAAACGGTCCGGCAGCTCTGTGTCCATACGGCGGAAAGCGGGAAACTCTTCACGATTAATCAGCTGATGGAGCAGGCTTCGCCAAGGCTCACGCTGATTTTCTGCAACACGCGGCGCAGGGTGAAAACCGTAACCAAGAAATTGACCGCGCAGGGGCTGTCCGTCGCCTGTCTGCACGGCGACCTTTCACAGAATCAGCGTAACAACATTATGCGCGATTTTCGATCGGGGAAAACGCCGGTGCTTATCGCAACAGACGTTGCGGCGCGCGGGATCGATGTTGAAAACATCGACCTTGTGATCAATTACGACGTGCCGGACAAGCCGGAATACTATGTCCACCGCATTGGCCGCACCGGCAGGGCGGGACATGCCGGTCTGGCCTGTACGCTTGTCAGCGAACACGATGTGCCGAGGCTGAAAACGATCAAGCGGGAGTATAACGTGCTGATGGCACAATAACGTTTTATAAGAAAGACGGCCGCACGGCTGGAAAAGCGATACACGACGTTCCTTTTGATTTCGTGTATAATATAAGAAAGCAGCTTGCCATTCTGCGCGACGTAAGTCTTGTTGTCGGATGTGTATGCTGCTTTTTAATGTTTATGAACAGCAAGATGCATTTGCAAATCAATCTACAGAAAGGATAATAATATGGATGTATTACACGTAACAGTAAAGCACGCAAAATTCGGCGAAGGTCAAGTTACACAGCAGGAAAACAGCACCTTAACAGTTGCTTTTCCAAAACCATACGGGGAAAAGAAGTTTCTTTATCCGAACGCTTTTGCAAAACATCTCTCGCTCTGCGATACTTCTTTGCGGCCCGAAATGGAGAAAGAGCTGCGTTCCCATCGAATGAAGATTGCCGAGAGTCAGGAGCGAATGGAACGGGCTGAAAGAATGGCGCGCTTCCGTGCTGATTCAACTGCAAAAGCAAAGAAAAAGCCCAGGGCGAAAGCAAAGAAAAAAGACTGACACGTTGTCGGACAGATTGGATGAACGGCGCGGCAGGGATTCTGCGCGGCTGCGAAATAAACCGACCGGTCCGACGGAAGATTGACAGCGACAAACAAATGCGAGACAAAAGCCGGGAGCATCCTCCCGGCCTTGGCGTGAAGGAACTGGCCGAAGGGGTATTAAAACCTATCGTGTTCCAGCGTGTAGGGATCGGTTACGACGGGTTTGCCCTCCTGATCGACAAGAACGCAGAGTCCGCCGGAATACCCGGATGCATGGAACAGATAATTTACGCCGGTTTCCCGGTCCACCCAAATTTCGTTAGTATTGGCGATGCCCTTGCCGTAAACTTTGATAAAGCGATCGTCCTGACGCATAGTGCTCCTCCTGATGATAGAAATCTTTGTTAGGGTGCGTTTCTAAAATCACAAAAGCGTATTTCTGCCGTCTCGGCTTGCATATTTTCGTTGAAAAGCCTCGCCGCAGCACCACTGCGCCTGTGT
>CAYTHS010000144.1:0-5846 GCA_964437665.1 uncultured Oscillospiraceae bacterium
GCTTTTTTACCAATAATCTGATATTGCCGTCGAATTCACAGGTCCGGCGGGCCTCCGCTATTTTGAACGGGAAACGTCCGCGTTCTTCCGGCTGACCCTGCGCAGGTAAATAAAGGTACCTGCCAAAACCAGAACAATCAGCAGCGTCAGCACGGAACTTGCATATGAGAGAAAATCGTAGCTTATAAAGGGCAGCGCGCCGACCGTGAAGTTCTGAATGATTTCCTCGCCGCTTTCCGTAACCTGCTGCGTATACATGGTGTTTTGCAGCATGTTGAGTCCCGCGTCGGACAGTGCAAGCAGTCCGCCTGTAAGATAAGCGGCACGTAATAGCTTTTGAATGCGCGGCTGTTCGGACTGCGGGATGTCGAAGAACCGATACATGTTTCCCTTGCCTTTTATGGCAAGATACAGCAGGTAGACTGCAACGATGAGCTGGAAAGAATCCAGAAAGAGATTGGACACGATACTCCTCCTTGTCCGGCGCGTGCCGCAAGCGTATGGTTAAGGTTAATGGTTTGCAGAGGTATGATACATGATGTTGTGAGATTCGTCAAAACCGGCGTCCGGCGGTGAGAAAAAGAGGGAATCTCATCGCCGGACGCCGGGCAAAACGTGCGTGTCAGCGGCCAAGCCACCCGCCGTCGACCGGAAGCGTTATTCCGTCAATATAATCCGAAGCGTGGCTTGCTAAAAAGATCGCCGTGCCGACAAGATCCTCCGGGTGTCCCCATCTTCCGGCAGGAATACGGGTTGTGATCTGCTCGTAGCGGTCGGGATCGTTCAGCAGCGCGACATTCATCTCCGTGTCAAAATAACCCGGCGCGATGCAGTTGACGTTAACGCCGAGTCTTGCCCATTCGTTGGAAAGGGTTTTTGTAAACTGCATGACCGCTCCCTTGCTTGCGGCATAAGCCGGAATACGGAAACCGCCCTGAAACGAGATCAGGGACGCAAAGTTGATGATTTTGCCATAACCGTTTTCGATCATATGCCTGCCGACTTCACGGCACATGGCAAATACGCTTTTTGCATTGACGTTATTGACGTAATCCCAGTCCTCGTCCGTGAAATCGACACAGTCGTTTCTGCGCTGCGCGCCAGCGTTATTCACAAGAATATCGATGCGTTTCCAGTCGGTAAGAATTTTGCGCACAAGGTCGGCAACGCCCTCCGGCTTGGACAGATCAAAGAAATATACCTGCACTGTAACGCCGTATCCGCGCAGGCGGTCGAGCACTTCCTGCGACATATTGCGCGAGATGAGGATCAGATTTGCGCCGGCCTGTGCGAACCCTTCCGCGACGCCAAGGCCAAGGCCGTGGCTTGCGCCGGTGACGATTGCATTCTTTCCCTTAATGTCAAACAGCATAAAACTACCTCCTAATACTGAAACATGACTTTGATTGCGTCGGAAGGCGTCGTCAGGAGCTGAAACCCTTTTTCGGCGCTTTCCGGCGGGAGTTCATAGTTGACCAGACGTTCGTATTCCGGAACCTGCGACGCTAAGAGCGCGGCTTTGGCAAAGTCTTCCTTCGTGTAAACGCGGGTAAACTGAATGGAAAACTCCTTGAACATGCCTTTCTGATAGTTCATCGACGGTGGTTTTTTGTAGCCCGCGATGATTTCGATCACGCCACGGATCTTGACTACGTCCGGCAGGATGTCCGCTACGCTCTGATGCCCGGCACAGTCGAACACAAAGTCATAGCCGTTCCCGTCCGTTTCTGCAAGGAGCTTTTCCAGAAGGTCCGGGCCGCTCTGGAGGCAATGGAACCCA
Source organism: uncultured Oscillospiraceae bacterium (assembly GCA_964437665.1). GTDB lineage: Bacteria > Bacillota > Clostridia > Christensenellales > CAG-138 > UBA7703. The sequence continues at coordinate 1,781 of CAYTHS010000144.1, forward strand.
AGGTCCTGTGCAAATTTCAGACGGATGGGGTTCGGTTCGCAGACGGTGACCGATTCCGCACGGCTGTGCCGCAGGGTGAGGGCGGTTGCAAGGCCGATCGCACCCGCGCCGAAGACCAGCGCGCTGCGTCCGGCGCGGAAGTTTGCCATATGCAGCGCATGAACCGCAACGGCGATGGGTTCGATGAACGCGCCGAGCTTTGGAGAAACACCGGCCGGAACAGGAACGATCATATCGATCGGGGCTGCGGCATATTCCGCCATGCCGCCGTCGCAGTCGATGCCGAGGAGCTTGAGCGTTTTACATACGTGCGCGTTGCCGGACAGGCAGGGTTCGCAGCTTCCGCAGGAAAGCAGGGGATTGACCGTAACCAGCGTGCCTTTCGGCAAGCCCGGCAAGTCCTGCATCAGACGGCCGGAAAATTCATGTCCCAAAACCAACGGCGCTTTTGCGCGCGGATGCATGCCAAGGAAGATTGTGACGTCGCTTCCGCAGATGCCTGCGTGGCCGACCTTGATCAGCGCCCATCCTTCGGGAACATCGGGAACCGGCAGTTCGCGCATTTCTACGCTGTTTGGTCCGGTGAACACAATTGCTTTCATTGTACGATTTGTCCTTTCTTGCGTTACGCTTTTGATACCGGCGGAGTCCGCCGGGTATTGCTGTGAAAATGGTCTGCGCAAATGAGTCCTTGGCAAAAGCCGCTCATAACGCTGCTTAGAATGGATTCAGTTGATTCAGGAGCGGTTTTCCGGTGAGGAAGCGGGCTGCCTCCTCGGCGGTTTTTGCTTTCAGACTGGAAGAGGATTCCTCGGAATACCATGCCATATGCGGCGTCAAAACAATGTTGCGCGCCGATAAGAGCGGGCTGTTTCCCGGCAGCGGCTCCTGTGCTGTTACATCGATTCCGGCGCCCGCGATGATACCGCTGTTGAGCGCGGCGGCAAGATCGGACTCGTTGACGATTCCGCCGCGGGAGACGTTGACGAGCACCGCTTCCGGCTTCATGCTGCGCATTACGTCCATATGAAAAAGGTTTCGGGACGTTTCAAGATTGCAGTGCAGCGAGATCACGTCGCTTTCACGAACGAGCGTTTCGAAGTCGACTTGTTCGACAAAATCCGGCAGCTTGCGCCGGCGGTTGATTTCGCAGCCGAGGATCCTTCCGCCAAACGGATGAAGCATTTCGGCAAAACAGGTGCCGATCCTGCCGAGGCCCACAATCCCGAAAGTCATCTCGGAATAGCGGCGGATCGGGATGCTGTGCGCATATTCCCATTCGCCGCTTTTGACGGAAGCGTCCATACGTACGATTTTTCGCGTGAGCGCCATCATTAGGGCAAACGCATGCGTCGCAACTTCCTGCACGCCGTAATCGGGAACGTTGCATACGGCGACGTGATGCCGGCTTGCCGCTTCCAGATCGATATTGTTGACGCCGACGCCGTAGCGCACGATCATTTTCAAATCCGGAAGAGCGGCGAACACGCGCTCCGTGAACGGGGCGTATTGATTGACGACAGCGCTATACCCGGGCAGGCTTTGAATCAGGTCGTCTTCGCTTTTGCATTGAAACAGAACGAATTCCAAACCGTAACGGTCGCAGATTTGCCGCTCCTCTTTCATGTTCAGATGATCACAGTCGCTGATGGCTATAATTTTGTTTAGCAATGGTTCTTCCTCCTCAAATACTCAAAAACGCTTACGAAAAACATCGTGAATTTTTAAGAACACGGATGCCGGGTCCGCGATGAATGTCAGCGGTCCGGGCGGTTGACAGTGTAAATGCCGGCGCATACAAATAGCAGCGCTGCAAGATTTTGAAAGGTAAAGATGCGTTCCTTCAGCAGCAGGCCGCTGAGCGCAACCCCAAATACCGGCAGAAGAAAAAAGTAAATCGAAACGCTTGCCGCGTCATACTGCCGAAGCAGATTCGTCCAGATGCTGAAAGCGACTGCGGAAAGCAGAATCAGGTATCCCAGCAGCGCCGCGCCGGACGGGACGATGACGGGCAGCGAACCGCCGCCGATCATGCCGACTCCTACGAGCACAGCCCCGCCGAAGAGAAGCTGCACACCCGTGATATGCAGCGGATTCTCGCTTTGCGAAAGTTTTTTGCTGAAAATCGAACCCAGCGCAAAAAAAAACGAGGCCAGGATGATTAAAAAATCTCCGTTCCAGGCGAAACGGCTGCCGATCCCGCCGCCAAGATGGACGAAAACGATGCCGGAAAAGCCGAGCAGGCAACCTGCGATTTTGCTGAAGGTGACGCGTTCGGAGCGAAAGAACAGAGCCGCCAGAAATACGGTGAAAAAAGCGAACGCAGTGTTCAGGATCGAACTCCGGGCGCCGGGGCAATGCGCAAGGCCAAGGTAAAAGCAGACATACTGCGCCGTTGTCTGCACAAGCCCCAGGCCGAGCACGGGCAGCACATGCCGTCTCTGCAGATTGACGCGGGATTTTGTCATAAACGACAGCGCAAGCGTAACAATCCCCGCGCCTGAGAACCGTATGCCTGCAAAAAAAATACGGTCGAAAGGACTCCCGTTTTCTATTCCAAAGAGCGGATAACTCAGCTTAACGCAGGGGATAGCGCTGCCCCAGAGCAAAATGCAGAAAACGGCGAGAAGCATCGCGCGCGGCCGCAGTGTTTTCGTGGAGTGTTCCGCTGTCTTGGTCATCGCTGAATTCTGCCGTTCGCGGCGCCGGAAGCGAGCTGTTCGGCCTCGCCTGCGAGCGAGAGGTTAAAGTCCTGCTCGATGGTTTGCTTCAGGCAGCTTGCGGCGACTGCGAATTCGAGCGAATGCTGCGGTTCGTAGTCTTGAATCAGCGCGTAAAGCAACCCGGCGGTAAACGAGTCTCCTCCGCCGACGCGGTCGACCAAATGGATGCGGTACTTGCGTGAAACATAGGACTGTCCGTCCGTATAGAGCAGTCCGCTCCAGAGTGTGTCCGAGGCGGAAAGGGTCTCCCGGAGCGTGAACGCGACGGTTTGAAATCCGTACATCTTCGTCAGCCGGACGGCGGCGTCACGGTAGGCGTCCGGGTCCGGCGTATCGCCGGCCGTGGGGCCATGAACGGTTTCAACGCCGAGAATCTTCGCGGCGTCCTCCCTGCCGCAGACAAGGATATCGACATACGGCATCAACCGCCGCATGGTTTCCGAGGCGGTTTTCAGGTCCCAGAGAAGCGCCCGATAGTTCAGGTCGCAAGCGATTGTGACGTTGCGGCGCTTTGCTTCCCGACAGGCCGTTTCGCAGATTTCCGGGAGATCCGTCCCGAGCGGCGGAGTAATCCCGGTAACGATAAAATGGCTGGCGCCGGTAAAGATCGCGTCCCAGTCGAAATCCGTCCTGGCCGCGGTGGCAAACGAGCTGTATTTTCGGTCGTAGACGATACGTGAAGGCCGCTGCGACGCGCCTTTTTCGAGGTAATATACGCCGATGCGCTCCCCACCGAAAACGACGTGACGTGTGCCAACGCCATATTTTCTCAACAACCTCAAAGCGCTTTCGGTAATCATATTGTCCGGAAGGCGCGTGACGAATTCGGTATCCACACCGTTGAGCGCCAGATAAACAAGCATGTTCGCTTCCGCGCCGGTGTAATTGATCTCAAAGCTTGTGGCCTGCAGGAAACGTTGATACCCTGGAGGATTCATCCGTACGAGCAGGTCTCCGAAACCGACTACTTTTGCCATCCCATCTCCTCCGAAACGGTTTGAAAAGTGGAAACAAGCGTGCGTGCCGCCGCCGTGAGCGACGCCCAATCGCCCGCCTGAATGCGGGATTTGTTGCAAAGCGAGCTTGCAATGCCTGCCCCGCGGCATCCGGCGCGCAGGAAATCGCCGAAGTTCTCCGTGGAGACGCCCCCGGTCGCGATGAGTTTCACGTGGTTGATCGGCGCCGTCAGGTCCTTGATATACTTCAGTCCGAGTGTCGCGGCGGGGAAGAGCTTCACAAAATCGGCGCCCGCATGGTGAGCCGTCACGACTTCGGAAGGCGTCATCGCCCCTGGAATCGAGACAAGTCCGAGTTGTTTGGTATAACGGATAACGTTGGTATCC
>CAYTHS010000145.1:0-5780 GCA_964437665.1 uncultured Oscillospiraceae bacterium
GGGGGTTTTTGGCGTGCCCGGGAGGATTCGAACCTCTGGCCTTTGGAGTCGGAGTCCAACGCTCTATCCAGCTGAGCTACAGGCACATGTTGCTGTTTTCTCGGCGCGTCCGGCGGAAATTTTCCTTAAACGCGCAAGCAGGATTATACCACAGGTTTCTTTTTGTAGCAATAGGCGATCGCCTCGCCCACGGTGGCCACGGGCACGGTTTTCAACCCTTCAATCCTCGGCTTTTTCGACGTGCGCGGCACGATTACCGTGTCGTAGCCAAGTCGCGCACACTCGTTGAGCCGCGGTTCCATCCGGCTCACGCTTCGCACTTCTCCGGTGAGTCCAACCTCGCCAAGCGCGGCGGTGTGCGGCGGAAGCGGCAGGTCCATCAGCGCGGACGCGATGCACAGCGCCACCGCAAGATCGGTGCTGCGCTCGTCCAGCCTGAGCCCGCCGACCACATTGAGATACACGTCCTTGTTGGAAAGCCGCAGATGCGCCTTTTTTTCGAGCACCGCCAGCAAAAGACTCAGCCGGTACGCGTCCACGCCCGCGCTGGTGCGGCGCGGATTGCCGAACGCGTTTTCGGTCAGAAGCGACTGCACCTCGGCCAGAATCGGCCGGGAACCCTCCATCGCGCAGGTGACCGCACAGCCCGGCACGCTTTCGCCGGAGAGAAACAGCCGGGAAGGATCGCTCACTTCGCGCATGCCGTCGTCGCACATTTCAAATACGCCCACCTCGTTGGTGGAGCCGAAACGGTTCTTCACCGCACGCAGCAGCCGCAGGCCTTCGTGCCGGTCGCCTTCAAAATACAGCACCGTGTCCACGATGTGCTCCAGCACACGAGGACCCGCGATATTGCCGTCCTTGGTCACGTGGCCGACAATCAGCACGACCACGCCCGTGTCCTTTGCAAGGCGCGTCAGCCGCGCGGTTGCGGCACGCACCTGGCTGACGCTGCCGGGCGTTCCAGTGCTTTCCTCGCAGAACATCGTCTGGATGGAATCGATAATCAGCACATTGCAGCGGGTGGACCCCGCCTCGTCGATAATGTGCTCCAGATCGGTTTCACAGAGCACGTCGATATCGTTTTTCATACCGAGCCGGTCGGCGCGCAGCTTGATCTGCGCCGCGCTCTCCTCGCCGGAAACATATAAAACGCTTCCCTCAGTTGCGAGCGTGTCCGCCGCCTGCAGCAGCAGCGTGGATTTGCCGATACCCGGATCGCCGCCCAGCAGGACGACCATGCCGCGCAGCAGCCCGCCGCCAAGCACGCGGTCGAGTTCCTCCATGCCGGCGGACGCGCGCTTCTGCGGAAGCGGGACCACGCCGGAAAGCTTCTGGGAAACCGCCGCGCCGGGGGATGTGGAACGAACCTTGACCTGCGCGGATTCGGTCAGCGTGTTCCAGCTGCCGCACTGCGGGCATTTGCCCATCCATTTGGCAGTTTCATACCCGCATTCACCGCAGATATAGCTTACACGATCCTTCGCCATATGCTCAGACCACCTTGATATATTTCCAGAGAGGAGCATCCGGGTCGGTCATGTCGCGCCAGAGCGCATAGTCGCCGCCCGCCATGACGAACTGCGAGTTGGTGGACGTTTCGCTGAGCACGAACGTTTTATCGTCTGAAAACGTATAGGCGTATACCGTTTCGTCGCGGCTGTACACCACGCAGGAAGGCGTGATGTCAAAATCGATCACGCCGCGCGCAATCCGCTTCGGGCTGCCGCCGCTGACGCTCACGTACAGATCGCTGTCGCCGTCGTGGTTCCCGGTCAGGTACGCCCAGCGGTCACCCGCCGATTTGGGATCGTGCACATACGTCCCCGCGGAGTAGTCCCACCGGCTGCCGTCGGAAAGCAGCACCGTGCGAATCAGGCTGTCGCCGGGATTCGTCTCGTCCGCGTCGGCGTAAATCACCTGTCCGCTCCTGATCGAAGGTTCGGAGTCGGCATAGGAAGAATCCTCAAACATCGCGAGCGTGAGCAGTTCTTTGGTTTCGATGTTGCAGACCATAAGCTTCGCCGTGGTCTCGCCGGTGTGCTCCGTCCCTATAAGATACGGCGCTTCCAGCGAAAGATGCGGCGCGGCGTAAGCATATTCCGCCAGCACGCTCGTTTCCCCGCTCAGTTTGTCGAGCATACGGATGCTACCGCCACCGGCAAGCTTCGCATCCAGATAGACGAGCACGTCCGCGTTTTCCACAGGGCAGCGCAGCGTATCGTTTATGCGCTGCACCTCGACCGTTTCAAACGCGCCGGTTTCCGGCTCCAGACGGACCAGCCGGTCGCAGGCGTCCTCGCTTTCGCCGGTGGCAAACAGGATTTCATTTTCATAAACGGACGGATCGACCACCGCCGCCGGCAGGCCGTACCCATCGCCATACTGCACGGTCTTGACCTGGTTGGCGAGAATCGGGTTCGTCGGCGCGGGCGTTTCAACGATCGCCGTTTCCGTTCCTTTGGAAAACAGCGAGCCGCCGTTTTGCAGTTTCTCCGTTAAGAACGGCACGACGGCGTAGACCGTCAGCAGCACAAGTCCTGTGAGCAGAAGCAGCGCGACAATCAGCTTGAGCGCAGGCCCGAACGAGGTCGCGTCAAGATTCCATCTGCGCTTGGACGGCGTGTATTTCAAATGTTTACTGGATCGTTTCACGGTTATCATTTTACCGCAACCGCCCGTTCGGGTCAACGAAAGAAAGTTTGACCCGAAATTCCGCGCGCCGGAAACCGGCGCAGAGCAATCCAATCTTTATCGGAACCGAAATTTATGATATCATAACTGCTGAACATAAGAGTTTGGGAGAACTGCTGCATGGCTTACCGCGCGCTTTACCGACAATACCGCCCGGCCCGTTTTTCGGACGTAATCGGGCAGGAACATATTACCACAACCCTCAAGCATCAGGTGGAAGCGGACCGCCCTGCGCACGCATACCTTTTCTGCGGCACGCGCGGCACGGGAAAGACCAGCACCGCGCGCATTCTGGCGCGTGCGGTCAACTGCCTCTCGCCCGAACAGGGCGAACCCTGCGGAAAATGCGAAGCTTGCATGCTCGGCTCCGGCGAAGGCGCGGCGGACATCACCGAAATCGACGCCGCGAGCAACAACAGCGTCAGCGACGTGCGCGACCTGATCGACAGCGCGCAGTATGCGCCGCTTCGTCTGCGCCGCCGCGTGTTTATCATCGACGAGGTGCACATGCTCTCCGGCGCGGCGTTCAACGCACTGCTCAAAACGCTGGAAGAACCGCCCGAGCACATCATCTTCATCCTCGCCACCACCGAACCGCAGAAACTGCCCGCAACGATTATTTCGCGCTGTCAGCGGTTCGATTTTCACCGGCTCAGCGTGCCGGACATCAAGCAAACGCTCACAGACGTGCTTTCGCGCGCGGGCGCTTCCATCGAAGATGAAGGAAAACTGCTCATCGCGCGCGCCGCGCAGGGCGGCATGCGGGACGCGCTCTCGCTCGCCGACCAGTGTCTCGCCTTCTGCGGCGATCAGGTCACCACGCAGGACGTGTATAACGTGCTCGGCAGTATGGAGGACGCGTTCCTCTTCGACATGGCGGACGCGCTTTTGCGCTCCGACACGCCGGGCGCGCTGCGCATGCTCGACGGCATCGTCCATTCCGGGCGCGACCTTTCCGTTTTCTGCGCCGACCTTGCATCCCACTTTCGCTCCCTGCTCCTGGCAAAAACCTGCGGGCGCTGCGAAGAACTGCTCGACTGCACGCCGGACGTAATGACCCGTTGTCTTGAGCAGGCGAAACCCGTTTCCGAAGCGCGGCTGATGCTCGCGCTCGACCGACTGCTCGCCGCGCAGAACGACATGCGGTATCTGCCCTCGCCGCGCACCATGCTTGAAAGCGCAATGGTGCATATCTGCCGCCCGGAGGATTCGCTTTCTCTCGCGGCGCTGGAAGCGCGCGTCGACCGCATTGAAACAAAGCTGGAAACCGGCGTTCCCGCGGCAAACCCCGCCACGGTCCCGGCGCCCAAAGCGCCGCAGAGCACCCCCGCGCCCGCAACGCCCGCGGAAAAAGAGCCCGCGCCGAAAAAAGAGCGCACGCCCGTAAAAAAAACAGGGCCAAAGCCGAAAGATGCGGAGCCTGAACAGGCCGAAACGCCTTCCGCCGCACCCAACCCGGCTGTTTCTCCCAATTCTCCCGCCCCGTCCGGGTCGGCCGCCGTTCCGGCGCAAAATCCTCCCGGCGGCGCGGCCGCACTCTGGCGCGAAACCATCGCGGCGATTCCGAATATGTTCGTACAGGCCATCGCGCGCGAGGGCTTTGCCGTCCGGCTTGAAAACGACACGCTGACCGTAGGCTTCACCGAAGCGCAGGAGGTCAAGTACAAGAGCATCTCTGCGCCGGTCAATTTTGAGCCCGTGCAGCGCGCGCTCCAGTCGGTCCGCCCGGAAATCAAGCTCGCGTTCACGCTGACCAAGGCCGCGCCCGCAAGCGATCAGGCGACCGCTATTGCAAAGGAGCTTTTCGGCGATAAGCTTTCGATCGAATAGCACCGCTTTTTATAAAGAAGCTTTTAACACAGCACCGTTTGTTAAAAAAGAACCGTTCCGGCGTTTTGCCGGACACCCCAAACCGAGTTCAATTTTTTTACTGGAGGTACCAAAGATATGGCAAAAGGCGGATTCCCCGGCAGCGGAAACATGCAGCAGTTGATGATGCGCGCCCAGCGCATGCAGCAGGACGTTCAGCGGGCGCAGGCCGAACTGGCCGAGCGCGAGTTCACCGCGAGCGCGGGCGGCGGCATGGTAAGCGCGACCGTGACCGGCAACAAGGAAGTGAAATCCATCGTAATTTCCAAAGAATGCGTCGATCCGGACGACGTGGAGATGCTGCAGGACCTCGTGCTCTCCGCGGTCAACGAAGCGCTGCGCACGGCGACCGAGACCGTTGAAGCCGAGATTGCAAAGATCACCGGCGGCCTGGGGTTGGGACTGTAACGTTATGTTCACCATAGAAGCCATCGTGCGGCTGACCACGCAGCTTGCGCGACTGCCCGGCGTGGGTCAGAAAACCGCGCAAAGGCTTGCTTACCATATTCTGGACATGCCCGCTCCCCAGGCGCTGGAACTCGCGGCCGCAATCACCGCGGCCCGCGAAAAAGTTGTAAACTGCCCCGTCTGCGGCATGTACACGGACGTAACGCCCTGCCCCATCTGCGCGGACGATGCTCGTGACGGCAGCGTCATCTGCGTGGTCTGTGATGCACGGGACGTAATGGCGATGGAACGCACACGCGAGTTCAACGGGAAATATCACGTACTGCAAGGGGTTCTTTCGCCTGTGGACGGAATCGGTCCGAACGACATCCGCATCAACGAACTGGTGGAGCGCGTCAAAACCGGCGGCGTGAAGGAAGTCATCATCGCAACCAATCCGGACGTGGAAGGCGAAGCCACCGCCTCTTATATTGCACGCCTGCTCAAACCGATGGGCGTAACCTGCTCACGTATCGCGCACGGCATCCCCATCGGCGGCAACCTTGAATACACGGACGAAGTCACGCTGGCCAAGGCAATGGAAGGCCGGCGGCCGATCCTCTGACAACATCGTTTTATCCATCAAAACGGCGGCATTCTGCCGCCGTCAGCCTGTCAAAAAAGCTCCTGGGATTGTTAAGGGTCGTAACCCTTAACCCACATATTCCGGCTGTGCCGGTTCATCCGGCGCAACGGATCGCCCAGAACGGGCGGTTTCTTTGTGCGTTTTGCCGCCCGGGAGTCCGAAGGACGAGAGGCAAAACGTAGTT
>CAYTHS010000146.1:0-5674 GCA_964437665.1 uncultured Oscillospiraceae bacterium
GACGAGAGGCAAAACGTGGTTACCCCGTCAAAAAACAAGTTTTTTGACGGTCTCAACACACCCTAAAATTGAGCTGCTTTTCCTTTATAAAAGATGCGCTGTATGTTCACATCCTTGTCGAAGAGTAAAACATTCGCTTCGCGATTTGGCGCAAGTATCCCCATTCGTTCAGACACGCCAATCCGTTTTGCTGGGTTGGCGCTCATCATGGCAACCGCTTGATACATAGGCAGTCCCGTTGCATTGCGAATTGTTCTCACGCAGCGATCTGCCGTACACACGCTCCCCGCAAAAGCAGAAAAGTCCGGCAGGAAAGCGACGCCGTCTCGGATGACGGTCTTTTGTCCGTTCTCCAGGCTGCCCAGCATCGGTTCACTGCCGTCCGGCATGCCCGCGCCGCGCATGGCATCCGTGATCAGACAGATGCGTTGGAGCGAAATATGCTTGCATATCAAGCGGAGCAGTTCCGGCGGCAGATGACTGCCATCAGAGATCAACTCAACGCTCAGCGAATCCAACAGATACGGGCTTTCCGTTACGCCCAACACGCGATATGCGTGTTCGCGGCGAATGGTAGACATCGCCGAATACAGATGCGTAATATGTGAATACCCGTGATATGTTGCGCGTTCCACCGCTTGAAAGGTCGCATTGGAATGGCCGATCGACGCCCAAATGCCCCTTGAATGCAATTCGTCCCCCAGCTCCATTGCGCCCGGCAGTTCCACCGCCGCCGAGACACGCAGAATGTCCTCTCCGCCGGCGTCCAACAGCGGCATATAGTGCGACTTTTCCGGATTTCTCAAGTAGGCCGGATCCTGCGCCCCTGCCTGTTCCGGAGAAAAGTAGGGGCCTTCCAGATGCAGCCCCAACAGCGCCGGCCCCTTGTCAAGCAAGACGCTCTTTGCGCAGCGAAAATAGTCGAACGCACGATAAAGTTCCTCATCCGAGCATGTCAGCGTCGTCGGGACCAACGCGGTTGTTCCGTGCACAAGATGCAATCTGGAGGCTTGTACAAAAGCATCTTCCGTCCCATCCATAAAGTCATGCCCGCCGCCGCCGTGAACATGTATGTCGATAAAGCCCGGGCTGATATACGCGCCTTTTGCGTCGATATGCGTCGCTTCGACATTCCGCGGCCGTTCTTCCGCCGCGCCGAGCGCCTCAATTACACCGCCCTTGATCAGCAGCCAACCGTCGCGTATTTCGCCGCTCTCAAGAAGCAGCGTACCGTGTTCAATCAACGTTCTCATATCAACACTTTCTCCTTTTCGTCTATTCTGCGTTCCTATAAGGCGATAAAAAACTTGATATATTCATTCGATCTGCTATACGATCAACAGAATGGAAGCAGCGGCGCAGACAATTCCGAGAATCTGCCGCGGGAGAAGCTTTTCGCCGCATACGATCACGCTGATAATCGCAGTCAAAACAAACGATAATTGCGTAATCGGAATCACAAACCCGATCTCACCGGTTTTCAGCGCGTAACTAACCAGAATAATCGCCAGCACAAGCAGCGCCCCGGAAGCCAGCGCCCGTAGCGCCTCGCGACGCGGCGGAATCTTCGGTTTGGCCCAAAACAAAAGAATCAGGCTAAGTGGCATAGCAACCATAAAGCGAATCGCGGCCATATTCACCGCCGAACACCCCGCTGACATCGCCAGCTTGTTCAGCAGGTTCAAAAGCGCCGCCAGCAGGCAAGAGCCGACGCATAAAATCAACGCCTTTCCGCCGATATGAACCATACTCTTTCGATCCAGCATCGTAAAAAAAAATAGCGCCGCCGTGCAGGCCGCGACGCCCAACAGTCGCTTTAAGCTCAAAACTTCGCCTGTAAACGCAACTCCAAAGAGATACGCCGGAACAAGGTTGAGCCGAAATATCACGATGCCGACCAACGGGTTGCCGCTTTGCCGCATACCCGTAAGCATACATAGATAAGCCGCGAAGGAAATCACACCGCTGATTACCCCAAACAGCAAATCTTGGCGGGATATCGTATCCGCCTGCGTCGCCAGTTTAAGCGCAATCGCCACCAATCCGGAGGCAAATGTCGTCAATATATAAAACCGCACGGTATCCGACGCGCCGCGCGTTTCCTTTCGGAAAATCAAATCGTTTGCGACCAAAACTGCCGTCGCAATAACGGTATAGATTACTTCGCTCTGCATGAATCCAATTTGCTCCTTCAGCCGCTTGCCAAGCGGCTCCGTCGAATCGCAAGCGCGCGCTATGCGTCCGCCTCATCATATAGTAAAAGCAATCGTTTCGCGGCATCAAACGCATCCGCCAGAAACGCTTCCATACCGCGTTTGGGGCAGCACGTCGGATCGTTGCTTGCTTCTATCACAAACCCGCCTGAATATCCGCATCTGCGCAGGCGTTTCATGACGCTTGACCAATCCACTATACCCTCAAAAGGCAAAAGATGCTCGTCCTTCACGCCGAAATTGTCGCTAAAGTGCACGACGCTGATCAACTTGCCGTAGCGCTCCGGCACATCGCAAACACTACTATAAGCAAACTCATGCCCCGCGTCATAGCAGATTCGAATTCGCTCTGAATGCAGGCGGGTGAGCACGCAATCGATATAATCGTTGCGCGCCAAATTCTCAAACGCAAGATTGACTTCGTACTTCTCCGCTTCGTCTACCAGCCGCGCGATGCGCTTTAGCCCGTTTTCACAAAAGGGCGGAGGTTCAAACGTGCGCGTCAAATGCATCACTCCACTCGCAACCCCAAACCGTGCTGTATCGTGAATGCAGTTCACCAGCATCTTCATGAGTCGCTCCGTCTCTTCTCCTTCGAGCCACAATCGGTTGGTGTCAAGAAAGGGATAGTGAAAACTATCGATTCCCAGTCCGCACTCGGCGGCCAACGCAGGCTGCCTGCCATATGCAATATCCGCGCGGCAAAGTGATTCACCCCAAAATGGCGCCACGCGTCGAAACCCCGCCGCATAAATCGCTTGGAATCGTTCCCGCGTCGGAACATCATACCCGAACCACGACTGCATCGCCGGAATCAGCATGACGCCGGCCTCCTTTTTGCCGAGATCAGCGCCGCGCGTCCGCTTTTTGCCGACGCATACGCCGCATCCAGAATATAGGACGCAAAAACGCAGTCTGCGCCTTCGGCAATTTGTTTTCTGCCCGAGTGAATCGCCGCCGTCATATCCTCGATGAGCGAAATATACATATTCTCAGCATGCGGGAGGACGACGTTCTCAACGCCGCGATTGTTTTTAATGATACATCTATCGTCATCCACTGACGACATGGTTATGCTGCCGCGGGTTCCATAGATCAAAAACGGCGTTTCTTTATACTTTGCTGCAAAGCTTGCGCTGATTGCCGCCGCACATCCGTTTGAATAATGCAGAAGCATACCAAGAGACGCTTCCGCTTCTGTTCCGACAAGCCGTTCTTCAATCGCCATAACGGAATTCGGATACGCGTCCATGCAATAACAAAGAAGATCCGCCATATGGCAACCGATGTCCATTCCCGCGCCGCCGCCGGAAATCTCGGGCTGGATCAGCCATGGTTTATTTGCGATGACGATGTCATCTACTGCATCGTGAAATTGAATAAAGGCCGAAATAGGCGTTCCGATTGCGCCGGTCAAAATCAACTCGCGTATTTTTTGTATCTTGGGATAGTGCCGCCGATAGTATGCGACCCCCAGTTTGACACCCGCCGATTGACAGGCTTCCACCATTTGATTCGCCTCGTCCCCGGTCATTCCCATCGGCTTTTCAACAAGCGCATGCTTTTTATGACGCGCCGCGCTCAGGGCTAAGGGCAGATGCATCGCGACAGGCGCGCTGATATACACCGCGTCGACATTGGGGTTTTCCAACAGCGCATCGGCGTCGTCATAAGCATACTGCGCGCCGAACCGTTTGGCAAAATCCGATGCTTTTTTACCGTTTCTTCGCATCACTGCAATCAGGCGCGCGCTGCGGGCGTGCATGAAGGCGGGCGCAATCTTCTTTTCCGCTATCTCGCCGCAGCCCAGAATCCCCCAGCGCATCTCGTCCAAGCCTCAGACCTCCTTCAAGAGCGACGCGCTCGCCGCATCCAGATACAACGTCGCATCCACATGCCTGCGCAAAATGCTGGCAGGGCAAGAGGTCGCAATCGGCCCATACAATGTGCGCGCTACAGCAACGGCCTTCGTCGCCGCGGGAACGATACACAGAATTTTTTTGCAGCGCATCAGCGTCGGTATCGTCAACGTCAAGGCAGAGCGCGGCACCTCGCCAATCGCCCCAAAGCATCCGTCGTGCACCTGCTGCATGCGGCAACGCTCGTCAAGCAGAACTTCCTTTACGGCCTCCGGATCTTCAAAGTCCGCAACCGCAGGGTCGTTGAACGCGATATGTCCGTTTTCTCCGATGCCCATAAAGACCATATCCGGCCGATTATCTTCGATGATTCTGCTATAACGCGCACACTCGCCGTCGATATCCTCCGCCAGTCCGTCGAGATATTCCACACTGCGAAACGGCAGTCTTGAAAAGATTCGCTCCTTCAGAAAATTACCAAACCCCTGCGGTGCATCCGCTGCAAGTCCGATGTATTCGTCCATATGGAGGGCGTTGACGCGTTTCCAGTCTACGTTCGACTCGTTGCACAGCGCTGCTAAAAACTCGTTTTGCGAGGGCGCAGCCGCAAAAATTACAGTGACCGTCTCCTGCTGATCAAGCGCCGATCGCAGGCACTGTGCCGCGTCTTTTGCCGCAGCTGCGCCCATTTTTGCCCTATTTGAATAAAGCTCTACGCTAAGTTGATCTTGACTAATCCACTTCATACCGGTTTTCTCCCGTTAAACGCGTATTCTTTCTGAAAACGCGGGAACCCTGACGTAGCTTCTTTCGATTTCGTCGTCTCCCGTAAACACGGACAGGCAGGTTTCCGCCTCCGTTTTACCCGTCAAAACCGCGCTTAGCACGCCTTGTTTGCGCGTAACCTCGACCAAGTGCAAGTTGACTTTGTCCTTCAAATATTGCCCAATCCGATCGTGACTCGCCATATGCAGATCCAAATCGGCTGTAAGTTCGTCCGCCCGCGTCAAAATTTTCTCCCACTCGTCGAGGGAGAGATCCTCGAACTTTTGCTCGTGCGTTACCGCGTCTGTATAAAAGCCGTCGCGCAGGCCCCGCCGAATCTGATTGGCCAGCCCTTTTGCCGCCTTTTCCGTATCGTTTGTCGGATTTTCCATAAGATTGACCGTGCAGCCTGCCAAGAAATCTTCCGAAAAGCGCGGAAGCATGCTGTTGAACGCAAAGAAATCGTGGTCGTCCGGCATATAGTCATAGTAGCGATTTTGCAGATTGTATGGATAATACCCATCCGCCATACACATATCCGCCTTCAACAGCCCCGTCTGCAAGGCGGGGTTGATAAAGAAGCGATTGCGTTTTTTCAAATACGGCAAGGCGTTCACGCCCATCTCTCCGCAATGGAAGCGAACGGTGTTCACGGGCTTGACGCCCACACGGCCCCAAAACGCATCCTCGAAGGCAAAATGTCGATCCAATTCTTCCTTCGAGTACGGCCCGCGCCCGTAAGCATGATACATGTGATCGTAATAGTTGATCGCGTGCGTGTTGTACTCTACTTTACCGGAAAGCTGCTGTTCGCGAATCTTGGGAAACAGTCCCTCG
>CAYTHS010000147.1:0-5621 GCA_964437665.1 uncultured Oscillospiraceae bacterium
CGTTTCTTCCCAAACGCCGATAACGCGTTCCCTGCGTTCGCTGTTGCTCAAAAGGCCCTGCCGGAACAGGTTGTCGATATCGACAACCCTGGATTCCGCCTCGGCTATCATCTCTTTCTTCTGCTCAGGCACCTGAATATCCTGGAACCCGACGGTGATACCGCCCTTCGTGGAATAGGTGAAGCCGAGCTTCTTGATGCGGTCGAGCACCTGGGAAGTCGTCGTCGGTCCGTGCGCACGATAGCAGTTGTCCACAATGTTGCCAAGGTCTTTTTTCACGACGAGCTTATCGATTTCCAGTACGAAGAGGTTTTCCTCCTTCGTGCGGTCCACAAATCCAAGGTCCTGCGGAATCGCGCTGTTGAAGATAACGCGGCCGACCGTCGTATCGACGATTTTGCGGCGTTTTTCACCGTTCCATTCGCGTTCCAGACGGATTTTTACCTTCGCCTGCAGCGAAACGACGCCGGTTTGATAAGCCATGATCGCCTCTTCTTCCGAGTGGAAAACCTTGCCCTCGCCTTTCGAGCCGGGTTTGATCATCGTCAGGTAGTAGCAGCCGATGACCATGTCCTGCGTGGGGGAAACCACGGGGCGGCCATCCTGAGGCTTTAAAATGTTGTTGCTCGCGAGCATAAGGAATCTTGCTTCCGCCTGCGCCTCGACCGAGAGCGGTACGTGAACGGCCATCTGGTCGCCGTCGAAGTCCGCGTTATACGCGGTGCAGACGAGCGGATGGAGCTTGAGCGCCCGGCCCTCGACAAGGATCGGCTCAAACGCCTGGATGCCCAGCCTGTGCAGCGTAGGCGCACGGTTGAGCAGCACCGGATGGTCCCGGATAACCTCTTCGAGCACGCCCCAAACCGCCTGGTCGATGCGCTCCACCATACGCTTTGCGCCTTTGACGTTCTGTGCGAACCCGCCTTTGACGAGTTTTTTCATTACAAACGGTTTAAACAGTTCCAGCGCCATCTCTTTGGGGAGACCGCACTGATACATCTGCAATTCCGGGCCGACCACGATTACGCTTCGGCCGGAATAGTCCACGCGCTTGCCCAGAAGGTTCTGGCGGAAGCGCCCCTGTTTTCCGCGCAGCATGTCCGAAAGCGATTTGAGCGGGCGGTTGCCCGGCCCGGTCACGGGGCGTGTGCGGCGGCCGTTGTCGATCAGCGAATCCACCGCTTCCTGCAGCATGCGTTTTTCGTTGCGCACGATGATATCCGGCGCGCGCAGTTCCAGCAGCCGCCGCAGGCGGTTGTTGCGGTTGATTACGCGGCGGTACAGATCGTTGAGATCGCTCGTGGCGAAACGTCCGCCGTCGAGCTGTACCATCGGGCGAATGTCCGGCGGAATGACCGGAATAACGGTCAGAATGATCCATTCCGGTTTGTTGCCGCTTTTGATGAACGCTTCAATGACTTCCAGACGCTTGATCGCGTTGGCGCGTTTCTGGCCGGAAGAGTTGGAAATCTCCTCGCGCAGTTCCTTTTCGAGCGTTTCGAGATCAAGCTGCGTAAGCAGTTCACGGATTGCTTCGGCACCCATGCCGGCACGGAACGCCTTAGAGCCGAATTGCGCCTTTGCCTCGCGGTATTCCTTGTCGGTTAAAATCTGTTTGTAATTGAGTCCCGTTTCGCCGGGGTCGATCACCACGTATGCGCCGAAATAAAGCACCTGCTCGAGCGAGCGCGGGCTCATGTCCAGCAGCATCTTCATGCGGCAGGGAATCCCCTTGAAATACCAGATATGGGAAACCGGCACCGCCAGTTCGATATGTCCCATACGCTCGCGGCGCACCTTCGCGCGGGTGACTTCCACGCCGCACTTTTCACAGACGATTCCTTTGTAACGACCGCGTTTGTAACGGCCGCAGTGGCATTCCCAGTCCTTGGTCGGCCCGAAAATCCGCTCGCAGAACAAACCGTCCTTTTCGGGCTTGAGCGTGCGGTAGTTGATCGTCTCCGGTTTTTTTACCTCGCCGTGGGACCATTCGAGTATCTTTTCGGGCGAAGCCAGCCCGATCTGCAACGCATCAAAATTCGTCAGTTCAAACACTATCTATCTCTCCCTTGCTGCCGCTCAGTCCAGGTCGTCCTTGTCGATATCGAGGTCCAGGTCTTCGGATAATCCATCCAGATCGTCGTCCAGCCCTTCCAGATGGTCGTCCGTATCGGACTCTTCGTCCGGGATGATCGCGCTGTCGTCGATATTCTCAAACTCCTCGAATTCCTCGAACTCTTCGAACTCTCCTTCCTCTTCGCCGCCTGCCGGGGCTGCGCCCGCCGGCGCGTCCTCAAGCCCGCTGAGATTGACGTCCAGCGGAGCGACGTCTTCTTCGTCGTCTTCGCCGATAACGATCTCTTCGCGCGTATCGGAGAGCACCTTGATATCCAGCGCAAGCGACTGCAGTTCCTTAATGAGCACCTTGAACGATTCCGGTACGCCGGCGGGCGGCACGTTGTCGCCCTTGACGATGGCCTCGTACGTTTTCACGCGGCCCACCACGTCGTCCGACTTAACGGTAAGGATTTCCTGCAGCGTATACGCCGCGCCGTACGCCTCGAGCGCCCAGACTTCCATTTCGCCGAAGCGCTGCCCGCCGAACTGCGCCTTACCGCCGAGCGGCTGCTGCGTGACCAGCGAATAAGGTCCGGTCGAACGCGCATGGATCTTATCGTCCACAAGATGCGCGAGTTTGAGGTAATACATATAGCCGACGGAAATGCGGCTCTCAAACGGCTCGCCGCTGCGTCCGTCGTAAAGCATCGTCTTGCCGTCCTCGTCGAGTCCGCCCTTGACCAGCAGCTCCTTGATGTCGGATTCGGTCGCGCCGTCGAAAACCGGCGTCGCAATCTTAATACCCAGCGCCTTGCAAGCCGCGCCGAGGTGCAGTTCGAGCACCTGGCCGATGTTCATACGGCTCGGCACGCCCAGAGGGTTGAGCACGATCTGCAGCGGCGTTCCGTCCGGCAGGAACGGCATGTCCTCCTCCGGCAGGATGCGCGATATAACGCCCTTATTGCCGTGGCGGCCGGCCATCTTGTCTCCCACGGAAATCTTCCGCTTCTGTGCGATATAGACGCGAACCATCTCGTTGACGCCGGGGCTGAGCTCGTCCTTGTGCTCGCGCGTAAAGATCTTCACGTCGACCACAATACCGCCTTCGCCGTGCGGCACACGCAGGCTTGTGTCTCGTACGTCGCGCGCCTTTTCTCCGAAGATGGCGCGAAGCAAACGCTCCTCCGCGGTCAGCTCGGTTTCGCCCTTCGGGGTGACTTTGCCGACAAGGATATCGCCGCTTCGCACCTCCGCTCCAGGGCGGATGATGCCGTTTTCGTCCAGCTGCGCCAGCGCGTCTTCGCCAATATTAGGGATGTCGCGGGTGATTTCTTCCGGTCCGAGTTTGGTGTCGCGCGCTTCGACTTCGTGCTCCTCGATATGGATGGAAGTAAACACATCGTCCTTGACGAGCTTCTCGCTGATGAGCACCGCGTCCTCGTAGTTATAACCTTCCCAGGTCATAAAGCCGATAAGGATATTGCGGCCCAGCGCGATTTCGCCGCCGTCGGTGGACGCGCCGTCCGCGATGACGTCGCCTTTTTTAATGATTTCGCCCTTTTTCACGATGGGGCGCTGGTTAAGGCACGTACCCTGGTTGGAACGCTGGAACTTGGTCAGCCGGTAAACGTGCTCGACGTCGTTTTTGTCCATAATGCTGATCGACTTTGCGGAAACATGGGAAACCACGCCGTCCTGCTTGGCAATCAGCACGATGCCGGAGTCGTGCGCCGCTTTATACTCCATGCCGGTCGCCACGACGGGCGATTCCGGCACGAGCAGCGGCACGGCCTGACGCTGCATGTTCGATCCCATCAGCGCGCGGTTCGCATCGTCGTTTTCAAGAAAGGGGATCATGGCCGTCGCAACCGAAACCAGCTGTTTGGGCGAAACGTCCATATAGTCGACCTCGGTCGCCTTGACTTCGATGATCTGGTCGAGCAGACGCGCGATGACGCGGTCTTTTTCAAACCAATGCGTTTCCTCGTCGATCAATTCGTTTGCCTGCGCAACGATGAAGTTGTCTTCCTCGTCCGCAGTCAGGTACTCGATTTCGTCCGTGATCACGTGCCGCTTTGCATCCACACGGCGGTACGGCGCTTCGATAAAACCGTACTCGTTGATGCGCGCGTATGTCGAAAGTGAGTTGATCAGCCCGATGTTCGGACCTTCAGGCGTCTCGATGGGGCACATGCGGCCATAGTGGGAGAAGTGAACGTCGCGCACGTCGAACGTCGCGCGTTCGCGGTTCAGGCCGCCGGGGCCGAGCGCGGAGAGACGGCGCTTATGCGTCAGTTCCGCAAGCGGGTTCGTCTGGTCCATAAACTGGCTGAGCTGAGACGAACCGAAAAATTCCTTGATCGCCGCGGTCACCGGGCGGATGTTGATGAGGTTAGAAGGCATGGCCACGTCCATGTCCTGCAAACCCATGCGCTCGCGAACGACGCGTTCAAGCCGCGTGAGTCCCACGCGGATCTGGTTCTGCAGCAGTTCGCCGACGCTGCGGATGCGGCGGTTGCCCAAGTGATCGATGTCGTCGGTATTGCCGACTCCGTAGGGCATGCCGATCAAATACGAGACCGAGGAAATCATATCGTCCGGGATAATGTGGCGCGGGATCAGATCGTAATAATGCGATTTGAGCATCGCCTTGAGTTCGTCCTCGGAAAGTTCCTCGCCTTCTTTGAGCAGTACCTTAAGCGTCGGCAGGTGGACGTCCTCGTTGAGTCCCGCTTCGGCGGGATCAAAATCCAGCCAGTCGCTGGCGCGCACGAAGTTATTGCCGACGACCTTGACGCGGTTCTCGCCGACCATCAGCCAAACTTCGTTGACGCCCGCGTTCTGAATCGCGCCGGCCGTCTCGCGGTCGATAGACTGTCCCTCCTCGCAGAGAATCTCGCCCGTTTCGGGATGGACGATGTTGTCTGCGGCGACATGGCTGCGGATGCGGGTGCGAAGCGCCAGCTTTTTGTTGAATTTATAGCGGCCCACGCGCGCCAGGTCGTACCGCTTGTCAAAGAACAGCGAGTTTAGCAGCGTGCGCGCGCTCTCCTCCGTCGGCGGCTCGCCGGGGCGCTGCCGCTTGTAGATTTCGATCAAGCCGTCCGCCTCGGAATGCGTCGGGTCCTTTGCAAGCGTCGCGGAAAGCCGCTCGTCCTCGCCGAAGAGCTCCACGATTTCGCTGCTGGTGCCGTAGCCGAGGGCGCGCACCAGCGCGGTGATATGCACCTTGCGCTGCCGGTCGATCTTGACGTAGAGGATACCGTTGGAGTCGGTTTCGTACTCGAGCCACGCGCCGCGGTTCGGTATCACCTGCGCGGAAAAGAGCTGCTTGCCGACCTTGTCGAAGCTCTCGGAAAAATACACGCCAGGCGAACGAACGAGCTGCGAAACGATGACGCGCTCCGCGCCGTTGATGATGAACGTGCCCTGCGGCGTCATGAGCGGGAAGTCGCCCATACAGACTTCCGGCTGTGTTACCTCTCCCGTTTCCTTATTAATAAGGCGACCGACCACGCGAAGCGGCGCGGCGTAGTTTACGTCGCGCTCTTTGCTTTCTTCCA
>CAYTHS010000148.1:0-5504 GCA_964437665.1 uncultured Oscillospiraceae bacterium
GTTGTGTATAGAACAGTGGGAGGGGGAGGCACCCCGTACCACGATATTAAATGGCGGGAACTGCAATGGCACAGAAAATCGACGGCTATATCAAGCTTCAGATTCCTGCGGGCAAGGCAACGCCCGCACCGCCGGTCGGCCCCGCGCTGGGCCAGCACGGCGTTAACATCATGGGCTTCTGCAAAGAGTTCAACGAACGCACAAAGAAGTCTGCGGGACTGATTATCCCGGTCGTCATCACTGTTTATCAGGATCATTCGTTCTCGTTCGTGACCAAGACGCCTCCGGCGGCCGTTCTGATTAAGAAGGCCTGCGGTATTGAAACAGCGTCCGGCGAACCGAACAAGAACAAAGTCGCGACTATCACAAAGGCGCAGGTGCGCGAGATTGCCGAAATGAAAATGCCGGATCTCAACGCAGCCAGCATCGAGGCGGCCATGTCAATGATCGCCGGCACCGCCCGCAGCATGGGCATTCTCGTCAGCGACTGAGGGGGGAACGAACGATGAAACAAGGTAAAAAGTATCTTGACAGCAAGAAGAGCATCGAAAACCAGAAGCTCTATGATGTACACGAAGGCCTCGAACTTGTTCTAACTACTGCGAAAGCGAAGTTTGACGAGACGATCGAGGCGTCTATCCGCTTGGGCGTCGACCCCCGCCATGCCGACCAGCAGGTCCGCGGCGCGGTCGTGCTGCCGAATGGAACGGGTAAAAAGGTACGCGTGCTTGTGTTTGCAAAAGCCGATAAAGCGCGCGAGGCGCAGGAAGCCGGCGCGGATTACGTTGGCGATGAAGACCTCGTCAACAAGATTAAAACAGAGAACTGGTTTGATTTCGATATCTGCGTTGCAACACCGGACATGATGGGCGTTGTCGGCCGCATCGGCCGCATCCTCGGGCCGAAAGGCCTGATGCCGAACCCGAAGTCGGGCACGGTTACGATGGACGTGGCGAAAGCCATTGCCGACATCAAGGCCGGTAAAGTCGAGTACCGCGTGGACAAAACCAGCATCGTGCACTGTCCGATCGGCAAAGCGTCCTTCGGCGTGGAGAAGCTGGAAGAGAACCTGAATACGCTGATGGAAGCCATTGTCAAGGCGAAGCCTTCCGCGGCAAAGGGTACGTATCTCAAGAGCGTTGTGATCAGCGCGACCATGGGTCCCGGCGTGAAATTCAACACGCTGCGGTTCTAACAAAAGCATTAAACCGGAATGCGCAAAACGCGCCGTTCCGGCGCCTCTCGTAAAGAATAGCCGTTGACAATGCAACGCGGCGTATGATATGATTCTTTGCGGCAAAGATCGCCCGAGACAGCCGGCAGCGGGAAACCGTATAAGTCCTGCCGAGGTGACGCGTACATTTCGCAATGTTTGTATGCAAACCTCCTGTCTGTTTTGGGCGGGAGGTTTTTTAGTAAATGGGTTTAGCAACGAGGAGGTGAAAACAACATGGCAAACGTTCAGAATATTGAACGGAAAGCAGAACAGGTTTCCAAGGTTGCCGAAAAGGTGAAGAAAGCGCAGAGCGTCGTGGTGTTCGATTACCGCGGAATCTCCGTTTCGGAAGACACTGAGCTTCGCGCGGAGATGCGCAAGGCGGGCGTGGAATACGTTGTGATCAAGAACCACATCATGAAACGCGCGTGTGAAAACAGCGGTATCGACGAGAAGATCGCGGAGATGCTGAAAGGACCGAGCGCGTTCGCGTTTGGGTACGAAGAACTGTCCGCACCTGCGCGCATTCTGAAGACTTTCGTAAAGAAAGCAAAGAAATGCGCAATTAAGGGCGGCATCGTCGAAGGCGGCGTGATGGACCCGGCGCAAATCGGAGAAATCGCAGATCTGCCGAGCCGCGAGGTGCTGATTGCACGGATGCTTGGCTCTATGATGGCGCCGGTTTCCCAGTTTGCAATCGTGCTCGATCAGATCGCAAAGAAGCGGGACGAAGCGGGCGAGCAGGCGGAGTAACGCACACAAGAACAAAAAAACATGCGGAATTCCGCAATAATAATTTTGGAGGATAGTATGGATAAAGAAAAATTGATCGCTGATATTAAAGCGATGTCCGTGATGGAACTGAGCGAACTGGTCAAGGCGCTCGAAGAAGAGTTTGGCGTATCCGCTGCAGCGACCGCGGTTGCCGTCGCCGGTCCGGCCGCCGCCGCTGAAGAAGCCGAAGAGAAGACCGAATTCGACGTGGTGCTCACGGAAGTCGGCCAGGAGAAGATCAAGGTCATCAAGGTCGTCCGCGAACTGACGGGCCTCGGCCTCAAGGAAGCAAAAGAAGTTGTCGACAAGGCGCCCAGCAAGGTCAAGGAAGGCGTAAACAAGGAAGACGCCGAGAAGATCGTGGCTTCGTTCAAAGAAGTTGGCGCTGTCTGCGAAGTGAAATAAGCTTTTTGTATGAAAACAGACGGTACGGAATTTCCGTACCGTCTGTTTGTTTGCGAAGAACCCGGTTTTGTCGCTTGATAGAGCGGCTGATTGCCAACGCGGGGCAATCATGGTAAACTGTCAGAAAGAAAAAACGAAGCGAAAAAAGCGCCGCGCATGCGCTGAAAAACACTTTGCGTAAGACACGTTAACGTTACGGCAGGGGGACAAAGGATGATTATCGTTGGGATCTGCGGCGCGAGCGGAAGCGGAAAAAGTACGCTTGCAAAGCGGATATCGGACTCGCTTGCATGCAGCTGTGTGATCATCGGGCAGGATTGCTACTACCGTAATTTTCCTGAACTGCCGCTTGAGAAACGCGTGAAGATGAACTATGACGAACCTGAAATTTTCGATTTTGACGAAATGTACAGGGACGTGGAGATGCTTGAGCGCGGCGAACCGATTCCGAAAAAGGGCTACGATTACACGAATTACCTGCGTGCTGAATTAACGGGTGAGCAGATCCAGCCGCCGGAAGTGCTGATTCTGGAAGGCATCCATATGTTCCACGACAAGCGTATCTGTGAGATGATGTCGCTGAAAGTTTTTCTGCATGTGGACGTGGACGTTTGTCTCCTGCGGCGCATCAAACGCGATATCAAAGCGCGCGGACGCAGTATCGACAACATCTCTGAACAATATCTTGAAACCGTAAAACCGGTGTATGAAAAATATATAGCGCATTATATTGACGATGCGGATTTCGCCGTGATGCGCGGCGGGAAAAACAAAATGGCAATCGACGCGATTTCAGCATACCTTACGACAAAAGTTCTGGCCGAGCGTTTTGAACTGGAAAATGCGCTGCAAGGCCAATCGGAATCTTGCGGCGCCGGCGCATTGCAGAGCGAAGCGTATGATTCTGGGGAAATACGGGACGGCGCAGATACGGTTCGCAAACCTACCGAAGAAAAAGACGAACCCATTCCGGACAACGAAAAAAACGACGGCGACAACGAAGAACCGGGTGAAGAGCCGGTTGGGGACCGCATTCGTGAAAGGCCGTCCCGCATCTTCTGGCGCAGGCCGCTCGACCTGATCGGGTACGCTGTTTCATTGCTGGTAATGAATGCTTTTCTTGCGGTTTTCTGTCTGTTTATGTTCGGGAAGGTGCTTGGCTTCGACTGGACGATTCTTCAGCAGGGCGGTGTCCAGGCGATGCTCGACGCCGTGGTGCAGGTGTTTTTCCTCTTCCTCCCGCTGATCGTGACATTGCTGTTCAACCGCTTTTTATACCGGTCGTTCCGGTTGGAGCAGATGCGTTCAAGCACGCCGGCTGCGATTGCGGTCATGCTGGTCGTGGCTGTTCAAGCCGGTACGATGCTGCTGGTTCTCCACAATGGATTCTTAGGCGGGGCGACCGCTTTCGGCATGGATTCGCTTGTGCCGTTTCCCCTGTGGTAAATCTGCTTTCCGGACAGAAAGCAAAAATAGTTCAGAAAGGCTGTTGACGAAATGGACCATCGTTTTGAGGGACCTCCGAGAGGACCAGCTCCGGCGCGGCATCGCGGCGGACGCGTAAGTGCATATTTTCTGGTTTTAATTTTGCTGAACGTCCTGCTCGGTGTATTTCTGCTTTATATGCTCGGGATTTCCCTGGCATATGACTGGACGACATTGAAAACAGGCAGCCTTCAAGCAATTCTGGAAGCGGCGCTGCAGTTGTTGCTGTTGTTTTCGCCTGTTATTTTGACCATTTTACTCAATCGTGTGCTGTTTCGTGTTTTTCGCGGATACGGGCGCTTCCCGCGCGGCATATGGTTTTTTGCGATACTGACGATCCTGGCAGTTCAGGCTGCTACGGTTCTGCTCATCATCGGTTACGGGTTTGTCGACGGCGTTGACGGGTTCAACATTGAATCGATTTCTCAATTAACCGGCGGATAATCGATTCCACAGAGTGATGCATAAGGTGTAAGCGCTGGCATTTTATGCCGCGCAAGTGCAGGCGAAGACGCATTCGCCTGCACTTTGCTGTTGATGTGGCTTTTACCTGAGCGTTATGTTACAATAACTTTACGAATCTTTGACGGAGTTCCTGCATGAAACTGCTTCTTAGTAATGACGACGGCGTGTTTGCCAGCGGCCTGCACGCTCTGGCCGAAACGCTCTGCAAAACACACGAGGTGTATATCAGCGCTCCGGACAGCGAAAAAAGTGCGGTGAGCAGGTCGATGACGCTGTTTGACCCGCTCCGCGCCAAAGAAACCAGGCTGCAAGGGCTTGCGAAAATTCCGGCATATGCTGTGAGCGGAACGCCGGTGGATTGCGTGCGGCTTGCGCTCGGGAATCTCTTTCCCGCTCCTGACATTGTCGTAAGCGGTATTAATCTTGGGCCGAATCTTGGTACGGACGTTCTCTACAGCGGAACGGTTGCGGCCGCGCACGAGGCAGCGTTGCTGGGCTACCAGTCGATCGCGGTTTCGTGTTTGTCCTATAAAGGCGAACATCTGGAGACCGCGGCAAGAATCGCCGCGATGGCCGTTGATTATGTCCGGGAGCATCCGCTTGCATTCGGCACGTTGCTGAATGTAAATGTACCAAGCGTTCCGTATGAAGCGCTCAAAGGCGTGAAAATCGCACCTGTATGCGTGGAGCAGTATGAACTGACGTTTATCGAACGAACGGACCCGATGGGGCGTAAGTATTATTGGGCGCCGAGCGGGCGCACAAGCTGCTCGGACGGAATGGACGTAGACGACCGATGGGCAAGGGAAGGGTATGTCACGCTTACGCCGCTGACGTATGATTTGACGGATTACGCGAAAATTCGCGATATGGAATCGGCTCAACCGGAATGGTCGGTTTAAGCAGTCGAAACGGCCACTAATCATTAATAATTATGAAGCGAAAGGCGAAATGGAAGGACGGGACGTAATGGACGCATTGTTTTCGCTGATGGAAAAGCAGTATCCGACGTTTTCCAAGGGGCAGAGACGGATTGCCGAGTATATTTTTAATTCCTATGACGATGCGGCGTTCATGACGGCTGCAAAGCTCGGCAAACGCGTCGGTGTGTCGGAATCGACGGTCGTGCGTTTTGCTTATATGCTTGGGCTGGACGGTT
>CAYTHS010000149.1:0-5460 GCA_964437665.1 uncultured Oscillospiraceae bacterium
TTCTCACCCGAAATACGGGTCGCAGTTTAAAGCCAACAGCTATAAAACGCTTGCGCCCGCAACGCTGAGCGCGATTGAAAGCTATCTCGGCAGCGGGCTCATCCGCGGCGTCGGTCCTGCGACCGCGCGGGCGATCGTTGCAACGTTCGGCATGGACACTCTCTCCATTCTCGATCATTCGCCGATGCGCCTTTCCGAAATCTCCGGCATTGGGGCAAAGCGGCGGGACATGATCATCGCCAGTTACACGGAAAACCGCCTCATGCGGGATATTCTGCTTGCGCTCGAGCCCTATGGCATAACGGTCAACCAGGCGTATAAACTCTACAAGATTTACGGCGAACTCTGCCTGAGCCGGATCGAAGAAGACCCATACCAAATCATCCACGACGTGGACGGCATCGGGTTCGTAACGGCGGACAAGATCGCCCGCAACGTCTCCGGCTTTGCGTTCGACTCCGAATCGCGGCTTCGCGCGGGGATTCTCTTTGCGCTGCAGTCCGCGGCGGGCGAATACGGACACACCTATCTGCCGGAAGCGTCGCTGACGCGCTATGCGGCAAAACTTCTCGGCGTAGAAGAGGAACGCATCGGCGAAACGCTGGACATGCTGATCGAACGCGGCGAGGCCGTTTCGCAGTACGTCGGAGACGCCAAAGGCGTGTTCCTTCCCTATTTTCAGCGCATGGAAAGCGCCATTGCCGATAAACTGCTCTCCCTTTCGCAAAAACCGATCGACAATCCGTTCTTCGACTTTGCCGCCGTGCAGGCGTCCCAGCAGCTCGAACTCTCCGGCCAGCAGAGGGACGCAGTGATGGCCGCGCTCAACGAAGGCGCGCTGGTGATCACCGGCGGCCCCGGCACCGGCAAAACAACTATTATCCGCTTTATCACCGCCATTATGGAATCCATGGGGTTGGATGTGGAACTCACCGCGCCGACCGGACGCGCCGCCAAACGAATGAACGACGCGACGGGACACGACGCGCGCACAATCCACCGCCTGCTCGAATACATCCCCGGCGAAGGTTTCCTGCGCAACGGCGACGACCCGCTGCTCTGCGACATGGTGATCGTGGACGAAATGTCCATGGTGGACGTGCCGCTCATGAACGCGCTGCTCAAAGCCGTTCCGGTCGGCACGCGGCTCATCATGGTCGGCGACAGCGACCAGCTTCCCTCCGTCGGCGCCGGAGAAGTGTTGCGCGACATCATCGCAAGCGGCACAATCCGCGTCGAGCGCCTGAACGAAATCTTCCGTCAGGCGCAGGAGAGCATGATCGTCACCAATGCGCACCGCATCAACGAAGGCTTTGCGCCGCTTCTCGATTTGGAAGAATCCGACTTTTTATTTGAAGATATCCCTTCACAGGACCGCATCTTAGACCGCATTCTCGCGCTCTGTTCGCGGCCGCGCGGCGTACTCGCCACCAGCGATCCGCTGATGGACGTGCAGGTGCTTGCGCCGATGAAAAAAGGCGTGCTCGGCGTTTGGAACATCAACGCAAAACTGCAGCAGGCGCTCAACCCGTCCGAAGCGGGCAAGCACGAGCATATCAGCGGGGACGTGACGTTCCGCGAAGGCGACCGCGTCATGCAGATGAAGAACAATTACCGCGTGGAGTGGAAGCGGCGCACGCCCGCGGGCGGCACGGAGGAGGGCACAGGCGCGTTTAACGGCGACCTTGGTACAATCTTCCGCCTCAGCGAACAGGAACGCACCATCAGCGTCCTCTTCGACGACGACCGCCTCGCCGTGTTCGACTTCACGCACCTCGACGAGCTCGACCTTGCATACTGCATCTCCATCCATAAAAGCCAGGGCAGCGAGTTCCCCGTCGTGATTTTGCCGATGTTCGGCAGCGCTTCGCCGCTGATGACGCGAAACCTGCTCTACACCGCCGTAACGCGCGCCAAGCGGCAGGTCGTCTGCGTCGGACGGCGGGACGCAATGTCCTCCATGATCAACAACAACCGGACCGACCGCCGGTATACCGCGCTTTGCGAGCGGCTGACGGAGCGCCGCGAGCTGGGCCGTTCCCCTCTGCCGCACGAGGAAAAAACATGAGTGGTACAAACACGCCCGCCGGAAAGAAGTCGCCTTATGCAATCCGCCGCCTTTGCGGCGGATTGGTTGAATTGCTCTATCCTTCGGACGTTGCCTGCACGCTCTGCAACAGGGAGGCTGTGCTCGGCACGGACGGTCTTTGCGCCTCCTGCCGGGAAACGCTGACCGCCTGTCCACCGTTCGCCGCCGGTCCGCTGGACGGCCTCGCCGCGGCGTTTGTTTACGGCGGCGGCGCAAAACTCGGCATTCACGGCCTGAAGTACAATCGCCAAACGCGTCTGGCCGGCTTTTTTGCAAGTTATATGATCGTTCCCGAAAGCTGGCGGTTCGACGCGGTCGTTCCCGTGCCGCTGCACCCGTTCAAACTTTGGCTGCGCACGTACAATCAAAGCGAACTTCTCGCAAAGGAGATCTGCCGCCGCGACGAATATGCGCTGGACAAAACGACGCTTCGCCGCATGCGCTTTACCCGTACGCAGACCGCGCTGGACGAAACCGCGCGCAGGCAAAACGTCTCCGGCGCTTTTCATGCGTCATCCGCCGCTCGCGGCCGCTCGTTCCTGCTCATCGACGACGTAACGACCACGCACAGCACGCTTCTGGCCTGCGCGTCCGCCCTCAGGCAGGCCGGTGCGGTGCGCGTCTATGCGCTCTGCGCCTGTGCCGCGGGACATCCGGCCCAAAAATAACTTGCCTTTTGTGTTCTTGCCGTTCCGTCAAGTCCCTACTTCCCAGCATTCCTTTCTGATAACAAAAACGTCCCTGTCCTGCCATACGTCGTTTTGCAGCTCAAACGCTTCGCGTTTGCACTCATACCGCATGCGGCAGGCAAGCGCAACGCGCATCGACCTCGTGTTTTCATGGTCGATATATGCTTCCAGACGATGAAACCCCAGCTTCTCAAATCCCAGTTGAAGCAATAACGCTGCCATCTGCGTTCCGTATCCGCAATTCCAGTATTGATTGAACACGGCATAGCCAATTCTCGGATATTGAAACGCTTCGCGCATATGCGTCGTAATATCACAGAATCAAAGCATTGTCCATCCGCAATTCGGAAGATATTCAGCATATATGAAACGTCTCCGTCAGCCCACGCTTTCCTCCTCAGTATCAAAGCGGCAAACCATTCTTCATCCATAAACCGATATCCATCCGGCCTTCGTCAAACCGTGTGCGGGACGGTTTCTGCCCGTCATACCCCTGGCGGAAGCATTCATAATCCCCCTGCCGCAAACCTCGAATTTTTATCGTCTCGTCAGATTCCCGTATTCCCGATACGGCAAATAGTATGTTTCTTCCATCCGTCCTCCCGCCTGATCGCTTCATTTCATGTTCCGGTACAGTATATACGGCACAGCGGCACCGACAGGTTCGCCGTAAACCGACCAAACGATTTACGGCGAATAAAACCTGACGCATGTTTTTTTTGTTACGGCCAATATGGCTGGCCAATCTCCGTAACTTCTCCTCCGGACACTGTAATGTAGTAAAAATACGAATGCAGTACGCCGTCCGGGTTCGCCGCATACAGGCTTATGAACTCGCTGTATGTCAGCGCCACGGGTACCGCGTCCAATACGGGCGTTCCGTCCGCATGGTACATCATCGTGATGGAAACGCTCCGCATATCGACGATGCGCAGTCTCGGATTCGTGTTCTTTTTGATAAACTCGCTGTCGGCCATGTTGTCCGCATAGTTTTGCGCGTCGGCCTCGGAATACCCCTCCTGCGCGATCAGCCAGTCGGCGGCTTCCTCGCCTCTGAGCATATCCCAATAGTCGAACATCGCCCAGCCGGTTTCAGTGTCAAACGCAACCATGTCCGCATAGCTTGTGTACATGCCGGGCAGGCATCTTTCGTACGCAGAAAGCAGAATCTCCCATTTTGCCTGCGTGTATGCCGAATGCGCAAGCGTATACCCTGCCGAGGAAACCGTACCCAGCGTGCTTGCGTCGCTGTCGATAATTTTTTGCGGCAGATCGGACACAATGTTAAAGTTGACACAGAACGTTCCGACCGCCTCGGGATCGGAAAGAGAACCCATATAGTCGGAAATCACTTCGGCAATTCCGTCCCGCGTCATCGCCGTGCCCTCCGCCCAGTCCAGCAGCTTCGCCGCCGCAAGCGCCTGTTTGAGGGATATCCCGGCGCTTCCGTTTTGCAGCGCGTTGATTCCTTCCAGAACCTCCACCAGATCGTCAATCGTCACCGTAGCAGTTGCAGCCGGTGTGGGCGTAATAGCCTCTGCCGGCGTTGTTTCAATCGTCGCAGTCGCCGTGTCTTCTGGTACCGTTGTCTCGGCGGCGACGGTCGGCGTCGCTTGTGCACTTGCAGAAGCTTGCGCAGGGTGCATCTGCACCTGGCATGCTACGGAAGAGAGAATCAGTGCAATCAAGAGTGTGTAGACAAGCGCTTCCCCAAAGAAAGCGGTGGAACGTTCGTTTCTTTTTTTCATACTACAGCACCCGCTTCCCGATATAATCTTTGATGTCGTGATTATACCATGAATCAAAAAACGATACGAAATCCAACGCGTTATCAAAAAAGAAAGCACGTCGCAGTTGGCATGCTTTCTCTTGAGGAGGGTCTGAAGTTCTCCGCTTCGCCTCCCGCCGCTTGCTCTCGCGCGCTGCGCGGCTTTTGGTCGGCGGCGCTCCCCGGGGCGGGTAAACCGTCCACAGGACGGTTTCCTTTTCCGCCCTTCGAATCCCCTGAACAATCCAAAAAGAAAACATGCCTGAATCGGCATGTCTTCTTTTTGGCGGAGGGCCTGGGATTCGAACCCAGGGTCCCGTTAGGGACACGGCATTTCGAGTGCCGCACGATCGACCACTCTGACAACCCTCCGTATCATGTTACCGCGCGAAGTTTATTATACACAAATTCGGGAACATATTGCAATGTTTTCTCAAAAATTTATTGCCATTGTTGAACCACCTGCTTCACAAGTGATATACTGACTTTAGTATTTAATTCCCTGTTTCATCTTTCTGAATTTTTTGAAAGGAGCATCATTATTATGGCGGAAGATTTTGGGAAAAAAGTAGAGAAATTCGGTCAGGACGTCTGGAAGAAAACTACGGACACTTTTGGCGTAATTGGCAAACAAAGTGAAATTGCTTCCAAAACACATGAACTTCACGACGTTTACGCGGAAATCGGTCGTCAGTTCTGTGAAAAATATTCTTCTGAGGCAGAAACTCAGTTCCCCGATCTCTGCGCTGACGCTTTGTCGTTGATGCAGCAAATATCCGATCTTGAGGCACAGGTGCTTGAGCAGCGCGGCCGCAAGAAATGCGTTAAATGCGGAGAATCCATTTCCAAAACGGTGGCTTTTTGTCCCCATTGCGGTACCGAGCAACCAAAGGAAGACCAAACCAAAGAGCAGT
>CAYTHS010000150.1:0-5427 GCA_964437665.1 uncultured Oscillospiraceae bacterium
GGACGAGAGGCAAAACGTAGTTCCCCGTCAAAAAACAAGTTTTTTGACGGTCTCACGGCGGCATTCTGCCGCCGTTTCATCTGTCTGTAAGTACCCAGGTACGCTGAAGGCTCCCGCCTCCAAACCACTGGATTAGAGGTATACGACTCAAAAAAACCATTTGCAAGTACTCTAAGAAAATGGGATTCCCAAGGGTGAAACCCCTGAAAAAGAACTTTTCGATCAACCGGCGCCGCCTATTATTGCAGGCAGACCCGGTACGCCGTCGGCAGCGCATGCGTTTCGTCCAGCAAAACCCAGCCTTCCGGCGGCTGTGCTTCGGCAATTTCTGCCGCACAGACGCGCATATGCCACTCGATATGTGTGAAGATGTGTTTCCGGGTGTAAAATCGCAGTTCGCCGGCCGGGTGCAGTCCGTGTGCGCCGAGCCAGTCCACCGCCGCCTCGTCACTCAACCTCCCGGGCATGTCCGGCAGTTGCCATAGTCCTGCAAGCAGGCCGGTTTCCGGGCGACGGTACCCGACCGGGCGACCGTTTTCCGTGAGCACGAACACCGTCTTTTGTTCGATCCTTCGCGCAGGCTTTTTACCGACCTTTGGCAATTCTGCCGTTTTTCCCAACGCAAACGCCCGGCAATACGGGCGCACGGGGCATTCGCCGCACTTCGGCGTTCCGCCGGGCAGGCAGACGAGCGCTCCGAGTTCCATCAGCGCCGCGTTGAAATTCCCAGGGTCGTTCCGAGGTACGAGCGGGGAAAGCGCCGCTCGCACTTCCTTTTTATATACCGAGTTGCGCACGTCCCGTTCGGATGCGGTCAGCCGCGCGTATACGCGCAGCACGTTGCCGTCGATTGCGGGCACGGCCTCGTCGAACGC
This sequence comes from uncultured Oscillospiraceae bacterium, assembly GCA_964437665.1. Lineage (GTDB taxonomy): Bacteria > Bacillota > Clostridia > Christensenellales > CAG-138 > UBA7703. The sequence goes on from CAYTHS010000150.1 coordinate 876, forward strand.
GATGGACGCCACAGCGCCCGCCGTGTACGCGCCGATGCCCGGCAGCTTGAGCAGTTCTTCATATGTGCGCGGCATCCCGCCTTTGTGCGCCGCAACGATTTCACACGCAGCGCGCTTGAGGTTGTTCGCGCGGCTGTAATACCCCAAGCCCTCCCAGAGCTTATGCAGTTTCTCGTCGGAAACGCGCGAAAGCGCCGTAACATCCGGCAGTTCGCGCAGAAAGCGTTCGTAATACGGTATCACGGCGGCCACGCGCGTTTGCTGCAGCATGATTTCACTGACCCATATGGCGTACGCGTCGTTCGTTCTGCGCCAGGGTAAGTCGCGGGCGTTCTCTTTATACCAACCAATCAGCGGTTCGATCCATTCCATGCGCTCAGTATAACACACGCTGTTTCCTGCGTAAAAAAACGAAATCCCCCGATTCTGCGGAAACTGTGCTATACTGTGTAGCTGAAGGAAAACCGCGAAAGGATACCCCGCAAATGAACTTTACCGAAATTGAAAAACAAACGGCCGAGGCCGTTTCCATTTTGCTCTCGTCCGCGGAACCACGCCCGGGCGAAATCTTCGTGATCGGCTGCTCGACCAGCGAAATTCTGGGCAAACGCATCGGTTCCGCCTCCAGCGAGGACGCAGCGAAAGCCGTACTGGCCGGCGCGCTCCCGCAGATTGAAGCGGCAAAGCTTTTTCTCGCGGTGCAGGGCTGCGAGCACATCAACCGCGCCATCTGCACAAGCCGCGCCTGCATGGAGCGGTACCGCCTGCAGGAAGTATGGGTCAAGCCCTGGCTGCACGCCGGCGGCGCGTTTGAAACCGAAGTATACGAACATCTGCCCGACCGCGTGATGACTGAAAATGTGAACGCGCAGGCCGCGCTCGGCATGGATATCGGCGGCACGCTGATCGGCATGCATCTGCGCCCGGTCGTCGTACCGGTGCATACCGATTTGCGAAAGATCGGCGAAGCGACGCTGGTGCTTGCGAAAACACGGCCAAAATACGTCGGGGGACCACGCGCGCAGTATGAAAGCACCGAACCGGCGCACCACTGACGCACTTTTCCCGGCGGCATTGCCCATCCGGCGAAAATGCCCGTCGTTCGGGGCGAAATCATAAATCAATTGTAAAAAAGTATTTGCAATTACCATGTGACGTGCTCTATAATGAATTTGGTGTCCGTGAATCGGGTCTGTGGTTGAAAGTCGAAGCCAGTCGCAGGCAAAACGATCCACGTAAGCGAATCAAATGATTCGTGAGCATGGTGCGGTCTAGTTGTAAGTCCAACCGGCGCGTAATGCGCCGAGAGGAGCAGTAGTGAGAGGCACTCAGCCGGGTAGCGACCCTTCCAGTTGGCGGGTGTGGGGGCAAAAACCAGGTCAGCCGGCGCACGGGTATCAAAAAAATCATGAACCGAAAAGGGGAAAAAATCCAAATGTTCGAAGACAAGACACTGGTATGCAAGGATTGCGGTAAAGAGTTTATCTTTACGGCCGGCGAGCAGGAGTTCTATGCTGAGAAGGGGTTCCAGAACGAGCCCGTCCGTTGCAAAGAGTGCCGCGCGAACCGTAAAGCGACCCGCAACTCCGATCGCGAAATGTATGACGCGATCTGCGCAGATTGCGGTGCGCCCACCAAAATCCCGTTCCAACCGAGAAACGACCGCCCTGTTTACTGCAGCGCTTGTTTCCAGAATCACAAGAACCGCTAACTCGTTCCCCTTTATTCCGAACGAAATCGGACATAATCGGAAGACAAGTTAACCCGACTCAAAAGGCGTTTCGAAAAACCGAAGCGCCTTTTCCGATTTTTGGCCGCGTCCGGCCGCAGCGTGCTTGCCAGCCTCCCTCCGGGAGTGATATGCTTCTGTTAACGGCAATCTCAGACAAATGAAATGGAGAATTCATAACAAAATGGAAACGGTAAAAGAACGATTCCTCAGATACGTTAAAATCGATACACAGTCCAAGCAGGACGAGGAAACCGTCCCGAGCACAAAAAAGCAGCTTGTGCTGGCGAAAATGCTTTTTGACGAATTGACGGCGCTTGGCGCACAAAACGTAATACTCGACGAATATGGTTACGTAACCGCAACGATACCGGCAACTACAAAAAAAGATGTTCCGGTCATCGGGCTGCTTGCGCATATGGACACGTCCGACGCGGTCAGCGGTGCGAACGTCAAACCCATTGTTACAACCGTCTACAAAGGCGGCGACATTGTCATGAGCGAAGGATATGTGCTTTCTCCAAAGGACTCGCCTCAACTGCTCCATCACATCGGCGAGGAGATCATTTGCTCCGACGGCACAACGCTGCTCGGCGCGGACGATAAGGCTGGCGTAGCCGAGATTATGTCGCTTTGCGAGCGCTTGCTTTCCCCCGGCGCGCCCGAACACGGAACGATCCGCATCGGTTTCACGCCGGACGAAGAAGTCGGCCACGGCGTTGACCGGTTCGACGTAGCGCGCTTCGCTGCGGACGTTGCGTATACGGTGGACGGCGGCGCTCTCGGTGAAATCAACTACGAGTGCTTTAATGCCGCAAGCGCAAGAATCCGTATCCAGGGCGTAAGCTCGCACACCGGGACCGCTAAGGGCCGCATGGTGAACGCTTCGCTTCTTTGTATGGAACTGCACGAGCTTCTGCCCCGTCTTGAAAACCCCGCCTGCACCTCCGGATACGAGGGATTCTTCCATCTTGAACGGATAAGCGGCTGTCCCGACCATGCAGAAATGTATTACCTCATCCGCGACCACGACGCAGCAAAATTCAAACGCAAAAAAGAACTCATGGAGCAGGCCTGTCGTTTCCTGAATGAAAAGTACGGTGAAGGAACGGTTTTGCTCGATATGAGCGATACATATTACAATATGCGGCAGAAGATTGACCGCTCCATCGTCGAGGCGGCCGAACACGCCATGGAAAGCGTCGGCGTTACGCCGTTTCTCGAACCCATCCGCGGCGGTACCGACGGCGCGCGGCTTTCCTACATGGGACTTCCCTGTCCCAATCTCTGCACGGGAGGATATAATTTCCACGGCCGGCACGAATTCATCAGCGTGCATTCCATGGAAAAAGTCGTCGATATCCTCTCCGCGCTCGTTGCCACGTTCTGCGCCTGAACAAGAGCGTACCGCCAGCGGGAAAATCCTTGATACTTATGATTGTCGCAAAACGAATACAGAGCAGTCCCGGCAGGGGTAGCTCTGCATATGCGGCAGTTGCGGTACGAAATCCCCCGCTTACTGTCAAGTCAGGACGCCCGATATGATCGCTCCGACGGTTTTGACGCCGTTCGCAGGTGTGCGGATCCTGCTTCTCAGACGGAATGTCCCCCGGAATCAAAAACGACTCACGCTGGTCTGTCAGACCAAGCGTATGCCTCTAAAAACAATCAGGAGATAACAGATGGAACGCATTCTAATCACCCCTCGTTCATTCGGAAAAACCGACCCTTCGCCTTTTGCGCTGATTCGCGAGGCGGGCTATGATATCGTCCAAAACTCTTCCGGCTCGATTTTATCAAAGGAGCAGATGCTGGATGCAATCCCCTCCGTCTGCGGAATCATCATCGGCGTCGATCCGCTCGACCGCGACGTTCTTCAGGCAGGAAGACAGATCCGCGCCATCGCGAAATATGGCGTGGGAACGGACAATATCGACGTTGCATACGCCAGGGAACGTGGCATTCCACTCTCCGTGACGGCGGGGGCGAACTCCAATGCCGTTGCAGACTATGCATTTGCGCTGATGCTCGCGTGCGCGCGCCGTGTCTGCGAAATCGACGCACGGTGCCACCGGCGGGACTGGAGTAAAATCATCGGGGCGGACCTCTGCGGCAAAACGCTCGGTATCCTCGGACTTGGCGCCATCGGTAAAGGCGTTGCAAAACGCGCCCGTGGATTCGACATGAAAATTCTTGCCTTCGACGTGTTCTGGGACGACGTATTTGCCGATATGAACAGCATCCGCCGCGCTGAGCCAATGGAGATTTTTTCGGAATGCGATTTCATCAGCCTGCATCTGCCGCTCAATCCGGAAACACAGGGAATCGTCGATACCGAGGCGTTTTGCCGCATGAAGCAAAACGCCGTGCTGATCAACACCGCACGCGGCGGTCTGGTCGACGAGACAGCGCTGGTCGAAGCACTTTCCGATCATCAGATTATGGCCGCGGGAATCGACGTGTTTGAAACGGAACCTCCTCAGAATGCAGCGCTCTATACGCTTCCAAATCTGATTATGGGTTCGCATTGCGCGGCTGCAACGACCGGCGCGGCTGAAACCATGAGTTTAATGGCGGCGCAAAACCTGCTGCAGGATCTGAAAAAAAACCGGCGTCCATAATGTCCGGACCCAAGTGAGCGGCGAACCCGCCTTCTTAGCAGCACAATGCCGAGGAAAGCTCCCCGGCGATAAACGCATCCTGCACGTTACGCAGCCCGTTATTTATATTGTCATACCGCTTCTATATCAGCAGGAAAGCCCGCATTGCTGCGGGCTTTCCTAATCCTTGCCGTTTGGTTTGGTGTTTTCGCCGGTGCGAAAA
>CAYTHS010000151.1:0-5411 GCA_964437665.1 uncultured Oscillospiraceae bacterium
CATCTTCAAAACACTCATCGATAACGGGGCAAACAATTCTGTCCCAGATATAATCAAAATGCTTCATAAACTAAATACGAAAGTTTCTATATGAGTAATGAAAATCCGGGCTACTTTTTTCCGATCTCTCGACTATTTCGTCGATTGTAGGGCAATCATTGTTAACCCGGCCAATTGCATCAATAGTCCTATTAGCATCAGAATCAACATGCTTTAAACCTATTTTCCTTGAGAACAGCCAAGTTAGCATAACTAACCCCAAAAATATAACAACCATTAATATGAATTGCATAAGAACTCCTACCTATCTATTAATGCTGCGGTTATTACCATCTGGTGATCGATTCTTGCTTACTTCGGAATATGCTTTAGATATCAGCCAATTCGTAATGAGAACCAGCGCCGAACAAGTACAACATAATACAACACTTGAAATATTCTCTTTGTATAGGACATAGATTATTGCAAATGGGAGGAGAGCGCAAAGCAATAGCAAATTAAATCGTATTTTTTGAGTAGCTACCCGCATCATTTCAACCATGTTTTCTATAAGGATTACGCCTGCAACTGTCATTGTTGTAGAGGACATATTGCCAACTAGCAATTCCAAGTCGTGAGAGATATTACTGGGCCTAGAATTGAACCAAGCATACAACGTAAAGCACAATGCCATTACATAGGTAAATATCATGGTGAACAAGTACTTGTCCTTTTCGCAAGCTAATTTAGTCGAATAACCTTTGGACACTTGATCGCCATAACCCCGCATCACCATATATCCACTTTCATTTATAAACTTCTGTAACCATTATATGTAGTAACAACTTGCATGTCAACCCCCTGCTAGGATTGATTTTTTAAAATTGCAACATAAATTTTGATGCTGCCTTTCCACGATAAACCTTATAGATACAGCGTTTTCGGCTACAATTATATAGATATATCATTCAACATGTATCAAGATTATTTTCCAAGAGGCATTATAACTCCATACAACCAAAATGTGTTTTTAATATGGCATATGCATTCGATACTTATATGTAAGCGAAGCAGTTGCTACTTGCAAAATATAAGAACTTGTTTCACTATCAATATGCGTGCGCAAAACTGTTGTGTTCATTTTGCTTACATTATCAGCCTTGGTATGCTTCCACGCTCAGATCGACAGCAGGGTCAGCGTATAAGTAAGTTGTGGCGAAATTAAGAAAGTCTACGATTGTATTCACGGGAAAGGCGCTCCCGCGAGTACCTTTCCTGCATCACCTCTCCGTACCTCGCTCCCTCTTCAGCTACCATTGCTCCAGCAACTTGAAGATTTCTTCCATTTGCCGTGGCGTGAAACTTTTTGGAAAGTACCTTTTTAGCTTGTCGCTGGTCAGTGTGATCCGGTCCACTTCTTTCTTTTCCTCGGACATGATGGCATCGATCACGTCCTCGGAAAGTTTGCCTTCTTGGCTGTACCGTTTCAGCCGTTGAGCCTGAGAGAGCGAGGGCGTAGCCTCCTGTGCTGCAATTGCGTCCAGCAATAGAGTCTGCTCTTCTTGCCTCAAGTACGACAGCTCAACAGCAGGATTGAATGCGACTTTTCGTTCGTCAACCATGCTCAAAAGATCCGGAGTAAGCTCTGCTAGGCGAATATAACGAAAAATCTGATTTTTGCTTTCTCCCATTTGCTCAGCAAGAATTTCGCTGGATTTTTTATTAGCTAACTTGTTCCCAAGTTGGGAACAAGTTAAATCGGACCTTGTTCCTTGATGATTCATTGCTTCCAGCTTCATCTTATATGCGAATGCCCGCTCGCTCGGAAGGATATGCTCCCGCTGTAAATTGCTGTCGCACATCAGGATTGTGGCCGTGTCGTCGTCTATATTTCGAACGATGAAAGGCATAGTGGAAAGGCCGGCAAGTCGGGAGACTTTTGTAGAACTAATCATCTTCGCATGATTTCCTTCAGATTAGAACATACTTTATTAATGCAGAAGGAAACCATAATGCATGATATTCTCCAATAAAAGCAGCATTATTGCTTTAGGTGGTGAAAATATGATTAAAGCATTTATGTTCTGTTTGTATAATTTTGAATGTAGCTTCCCGCAGAAGAATTCATTTTGTATGCCTGGAAAACCGCAACAATGAAGGAGATTGAAGTTAGTGGAGGCTATCCACTTTTTTGCAGGGGAATGCGACGATATTATCCGGCATTGCCGGATGGCGGGACAGCATGATGGTGATAGGCGGCTTTCCTCCATACTGTGCCGGATCAACCTGAAGCAGCGCATACAATCGTTCGCCGGCATCCATAAGTTGAGCAAGCGGCGTATTCTGCGCTCTTGGCACATACCCTAAAACATATCCATCCTCGGTGGTTACGAGTATCGCGTTACCGTCATACGAATTATCTGGTTCGCGCTTGAGCAGCAGCGTGTCCCCGGCATCCAGCATACCCGAAACCACGTCCATGTCTCGAAAGAAGGTACCCGCAATCTCCGCTTCCAGAAGGACTTTGTCAAAAGGAGAGCGAACGACGGATTCTTCCGTCACATCCACGTATTTCTGCTCTTTTTTCGCATCGATTTTGATTCCGAGCAGCCGCTTGATCCGTTTCGCGATATTGGAGTCCGGCTCCGATTCAACTGCGTTTTCAAGCGCCCCTTGGACCGCGTCCGACCAGGAAGGCCGCAGCAGCCGAAGCGTTGCGATCGCCTGAATGCGGAGGTCCTGAAATCTCGCTCCCAAGCAGCGAAGGCAAATGTCTTCACAGTCAAATTCCACCTTTTTCCGTGCGCGCAGCAAATAAATCAGCCAAACATCCGGCCGGTATTCCGGCGCAAGATCGTCGTGATGGATAACGGTTGGGTTTTGAAGCACTTCCTCCGGTATGACGGCAAGGATTCTTCTGGCAATTTCCCCTGCGTAGAGGTTCGGATGATCGATCAACAGAAACTGTGCGACATCCATGTCAAACGGATCGTCCGCGAGCATCTGGGAAAAATCGCTGAATTCCGGAAGCCGGAAACCGGAATCAAACGCATACGTTTCCAGTACTTTTATAATCACGGAGTTATCTTCCTGTGGGGATTCCATTTCGTTGAGCAACAGGGCTCGGCGGTACGCCAGCGAACGTCGATTCTTTTCGCATTGCTCGAGGATATGGTTTTCGTAGTTACTGCTCCAGCCGTTTTGTCCGGCGACGTCTACGCCGACCTGTTCCCAATGGGGCGCCATTGAACGGTCAATCATGACGAGTGCCGCCTGATCGACGAAATTTTTCGCGCATGCTCGTGTTCGACGGATATATTTCGTTATCAGCGACTTGCTTACGCAGAAGGTCTTCGCATTTGTCTCCAGAAACGCATATGTAAACAGTCTCGATACAGCCGTGTATGACGTTTCGTCGATGAGCAGCGATTCAAGATAGTGTTCCATGTCCGGCAGATTCATGACATATTGGGCGATGCGGCTTCTTGCCACGGGCGTTCGGAGCGCCTCGAAAAACAGCCAGTCCCGCTGTTCGCAGGTGACCGGGAGCATACGAAAAACGGATGCAAGTCTGCCATATCCCGTGGTGCTCTTTGCAAAGTCAAAAGTAATATCGTTGGACTCGGGCCAATTGTGCATCGCTGTCAGCGCAGGAAGGGTAAATTCGCTGTGGAGCCCCAATGTCCGAAGAACGGAAGTAGTAATATCGTTTTTAAAAAGACCGAGGATATAGATGCCAAGCTTGACTTCTTCGTTAAGCGATCGATCTTTTGCGAGCATCAGCCCGTATTGGTATAGCTGCTCTTTCTGGAAAGCGCCGGAGTCCAGAAGTGTTCGCATTCGGAAGATGAATGCTGAGGCATATGTGAATACCGGAGGATCATATAGCAATCTTTTCAAACGATCCGACAGGATTTGCTTAGGTACGCATAGCAGCAATTCGTCGAGGAGCGTTTTGGCGTTTTTACTTTGATCCTGATAAGAAAGCTTCGCACCAAAGAGTGCAAACAATACATTCTGTTTTCCCGCTTCACGAACATCCTGAAAAGAATAAGGCGTTCCGGGATAATCGATGGTTGCCTGACAGATGTATCGATATGCGCTTTGTGGTTGCTCGTTGTTCATTGCTGCTATCTCACAAATATGTTTACTCGGGGGATGAAAGGATACCCCCTGCGTTTTTATTTCAACCATTCCGCTGCTTTCTTGAACAAGCTCAGAAATCCATGATACTTGCCAGAGACTATTATATCAGCTGCTCGTCTCAATTGGCATTATGAACAGACATAAAATACGTGTGTTACGATGAATATCGAGAACATGGCCGCTATGCTGAGTGTATTGCTTTTATTCCTCGCGGTTCTGCGGTATTCGGACGTCGTTATGCATGACACCTGGATTGATTGCTATTCGAGTAAAGAACAATGCATAAAACCATCCCATCGTTAAGGAATATTCAAAAAGGCTAAGGCGATGGAGACAACTAAACGTACATATAGAAGAGCACCCATGTTTTAACGTGAAGTTGTTGAGCGCAATCTGAAAAATATATAATTTATTTACTTGAAGATTTGCATTTCTCAATGATATTGACGTTGTCGCAAAATAATAGCATATTGATTCTATTAATACGTCCGCTTGTAACAAAAAAGATCACGGTTTAGTAGAGGGTAATAAGTGATTAGTGCAAAGCAACTGGCATTGATTTTTTCCAAGTATGGTGGGGTTATGACAACTGCCCAACTCCATGATGCCAAGCTTTATTATGCGGATATACAGACACTCATGTAAAATGAAACGATCGAGAAAATTAAACGCGGCTATTATCGCTTGGTTGATGAAACTGATTATTCTGAAGCAAGCATGATTCACCAGCTGTTTCCGGAAGCGATTCTGTGCATGGACACCGCTTTGTTTTATCATAAATATAGTGATCGCACGCCCGCAGCCTGGCATATCGCGGTTGACAAAAACACCAGAAAAACTCGCTACAATCTTGACTATCCCGCAATCAAGCCTTATTACTGGGAAGAAAAGCTACTGCATATTGGGCGATCAATTATCGTAATAGATGATTGTGAGATGGCCATTTATAGCAAAGAAAGGACAATCTGTGATTGCCTGAAATATCGAAACAAAATGGACCGAGAGATTTTCAACAAGGCCATCCAAGGCTTTATCTTTGATGCTGGCAAAGATATCCCGGTACTTATGAAGTATGCAAAAATGCTGCGTGTTGAAAAACAGGTAAAAGAACTGCTGGGAATATGGCTGTAGCAATGCCAGACCCAATAAAAGGGCTTATATTAAAACAAAATCGATCAATACTATTTATATAAAACGGACGGAGATACCGGCCTATGTCCGATATTTCTGCGGGTACTGTCAACAAAAGTTCGCAAATTGGAGACTCCGAGTTACTGATCAAGCAG
>CAYTHS010000152.1:0-5394 GCA_964437665.1 uncultured Oscillospiraceae bacterium
AATGTCAATACAAAAGCACGCATATTAACCCGTGTCGCTTCTGTCGTGAAACATGCGATTCTGATTTTTTCCGCTGCCGCTGCGCTTTTCCCCGTACTGATCATCGTAATGAACTCGGTAAAAGAGCGTTTGGCGATTTTCAATCACCCATATGCGCTCCCTACGGCTGAAACCTGGGACATTATCGGGTATACGACGGTATTCTTACGCTCGGATTTCGTACTGTATTACAAGAACAGCTTGATCGTTATCGTATGCGCGTTGTTTCTAATCCTTCTGCTTGGATCGCTCGTATCCTACGCGCTGACGGAATATCGTTTCCGGGGGAACAACGTGCTGTTCATCTATTTTATTTTAGGAATCATGATTCCAATCAGGCTTGGCTCGGTCGGCGTGCTCAAGATCATGACAGCGCTGAAGCTGACCAACACGCTTTGGGCGTTGATTCTGATCTATGCGGTTGCAGGAATGCCGCTGGCGATCTTTATCTTAACTCAGTTTTTCCGGCAGATTCCTTCGACGCTGAAGGAAGCGGCGCGGATCGACGGGGCGAGTGAGTTCCATATCTATCTGATGTGTGTAAAGCTCATACGCCCGGCGATCGCGAGCGTCGCCGCGCTATCCGTTTCCCCTATCTGGAACGATATCTGGTGGCCTCTGATTCTTGCGAGCACGAAGGACGTCATGACCGTAACGCTGGGGGCGCAGCAGTTTTTAGGGCAGTTTTCAACGAACTGGAACGCGCTGCTTGCCGCGCTTTCTATGGCGATGATTCCGCTTGTGATCCTTTATGTATTGTTCTCGAAATATGTAATGAGCGGTATGATCGAAGGCGCGGTCAAGGGATGATTGCCTGACGCGCGGGAACGAACCGACGGGAAGGGACACGCATGAAAGAGTCTTTGCTGATTGCAAAACTGAAAAGCAGGCTTACGCTGATCGAGCAAAGGAGCCTTGCGCCCTGTACGCCGGTAACACTGTCCGGATGGATCGCTCCGGACGCCGGACAGCATGCACAGCACCCGTTTGAACTGTCGGAAAGGCGCGTATGGAGCGGTGCACGCCACCGGTTTGAGGTGGAGGGAGACTTCTCCATCACGCAGCAGGCGCATAGACTGCCCGCTCTGATCCTGCGTCTGGGCAGGAGTTCCTCCCTCGAAAAACTTGCGTTTCTCTATGGTCCGGAGGCGCGGGCGGAGATCGACGGCGAGATTGTGTTCGGCGTCGATCCCAATCATGATGTGTGGACGCTGTCAGAGCGATTTGCGGACGGCGCCGTCCACCGCCTGCGCCTTTGCGGCTGGACCGGGATCCGGGACGAAGCGTACCAGACTGGATTTTTAGGTACGGGTCAGATTTTAGATACAGCCCGTGAACTGCATATGCTCGCCGATCTGTGCATGGAGACGGCGGCGACATGCGGGGATGATACGCTGCGCGCGCGGCTGCTCGATTGTCTGGACGCAGCGCTGCTCCGGCTGAATCTGGATGATTCACAGGATGACGAATTTGAAAAAAGTGTTTTGAAGGCGCTCGCCGAGCTGAAGAGGGCACTTGGCGCGTTCCAGAAAGGACCGCTCTGGCGTGTGACCGCATGCGGGCACGGACATCTTGACCTTGCATGGCTCTGGCAAACGGAAACTGCGAAAGAAAAAGCCGCCAGAACCATATCCAACGTGCTGCGGCTTATGGAAATCGATTCGGGTTTTCATTTTTCGCAGACGCAGGCACAGCTTTACGTTTGGGTTCAGGAACGCTATCCGGCGTTGTTCGAACGCATCCGCGCACGCGTTGAGACGGGACAATGGGAAATTCTCGGCGGGATGTGGGTCGAGCCGGATTGCAATGTGACCAGCGGAGAGTCCCTTGTCCGGCAGATGCTGCTCTACCATACGTATATGCAGGAAACATTCGGTTCCACGGGATCGCCCGTCGTCTGGCTGCCGGATACGTTTGGCTTTTGTGCACAGTTGCCGCAATTGATGAAGAGCGCCGGTCTGCTTTATTTTTCGACGGCAAAGCTGACATGGAACGAGTCCAACAAGATGCCGGCGGAAACGTTTCGATGGAGAGGGCTGGACGGGTCCGAGGTGCTTTCGCATATCGTGTCCGTCTGCAAGCCGGCTTGGTGGGGAGCGACTTACAGCGCGGACCTCTCGGCGGAGGAGCTCTGCATAACGGAGCGATCTCTGGTGCAAAAGCATGGCGTGGATTCATTTCTGATCGCATACGGCATGGGAGACGGCGGCGGTGGTCCGAATGAAAGCATGGTACGGCGGGGATCGCTTATGGAGGATCCGGGGATACCGGGGCTCCCAAGAGTGGAACGCGGAACGTTTAATGATTTTTTTCAGGGAGTGCGGCATTCGGCTGCTTTACCGGTATGGCGTGGAGAACTATATTTTGAACTGCACCGCGGGACATATTCCGGGCAGGCGGAGACAAAACGGCTTAACCAGCGCTGCGAGTCGGCGCTGCACAAGGCGGAATTCCTTGCCGCCTGGGCGGCGGACGCGGCGGGTATACCGTACCCGCACCGGCGGCTGCGCGAAGCCTGGCAATCGGTTTGCCTGAATCAGTTTCACGATATTCTTCCCGGTTCGTCGATCCACGCAGTGTATGAAGACGCGAAACTTGTTTATGAACGCGTGCTTGATATTTGTGATGAAATTGCAGCAAAATCGGCAAATGCGCTCGGCATTCTGGCGATTAGAGACGCAAAATGGATTGTTGTCAATGCAACGGGGGAACCGCAAAGCGGATTTGTGCGGCTTCCTTGCGATGATTTCTGCGGTGCGTTTTGGTTTGCTGGCCGTCGGCTGGCCGCCGTTGAACGCGGGGGCGCTTTGTTCGTATGGATCGACAACGTTCCGCCGTACGGATTTGCCGCTCTTACGCAAAGCGGGGAAACACCGTTTGTTTTATCGGAGGAGCCGAATCCGTATGCGGTGTCGGACGAGGGGTATGTTTTGGAAAACGAACAAATAATGGCGGAATTCAATCCTTGCGGAGAGCTGGTACGTTTGCTTGACAGAACAGCCGGACGCGAGCTGATTGCCGAAGCTCGCCCGGCGCTGCAATGGCGGCTCTTCGAAGACCGGCCGCCGGATTGGGACGCGTGGGACATCGACGCGTCATACCGGGAGAAAGGATTCGAGACTGCACATGCGTGCAGGGTTGAGCCGTATCGCGTTGGGGATATCGCCTGCGGTTTACGAATATATCATAAAATCGGACGAAGCGAGATTCGTCAAAAAATCGAACTGATGCCGAACGCAGGCGCTTTGCATATCGATTGCGAACTGGATTGGCACGACCGGCAGAAACTGCTCAGAGTCGCCGTGCCGGTCGTAATCAACAGCCATCGTGCATCGTTTGGAACGCAGTTCGGGAGTGTTGAACGCCCCACCCACGCCAACACGTCCTGGGACGAGGCGCGCTTTGAAACCTGCATGCAGGGATTTGCCGATTTGTCGGAAGGCGACTACGGCATGAGTATCGCCTGCGACTGTAAATACGGCGTCCGCGTCTTTGAAGACGAAATCAGCATGACGGTGCAAAAAGGCGCGGTATTCCCGGATGAAACCGCAGAGGAAGGCGTTCATAAGTTCGCTTTTCATCTGATTCCACATGCCGGAAGCGGACTGACGCGGGCAAGACGCCATTCGGCGGAACTGAAAAACCCGCTTTGTGCCTACACAGTAAACGAACCGGACGGCACGAATAAAACCTGCAGTTTCATCAACTGCGACCAAAAGGCGCTTGTGATCGATACCGTAAAACGGGCGGAAACGGACGACGCTACAATTATTCGTGCGTATGAGGCGGAGAACACGCGCGGGAAAGCCAAGATGACCTGGTACCGGGACGGGTCCGCCGCCCAAAAGACGAGTATCCTCGAAGAGCCGGTGGAGGAACTGCGCTTTTCAAAGCGAGATGTGGAAGTTGGTTACACACCGTTTGAGATATTGACATTGAAACTGTATGAATGATTCCGTCTGGCGGACCTGCGAGACGGCGGAGGCGATGAAATGAACGCGATTGTGATGAAAAAGGACGGTTCTGTATACTATACGGAGGTTCCGAATCCGCTTCTGAAAAGCGGGCAGGTATTGCTGCGTGTAGCGGCCTGCGGCATATGCGGCACGGATATGCATGTCCACAAAGGGATGGCGAATTCCTGGTCGCTGCCGGGGATTATCGGGCACGAACTGGCCGGGACCGTGGTGGAATGCGCGCCGGATGTGACGGCCGTTGAGACCGGAGAAGCGGTGACGATACAACCACTCGTATCTTGCGGGATTTGTGACGCCTGCATCAGCGGCAGGACCAACCTGTGCCGGAAAATACGGCTGATAGGCGGCGAAATTCCCGGTGGATTTGCTGAGTACATCGCCGTGCCGGCGGAGAGCGTTATACCGCTTCCCGCGGGCATGCCGGTGGAGCAGGGCGCGCTGGCGGAACCGGCGGCAACCGCCGTGCATGCGGTAAACCGGCTTGGCGGGCGAAGATACAAGCGTGCGGTCGTCTTCGGCGCAGGGGCGATCGGGTTGCTGATACTTTCTGTTCTTCGAGATGCGGTGGAGTTCATTGCGGTTGCGGACATCGACGAAAAACGGCTGGAGCGCGCCCGGCGGCTTGGGGCGGACGCCGTGCTGCATTCCGCGCGGGAAGACGTATCGGCCCGCGCACTGGAATTATCCTGCGGTAAGCCGTACGGTCTGGCGGTGGATGCGGCGGGGCTGTCTGCGACGAGGCTGCAGGGACTTTCATTGCTGGCTTCCGGCGGCGACTTTTTGTTTGTTGCGCTGGGGGATGTGAAAACGGAAGTGAACTTCTTGCAGCTCGTTACCGGTGAACTGCGGCTTTTTGGCACACAATGCCACACGAAGGACGATTTTGCTCTCGCGCTGGACATGATTGCCGACGGGCGAATTGATTATGAACAGATCGTAACGCAGTTGCCGCTCTCCAGAGGGGTCGAGGCTTTTGAGAATCCCAGGATGGGCGTGAAACTGCACCTGCTGCCATAAATAGTGATGGAATCCGGCTTACGGGGGAACGTATGAAACACATTTTGATTTATGCAACACTGGATACGAAACTCAGCGAGGCTGTTTTACTTAAACACGCCGTTGAGGAGTTTCACTGCAAAGGAATGATCCTTGATTGCGGGCTTACAAAGAGTGCGGACGGATTCGGTGCTTTGCGGGAAGAGATGTTCCGGCGGCTGGGTAAGACTGAGGACGATCTCCTTGCGCTGGACAAGAACGGTGCGCACCACCTGATGCGCAAACTTGCATATGCGCAGACAAAAGCGATGTATGAAGAAGGGCGGATTGACGGCGGCATCGGTATTGGCGGCGTACAGGGAACGATGATTGCGGCCGAAGC
>CAYTHS010000153.1:0-5387 GCA_964437665.1 uncultured Oscillospiraceae bacterium
AAAGTCGTGCTGATCGTGCTGCTTGCCGTCGTGCTCGCAGTCGGCGGTCTTGCTTGGTATGTGATCGGCAGCATGCGTGCCGACGCGGTACAGACCGTTGAAAAACCGGATCTGGAGTCGGTCGAAGAAGGCGACCCCGAACTACAGGAAATCACCGTCGTTTCGGACGATCCTACTCCGTCGCCAACGGCAATGCCTATTTACGAAGAAGAAACCAAGGCGGAAGAAATCGTCAACATCCTGCTTGTCGGCACCGATTCGAGAAGCGAAACCGGAGCCGAAAGCGACGAGGGACGATCCGATTCCATGATACTCGCCTCGCTCAACAAGGACAAAGGGACGATCACACTCGTTTCGTTCATGCGTGACGCGCGTGTCCACCGCATCGGTAAAAGCGGGCGTTTCACTTTCTATAACCGTCTCAACGGCGCATACAGCGGCGGTTACGGCGGCGGCGGCCCCGGCGAACTGATCAACACCCTCAACGGTAATTTCAACCTCGATATTCAGGAATATGTCTGCATCGGCTTCGACGGCTTCGCCGCGCTGATCGACCAGATCGGCGGCATCGACGTGGACCTCGATCAGGCCGAGATCAACTTCATCAACGACCGCATCCGCGGCTCCTACGTCAACGAACCGGATATCGTGCGCAATGCGGACACCATCCACAGCGATCCGGGGATCACGCACCTGACGGGCGCGCAGGCGCTCATCTATGCGCGCAACCGTCACACCGGCTTCGAGGGCGGCTCCGGCAGCGACTTCGACCGCGTCAGCCGTCAGCAGGAGATCATCATGCTGGTGTACGAAAAGGTGACCACCCAAATGAATGAGCAAAGCGTAACTGCGCTCATCACATTTGCGGCCAACTATATTTCCACCAACATGAAGCTGGACACCATGATCGATCTTGCCAAGGTCCTGCTCGCCAGCAAGATGAGCTTTGTGAGCACCACCGTCCCCGCCGAAGGGACCTACCGAAGCTATGTAGACGAAAACGGCGTGAAGACGAGCCTGCTGGACTTCGACCTGGACAAGGCGGCCGATTCGCTCAACGAACTGCTCTACGGCGCTCCCGAAACGGCTGTTCCTGAAGCATAACGGCGAGACCCTTCTCCGTGTCAACGAATCGCACAAAACGCTCGAGCCGGGCAGTCCGGCGCAGCCGAGCAGACGAGTCAAAGACTGCGCCCGTAACAATCCCATAGGATTATTTAACAGACTGAAGCCGCCGCACCCCTCCGGATGCGGCGGCTTTTCACTCGCTCCCGAGCGACAGGCCCACGGACCGAATTGCCAAAAACAGGCTACTAAAGGATTTATGCCGTTGAAACAAATGTTACTGCATCCGCAGTTCATGGTATACTGGCTATATGAAATATTTCCGCCGGATCCTGCTTTTTTTTACTTTGCTCGCGTTTGTCGCGGCGTTGGCCGCGTGCATGCCCGAAGCGCCGACCCCTTCCCCCTCTCCGGAAACGACGGCCACCGCCTCATTTTCCGTCGCTCCGGCACCAAAAGCAGAAGAACAAATCGTTGCCGTATTCGGCGCCGAAACTGCCGAATCATTCCAGAAAGGCGTTTTGCAGGCGGCGGCCGGCGGCGCGTATCCCGTCGAATTCTATGCCGGCGGCGCGGACGCGCTCCCCCCGGCGCTTCCGGACGGTACGGCGGCGGCAATCGTGTATCTCGGCGACGCTTCGGGAGGGTTCGCCGCACCCGAATTTCCCGTTTTTGTATACGCCGCAAACGGCCAGGCGGTTGCGCCGGACACGCCGCACCTGACGTATTTCGGACTTAACGCCGCCGCCGACGCGCTCACGCTGGCGGTGGAATATCCACCGCACGAAACGCCCGTGCGTATCATCGGCTTTTTTACAAGTAAAACAAGCGGCGCATACGCCGTCTGGAAACGTGCGTGCGGGAACGGACGCGTCTTTTCCAAAGCGGAATATATCGGAAACCGCAGCGAACAGACCGCGGCGGAATGGTTCGGCGAGCAATTGGAGGATTTCTATCCCGGCATGATCGACGCGGTGTTCGCCGAAACGGGCGCCCTCGCGGCGGCCGCGGCAAACGTTCTGGCTGGGCTTGGCCGCACGGACATGGAGGTGTTTGCCGCATCGTCAAGCGGCGGCGCGGACCTGCGGCTTTCTCCGGTACTTACAGCCATAGTCGGCGCGAACGAACGGCAGGCGGGCGTGCTCTGCTACGAGGGTGCGGCAGCGCTGCTTTCCGGCGAATCGGTGGAAAACGCGCAGATCGGGCCCTCGGTCTTCCGTTACTCCCCGGCCAAGTCGTAATGCTGCGAATACCCGCCCGGTCGCACGCGACGCCCATATTTTCACAAAAGAATTACCGTTGCAAAATGCATCGGCTGCTATTGCATCCCACAAAATGTATGTTACAATACGTCCGTGAAAAGAAATTACTTTTTTTATCTCGTGCTTACGGCCGCATGCCTTCTCTTTTTTATTTCAGGAGGATGCCGTCCGTTTGCCTCCGCGCAACCATCTCCCGACCTCCGATCGAAAGCAACCGTCACGCCTGCGCCGGCCGCCGCGCCGTCTGCCACGCCGGTACCGACGCCTTTTTCTATCGTCTGGCTCTCCGATACACAGTCGATCGCTTATCACGATTTTCCCGGTGCGTTCGAAAGCATGGGCACTTGGATTGCCGAACGCAAAGACAAGAGCAACGCCGTCTATGTTGTGCAGACCGGCGATATCGTGGACAACGGGTTTTCTCCGAAACAATGGGAGCGTTTTGACGTATGTTTTCGTTGCTTTCAGGATGTGCTTCCCTATTTCCCGGTTGCGGGCAATCACGATCTCGGGGTTAAGCGCGGCGATTACGCTGCGTATCTCATGCAGCCGTACATCAGGTCCATTCCGCGTGAAAATACATTTATGCGCGGGCGAGCGGCGTACATGACCTTTCAAGCGGGCGGTACCGATTTCCTGCTGCTGGGCGCGGGCTGGCAAAGCGAAACGATGGCTGCCGGATGGATGAACCGGGTCCTGGAAGCGCATCGGGATTCCGTCGCAATCCTGTTGTTTCATGCATACATCAAACCGAACGGAGAATTCGCCAACGCCGGCGAAGAGATATTCCATTCCGTCGTAGAACCCAATCCAAACATACGGCTCATTCTTAGCGGGCATGTGCGGGAGACCGGCGTGCGTCTCGATGAGATCGACGACGACGGGGACGGCGTCCCGGACCGAAGCGTATACGCAATGCTCTGCAATTATCAGGACTATTCCGTCAACTGCGGGCAGATCAGGCTTCTGTGCTTTGACCCAGCAACACGTGGCATCACGGTCACGACTTATTCTCCTTATACTAAAAAATTCTATAAAGACAGTCAGTATAAATCGGCCGAATTTTTGCTGAAAAATGCGTTCTAGCGCAAAATACGCCGCCTTGGCCGGGCGGCGTATTATTTAGTTTTTCCCATATGTTAAGCGCCGGGTTGTCCCGCTGGAAACGTCAGTTGCGGATCAGCCCCCAGCCGGTAGTAAACCGTCCCGAACGGATATAGCCGGTTTCGTTTTGATATTCCAGCTTCGTCCAGCCGTCTTCGGTTATTTCCAGCACCTTCACGGACGAACGCGCCGGCACTTTGCAGATAACCGACGACGCGTCCGGGCCGGCATAGAGCCACTCGGTCGTTTTGACCAGATCGGCGGTTTCGCTGGTGTCCATCACGCCTTCGGTATAAGTAACATATCCACGCATGACGTAGCCTTCGTATTTGCCGAACCGCGCCTTGATCCAGATATCATTCTCAATCAGCACCTCAAGCTCGTCTCCCACGTTCAGCCTGCAGACCGAGTCGAATGAAGCGCCGCTGCCCTTGCGCAGGCGCGCGCCGTTGACCGTAACCCATGCGCTGCGGTTCGGCAATTCCGGTTCGTCGTCCACAATGGTTTTCTGAAATTCATTGTATTCGGAAAACGAAAGCTTGCTTTTGAGCGCATTTCTCAGCGCACGGCGACTTGGTTCCGACGAAGAAACATGGATGGTCGTACCAGGACAGGCATAGTAATAGAGCCACTTTGCGTCCTCCACATAGAGACGTACGCAGCCGTGGCTGATGTTCTCGCCCATGCTGTAATATGGCGAGCGTTTCAGCGAGTCGGCCGACCGGTCGCCGTATAAAAGCGAGTGGAAATAGATATTGCCGACGATCTGCACCCAATAGCGCGCGTATTCGCCGCGGAAATCGGCGAACTTGCCAAAGCGCTCGCGACCTGCGATCTTCCATATGCCGCTCGGGGTCGGCGTCGCCTCGTCTTCCGGGTCTTCCTCGTCCACGTCCGTACGTCCGGAGCAGCAGAGAAACTGCCGTACGATCCGGGTATATTCCCCGTCGCCGTCGCGTTCGTATACGGTGACGAGCTGGTTGCGCAAATCGAGCAGGATATAGTATTTCTCCGGATCTTCGTTTTTCAGCTCGTCCCTTGCCTGCGCGCTTGCAGGCGCGAGCAGCAGCGTCAGAAAGCAGACGACCGCCGCCGTCAGCGGGCCGAGTTTACACATGGAAGCGACCCCCTTTTCTGTTTTGAACCCACTGTATGAAAAATCGCGCGGACGCGGCGTTTTATTACGCTGCGTCCGCGCGGTCCAACCTGCGTTAGAATACGCGGTATGCACAGATGAAGTGCTTCTGCCAATATCCGCCGGACTTGAGCACCGTCGATGAGGTGCGCACCTTGCCCTGCGAGGAACTGGCGTCGATCATTTTTCCGCTGCCGATGTAAATACCGACGTGGCCGCTGGAAGACGTGCTGCCGGAGAACACCAGGATGTCGCCGCGCTGGAGTGAACTCATGCTCGATATGCGCTGGAACCGCGAGGTTGTCCGCCAGGTGATGGACGTCATGTAGCTGATGCTTACGCCGGAGTTCTTCAGGCACCAGTAAACGAAACCGGAGCAGTCGAAGCTGTTCGGGCCCTTCGCACCGCGTACATATTTGCTGCCGAGCTTGCTCTGCGCCAATGCGATGAGCTTTTCAACGCCGGTCTTGTTGGACACGCTGCTGCTGGAGCTTCCGCTCGACGAGGACGACGAACCCGAGGACGACGAGCTGCCCGACGACGAGCTGGAACTGGAGGATTCCTTTGAGGAAGACGGCTTGGTCGTGGATTTTTTCGCGCTGGACGAATTCAGCATCGTCAGCGTAACCGCGCCGACCTTTCCGTCCTGTGTCAACCCGCTCCTCTTCTGGAATGCCTTGACCGCATCCTCGGTGATCTCTCCGAAATAACCCGTTGCGTTCGCGCTGGTCATATAGTCGAGTTCCGCGAGTCTCTTCTGAATGTTTTTCACAGCGGTGCCGTAGTCGCCGAGCTGTATCACCATCGCCTGCGCTTCGCCG
>CAYTHS010000154.1:0-5324 GCA_964437665.1 uncultured Oscillospiraceae bacterium
TTTCGCCCGGTCTCCCGGCCTCCCCCGGCTCGCTTCCGCTCTCTCGCGACAGCTTCCCAAGTATAGCAAAACAACCCCGCGAAGACAAAGCGGACTTGCACCAGATATCGCGCAATATATGCGATATTGTTTGAATAACTACTGTTATTTAAAAATATATACTTTGTTTGTTCTCAATCTCCTGTATTCTCCTGATTTCAGAAATAATTAATAATATACAATATCTTGTCTGAAACCGAAAAACCGCTCCCTTACGGAAGCGGTTTTTTAAGGTTTCCTTTTCTGTACCGTTTTCGCCGGTTATTTCACCGGCTTCATCGTCGGGAACAGAATCACGTCCCGGATGCTCGCCGCGTCAGTCAGCAACATAACCAGCCGGTCGATACCGATGCCAATTCCACCCGTCGGCGGCAAACCGTATTCGAGCGCCGTGCAGAAATCCTCGTCGATCATCATGGCCTCGTCGTCGCCCTTGGCGCGTTCCTGTGCCTGCTGGACGAACCTGCCGCGCTGATCGACCGGATCGTTGAGTTCTGAGAACGCGTTGGCAAACTCATGCCCCGCAATGAATAGTTCAAACCGATCGGTCAGATACGGCGCGGAGGGCTTACGCTTGCTCAGCGGCGAAATTTCAACCGGATAATCGATGATAAATGTCGGCTGCAACAGTGTCGCTTCTGCAAATGCATCAAACGCCTCCGCCAGTAATTGCCCGCGGGTAGCCGTCTTGTCCTTTATCTCCATGCCAAGCCCTTTTGCTTTTTCACGCGCTTCTTCGTCCGTCGCGCAGGCGCAGAAATCCACGCCGGCTGCCTGCACCACCGCTTCGTTCATCGTCAGGCGGCGGTACGGCGGCGTCAGATCGAGTTCCTGCCCCTGATAGGTAATCTGCGTCGTCCCGTTAACCGCAAGGCAGCAGCGCGAAATCAGGTCCTCCGCCAACTCCATCATACCGTTGTAGTCGGTATACGCCTGATACGCCTCGATGGTCGTAAACTCCGGATTATGCATCGGGTCCATGCCTTCATTGCGGAACAGCCGGCCGATCTCGTACACGCGCTCCAGCCCGCCGACCACGCACTCTTTCAGATGCAGTTCGGTGGCGATACGCAGATACATATCGATATCCAGCGTGTTGTGATGCGTCACAAACGGCCGGGCGGACGCGCCGCTGGCGGTCGTGTTGAGCACCGGCGTTTCCACCTCGATGAACCCACGTTCGTCCATTCGGCGGCGTATTTCGGAAATGATACGGCTTCGCTTGATAAACGTTGCGCGCACTTCAGGATTAACGATCAAGTCGACAAAGCGCTGCCGGTAACGCAGTTCCGGGTCCTTGAGCCCGTGGAATTTTTCCGGGAGCGGCCGCAGCGACTTGCTTAAGAGCGTAACCTTCACCGCATGGACGCTGGTTTCTCCGGTTTTTGTCCGAAAAACCGTACCGGTAACGCCGACGATATCGCCGATGTCGAACGTCTTGAACGCGGCATAAGCCTCCACGCCCACGTCGTCCCGGCGGACGTACGCCTGGATGCGGCCCTTGCCGTCTAGGATATGCAAAAAGCTTGCTTTGCCCATGATACGCCGGGAAATCATGCGTCCGGCAACCGAGACCGTTTTTCCCTCCAGTTCGGTAAACGCGCTCAAAACCTGCTCGCTGGCGTGCGTCACGTCAAACGTCGTCTGCAAAAACGGATCGTTTCCGGCCTGCTGCAGCGCAGTCAGCTTGTCTCTTCGGATCTGTAGCAGTTCGGAAAGCTGTTCCTGCGTCATCTCCTGCTCGATCGGCGGGTGTTCCATTATTCTTCTTCTCCTCTGTCTGTGTATATCGGCGAACTTCCCCGAACGGGGTTCGCTTATGATGTCCGAATGCTTCCAAATAAAACGGAAGGGGGCTTACAGCCCCCCCGTTCGTCTGTGCTTTACTTGCCAATCGCCGTAACTTTCAGCTTCAGCATGCCGCCTGGGGTTGTCACCTCGACCACATCGCCGATTTTATGCCCAAGCACGGTCCTGCCAATCGGCGACTCGTTGGAAATTTTACCGTTCAACGGATCTGTTTCCGCACTGCCGACGATTTGGTATGCAAATTTCTTTTTTGTCGTCATGTCCGTTAGTTTCACTTTTGCGCCAACGCCAACCGTCGTGTAGTCGATCGCCGATTCGTCGATCACATGCGCGTTTTTCAGTTCGTTCTCAAGCTGGACGATATCATATTCGTTTTTCGCCTGTTCGTTTTTCGCCGCATCGTACTCAGCGTTTTCGGAGAGGTCTCCGAACGCGCGCGCAACCTTGAGCGCTTCCGCAATCTCGAGACGACGGGTCGTCTTCAGATGTTCCAATCGTTCTTCGCGCTTTTTGATTTCTTCAGGCGTAAGCCAGATTTCTGCCATCGTTCGTTTTCTCCTTCGTGTATACGGGTGCTTTTTGTAGTTGGTCCGCCCGTGTTTACCTATTATATTTGCGCAAAATTTTCATGTCAACCCCGGATTCCCTGAAATTATGCGTTTTTTTCACGTTCCGGAAAAAACGCGGCTTCCCAGATTCAAGACCATATATTTGCCAGTTCATCAAACGTTTTACAGGCGTTAATGCGTACTCGTAACTGTGAAGCGTCGCGCATGCCGCGCACGTAAAAAGCGAGGTGCTTGCGCAATTCGATCATCGCGTGATCCCCTTTTTCACCGATTGCCATACGCGCATGCCGCAGGGCGGTTTCCCGCCGCTGCCGGTCCGTCGGCGGCGTGTATACCTCCCCGGTCAGCGCACAGCGGATTTCTTCAAACAGAAACGGATTGCCGAGCGCTGCGCGTCCGGCCATAACGCCGTCACAGCCGGTTTCCCGCAGCACCGCCAGGGCGCTTTCTCCGGAATCCACGTCCCCGTTGGCAATTACGGGAATTCCAACCGTCTGCTTGACCGCCGCCATGCAGGCGCGGTCCGCTTGTCCGGCATAGAGCTGGTCACGTGTCCGGCTATGTATGGTTAAAAATGCCGCGCCGCTTTGTTCGCATACTTTCGCAAATCCGGCGGCGTTGACATGCGCTAAATCCCAGCCTTTTCGAAACTTGACGGAAACGGGAACACGAACGGCGCTTGCCGTGCGTTCCACAATCTCGCCCGCGAGCGCAGGCTGCAGCATCAGTGCGCAGCCGTCGCCGTTGCCGGTGATTTTCGGCGCGGGGCAACCCATGTTGAGGTCGATAAACAGCAGCCGTTCCCCCAGATCGCACTGCACGATCTTCGCCGCTTCGGCAACGGTTTCCGGTTCGCTGCCGAAGAGCTGCACGCCGAACGGCGCATCGTCCGGAGCCGCAAAATACAGCGCCCGGGTTTTGCCGCTTCCGAAAAGCAGCCCCTTGGCGCTGATCATTTCACTTATTACGAGGTCCGCCCCGCGTTCTCTACACAAAAGCCGAAAAGTCCGGTCGGTATACCCCGCCATCGGCGCCAGGCAGACGAGCGGCCTGCCCGACGAAAATAGTGCTTGCTTCATGGCATGTTAATCGGCTCTGTGGTTGGCTCTGCGGTTGGCTTTGGCGTCGGCGTGGCGGCCAGTATCGGCGTTTCGTCGGGATCCGGCGTGCCGAGGTTGTTTTGAACGGGATTTTCTTCCACAATGGACAATTCCGAGATGTACCACCGCGAGTTGACGTTGATAAATATAATCTTATAGCGCTCCGCCGTCCACTGCGGGACAGGATAATCGCTCGTGTTTTCGCCTTCGCCGAGCTGATCGGCGTTGACGCTTCCCTTGAGCGAAACACGCTCAACGGCGGTGACCGTCGCGCTCATCGACCACGGCAGAACGAATATCCTTTCGATGGTCAGGTCGTAGTTGTAGCTGGAAATCGTATAGTTTGAATAGGTTGTGTCCGACATAGCGGGGTCGTTTTCCAGAAATGTCAGCGTGAAATACTCCTCCAGATCATTCCTCGCCCCGTCGGCAAGCACACAGTCGGCGCGCAGCGCCATCCCCTCGGACGCGAGGATATACAGATTGGATACCCGTTCCGCCGTAAGGAACGCGCCAATACACACGATGCATGCCAATATAATCAAAAGAAGCGTACGCACGATATACGTCATCGAGCGCCGCGCGATGCGGAGCCTGCGCATCTGTATGGATTCTTCGCGTCTCTGCTTCGTCATGCGTTCACCTTCGTTGGCTATCATAGCATATCGCCACACGCTTAGCAAACCAACAAATTTTGAACAGTTTTCGTCCTCATCAGCCTTCCGATGCCCCTGCATATTTAAGGCGGCGTTAAGCTTCTGCGCCTGCATGGTTGACATCGTCCCGCAGGGGCGTATAATGAAACCGTCGTGCCTGATTGGCATATCCAATTTATAAACACCAATGGAGAATCTGATTTCATGAGCGAACCAAGCGAAACCTGTAATCACGACTGTTCGAGCTGTTCGGCCAGTTGTTCCGATCGGCAAACCGAGGATTTATTTGAAAAAACCAATTCCCTTACGCATGTGCGCCGGGTCATCGGCGTGGTCAGCGGAAAAGGCGGCGTGGGTAAATCCATCGTCACTTCGATGCTCGCCGTTCTGATGCGCAGGCGCGGATACCGCACCGCCGTCATGGATGCGGATGTGACCGGTCCCTCCATTCCGCAGGCGTTCGGCCTGCATCAGAGAGCCGCCGGTTCCGATCAGGGCATCTTTCCCGTGACCACCAAGATGGGCGTCGAAGTGATGAGCATGAACCTTTTGCTCGAACACGAAACCGACCCTGTCGTCTGGCGTGGGCCGATCCTCGCCGGAACAGTCAAGCAGTTCTGGACGGACGTCATCTGGGGCGATGTGGACGTGATGTTCATCGACATGCCGCCGGGCACCGGCGACGTGCCGCTGACCGTTTTTCAGTCCATCCCGGTAGACGGCATCGTGGTCGTGACCTCGCCGCAGCAGCTTGTCGGCATGATCGTCGAAAAAGCCGTGCACATGGCAGACATCATGAAAATACCCGTGCTCGCGCTCGTGCAGAACATGAGCTACGTCGCCTGCCCGGAATGCAAAACCGTCATCCGCCCCTTCGGCCGGAGCAATATCGATGAGATTGCAAAATCGTTCGGCATCGATTCCGTCAGCGAACTGCCGATTCAAAAGGACCTCGCGACCGCCTGCGACGCGGGCGTGATCGAACTGTTCGAAGGCGACTGGCTGAATTCGCTCGCCGACAAGATCGAAGGAATCGTCAACAAGGACAAATAACGCCCCCGTTACTTGCAGTAACAAAAAGGCCGGAACATTCCGGCCTTCAGCCTGTCAAAAAAGTCCCGTTGTTGGGACTTTTTTGGTATAATAAAGAC
>CAYTHS010000155.1:0-5222 GCA_964437665.1 uncultured Oscillospiraceae bacterium
ACGGTTCCTGCGAGTTCACGTATGAAAACGCGGACGGTGAACAGTTTCAGGAGAACGTGGAGCTCAAAATAGAGATTCTGGAACCCGTCAAAGAAACGGATGAAGAAAAAGAAAAGGCCGAAGAAGAGGCCGAAGAACAAAAGACACTTTCGCAGTGGTGGGTCTCGCTGCTGTTCGGGCTTGCGATCATTGCGATTCTAACGTCAATCATTATCATTGGCAAATTCTCCAGAATGATGAAGATGCGGTAATGATCGTACGGCTATTCTATAAAATGGATGGGTTTCGATTCAGAGGGGTAGCTAGGCATCGCCTTATGCAAATTGAGTAAAAATAGAATCTAGCGCTGGATGATAGATTTGGAAACTTACATACAAAAAGATCCATTCATAGGGAGGACTTAACAAGACAGTCAGTTTATGGAATCCTATGAGAGGTATCGACATGAAACGAAACATATTTTTCCGTGCTGTTCTCAGAAGGCCGGCACAAACGCTGCTGCTTTTGCTGCTAGTTGCACTGCTGACCGCTTTATTTGCAGCGCGCGCGATGGAATACGCGATCGTTCAAAACGAAACGGAGCGAATCGGGGAGTACTATCAATCGGTTGGGCGTCTCGAACCGGACGACCCGGAAGAATACAACGCGGTCCTTGCCGCCGAACAGATCGAAAAAAGCGATCTGGTTGCGTTTGAAGATAAGCGGCATGCCAGCGCGGCGAATCTTGTTGACGTGTACAATGCCGACGTGGATGGATGGTCCAGTGACCGCCCGGAGTCGACCTATTCCAGCGGACTGCATATCAGCGATGTGTTTCTTTACGGCGAACCGCTTAGTATCGATACAACACAGGAAGGGCTGTATCATATCCGCTTTTCGGTCGATCAGGCGTTGGCCGCTTACCCGGAATATGCTGAAGACGGAGATATCGTCGATCTGTATTACGATGGTTCGGCAGATTCCGGCGAAAATCCGTTTCTCGACATATCGGCAGGAAGGCAGTATCTGATCAAAGCGTATTTTAATGCGTCGTTCGATTCCGGGGTTGGCTGGGACAACGCTGGGTCCTGCCTGTACCTGAAGCAATTGCAGGATAACGGCGTTTGGTTTCTGGAAATTGAGGACGGAACAGACGTCGGGCAAGCGCTTTCCGCCTATCCGGGTATTCAGGAAGAAATCGATCTGCTGGATGAAAATCAGCGTGCCGTTATGGTGCTTTCGACGAAGGATATGAGCGCCATGCCGCGAACGCAGCAATCCATGCGCTACTACTATCTGGACAGCGGGCGCTATCTGACGCAGGACGACGATTTGAACCGGAACTATGTTTGCGTCGTTCATAAGGAGTTTGCGGCGCTGCGGGGCCTCACGGTCGGCGATACGATCCGCCTGCGGTTTCGGAATATGACCTGCAACCTGCTCGGCTACCTTCTGGATGGAGAGAGCAGCGTCGGATGGAAAGATTTCCCTACGCAGGAGGCCGAGTTTACAATCGTCGGGACCTACGGCATGCTTGCTTCGCAGTCGGTCCAGCCGACTTCCCGCAACGTCGTGCTGTTCATTCCGGATTCGTGCATGCCGGAAGGATACGGCGGAGACCTGACGGCGATGCTTCCGTCCGACCAATACAGCTTTGTATTAAAGTCTTCCGAGGATCAGGCTGCTTTTACAGAAGAGAATCAGGAAGCGCTGTTGAATCTCGGGTTTACGCTGCTATTTGCCGACAGCAGCGCCGAGAATTTCTGGTCGACCGTAACGCCGATGACACGAACCCTGCTGACAAACAGCGTCGTATGGGGACTTGCACTGACCGTCGCGGTGGTGCTTGCCGCCGCGCTCTACCTCTGGCAGCGAAGGAAGGAATATGCAATCTCCCGTGCGCTTGGAATGCCGATAAAGCGCGCAAATAAGCAGATGCTGCTTCCGATGCTGCTGATGGGGATCATCGCAATACCGGTTGGCGGCGCGCTGTCTTGGCGCTTTGCGATTCGGCAGGCACAGCAGATGCTTGCGTCCATAGAAGTTCCGGACGGCGTAACACCGACGGTAACCATTTCACCCGCCTGGTTGATTGTGCTTTGCGCCGCTGTGCTTTGCGTTCTGCTTTGCTGTCTTTTCGTCGGGGTACGGGTCGTTGCGCACACGCCGGTGCTGAACTTGTTGCAGGGAGAGCAAGGCAGGACCCGAAAGGCAAGCAACAAACCTGCTTTGGCGGGCACTAGCCGTTTGGCAGGACATGAAGCCGCTAAAAAGGGTGACATACTGCAACCGACGCTGCATGAAAACAAAAAAGCGGTGGCATCCCGCGTCACCCGCTTTATCTTCCGAAATTGCTGCCGTTCCAGCGTCAAAGCCATCCTCGGCATCGGCGTTGCATGCCTGTTTACGTGCGCGCTGATCTGGCTCGCCATGACGATTTCGCAGAACCGCGCGGAGATCGACCGCCTGTACGACACCACCGTTGTGGAAGCAGAAATCGTGAAACAGATACCCTCGATGACGGCGAAAGGCACCGGCGGCGGAATCATAAAGGGCAGTACTGTGGATGAAATCCTGGCAAGCGGTGCGATTGAGAGCGACTATCTGGAGGCCGCCGCCGAGTGGGCGGGGATTGCCGCCGATGGATCGACAATGGAGGCGGACGAGATCGGTTCCGTAACGCTCCTTGCTTTTGACCAGCCGGAAGAATTCTTCGCAGATAGCGGGGCGAAAGCGAACATCGACTATGCTGACGGCTGGGGCGCCGACTTGTTCACGCAAAGCTGGACACAGGAAAGCCTTGAAACGGCTGTTCCGGTCGTGCTTTCCAGCGGCATGATGCAGGAGCTAAATCGATCATTGCTCGATACCGTCAGCCTCTATGGCGACGACAGCGACGAAGTCGTGATCAACGCCGTGATCGCAGGCACGTATACCGGCACAATCCAGACGCAGGACACTTCGGAGCCTATTCTGATGCCGTTGTCTCTGCTGGGGACGCTTGAAAATCTGCGCGGAAGAGAACTTTGCTACAGCACGGCGCGGTTTTCGATCGACCCGAAGATGAATCGCGAACTTTCGTCGCTGACGGAGCAGATGAAATCGATCGTCGAGAGCGAAGACGCCGGGTATCTGGCGCTTGATTTCGTGTGCTGGGACGAAGAGCTCACACAGGCGATTGCACCAATGGAGAAGAATCTGCAACTGATGAATACGCTCTATCCGGTTTCGCTGGGATTGTCCGTTCTGATTGCGGCGGGATTATCCGTTCTTTTGACCCTTCTGAACCGAAAAGAAGCGGCGATTCTGCGCGTGCTTGGCATGCCGAAGCGTCGCGTACGGATCGTTTTGTGCGGGCAGCAGCTTCTGCCCGGGGTGCTCGGCGTCGTGCTGGGAATCCTCGTGGCTCTATTCGTCTGGAAGAGCGCGATGGCTTCATCCGGAGCGGCGATCCTGCTCGCGGCCGGGGGCTATCTGGCCGGGCTGCTGCTCGGCACGATCGGAACGGCACGTATTGTTGCAAAGGAAAGACCGCTGTCG
Organism: uncultured Oscillospiraceae bacterium; assembly: GCA_964437665.1. GTDB lineage: Bacteria > Bacillota > Clostridia > Christensenellales > CAG-138 > UBA7703. The sequence goes on from CAYTHS010000155.1 coordinate 3,520, forward strand.
CTGCTGCAGATCAGGGAGTGAAGCATACAGGATCAAACGAGAACAAAAGGAGTTTGACGATGCCTGAATTGAGATTGGAAAACGTGAGCTACAGCTATAAAGGCGGAAACGGGAAAGCGCTCAGCGGCGTTTCCTGCGGGTTTTCCGGCGGCGCGGTCAGCGCGGTAATCGGACCCTCCGGGAGCGGCAAAACGACGCTGCTTTCCCTGATGGCCGGGCTCGACAGGCCATCGGGCGGGAAGATTTTGTTTAACGGAGAGGATCTGTCCATGCTTGATCTGGACCGGTACCGGCGGGAGGACGTGTCGATGGTTTTTCAGGCGTTCCAGCTTTTCCCGCTGCTGACGGCGCTCGAAAACGTGTGCTATCCCATGGATATGAAAGGCGCACCGGACACCGAAACCAAAGCGCGGGCAAGGCAACTGCTGAATTCGGTCGGCATTCGAAAGAAGCTGTACCGGCGGTATCCGGCGAATCTGTCTGGCGGCGAGCAGCAACGGGTGGCCATCGCTCGCGCGCTGGCTACGGGCGCGCAAATGATCCTTGCCGACGAGCCGACCGGCAATCTGGATACGGAAAACGGGAATCGCATCATGGAAATCCTGATCGATCTTGCCCATAACCACGGTTACGGCGTCGTGATCGTCACGCACGACCCGGCGATTGCGGAGGCGTCCGATTCTGTGTATCGGCTGACGGACGGGATGATAGTGAACGTATGAATCGAAAATGAAAAAAGTCAAGGGGAAAACTTTCATACGGAATTTTAAAGTTATTGCAGGCTTTACTACTAGATAATTTAGCAACTAGGGAAGAGCTGATTCGTCATCGAATAATAAGCCCTGTATTGTATATGGTAGTGTGCAATCAGATTTCAAATCAACATGGACTATCATGACAATTGGTTTGTGCCCATTTTCATCCAAATACGAAGTGCAATAAAAAACATCATAGAAGTTCATTAACAGGATTAATTGTGCTGAAAAGTTAAGCCGATTCTTCCTTTTTTTCGTGTCTTTAATAGTAGAGGAAAAAAGGAAGTGGTAACTGTGCTTTGACATTCTCATAAGGTTGCTACCCTGTTATTTTTGCACGCAATACTTAAAACTGCGAGTTGCAATCGAAGATGATAGTATCGGGCAACATAAGTCCATGCAAAGTGATGCGCTAGTTGTCAAGCGCTCGAACTGATTACGTAAGCTAGATAAAATGGAATATTTACATACCATTCTGGAACTCATAGGCTTTTGAACTGTATGTAGATACTTTGCCAAGTCCTTTTAGAATTGGCATTTTCATTCGTGCACCTCCGTAGTTCTTTTTGATTCGAAAAATAAAAACTGAATAGAAAAGGAGCTACATTATGAAGAAGATCAATTTGCGGGATTATTACCCGTTTTATGTACAGGATGTCTTAGTTGAACTGCCGGATCAAATTGTTGCTGCAATGAAACCCTATAAACAGGAAGAAGAAACACATAGGCGACGCATGAGACGAAACAAAGTATATTCGTTGGATTACGGTGACCTTAAAAATAAAAAGCTAACCGAAGCTTTATCACCTTGCGAGCTATGCGCACGGAAACAATCGTATCAGGAACTATATACGTTGATCTCCCACTTGCCGGAAAAGCAAAAAAGAAGAATTTACGCATACTTTATTAAGGACATGAGTATGTATGAGATTGCTCGATTAGAAGGTG
>CAYTHS010000156.1:0-5040 GCA_964437665.1 uncultured Oscillospiraceae bacterium
GGGATATACCGATCATTCGAAAGCGCATGCGCAAAAGGTCGCTTATAATGCGGGCTATGTGCTGGAAGAGTTGGGCTATCAGGAAGAAATGATAGAACTGGCCAGGATATCCGGATATATGCACGATATCGGAAATTCCATTAACCGTAACGACCATGCGCACAGCGGAGCGTTGATGGCAAGACAGATTTTAAAGGAACTCGGCATGCATTATTCGGACATTGCCATAATAGCTTCGGCGATCGGCCATCACGACGAAAAAACCGGAACGGCCATTCATCCGGTGTCCGCCGCGCTGATCCTCGCCGATAAGAGCGACGTTCACCGTAATCGCGTGCGAAACACCATTAAGGAGAGTTTCGATATACATGACAGAGTGAATTATGCCGCTATAAAATCCGCGTTGCGTGTCGACAAGGAGGAAACCGCCATTCACCTGGATATCACGCTTGATGAATCGATCTGTTCGGTGCTGGATTATTTCGAGATATTTTTGCAGCGTATGATCATGTGCAGACGCGCGGCAGAATTACTCGGCTGCAAGTTCAGGCTGACGGCAAACGATGTAAAAGTCATTTAGCGTATACGCGCCGGGGCGAACAATGCCGCCGGAATGTGATGGATACTTTTGCGAGAAAACCTGCAGCAAGAGAGAGGGAGCAAAAGGAGCGGAGGAAAGACGGATGCGTCGGCCGTCGCGTATATTGTATGGATTCACTTCATAGTTGAATTTCAGCTCGTGTACGGCCGCGGATGATTTATTCGCAAGACGCCAAAGACACGGTACCAGCCGGAAGATTGCTATTGACAGAATGCCGACAAGCAAGGGAGTTTTATTATGAGTGCAGCGTCTCCGTATATCAACAGAGAACTCAGTTGGCTTGATTTTAACGGCAGAGTGCTGGAAGAAGCGAAAAGCCCGGGCAATCCGCTTCTGGAGCGGCTTAAGTTCTTATCGATTTTTTGCTCGAATCTGGACGAGTTTTTCATGGTGCGCGTCGGCGGACTGTTTGACCAGGCGCTCGCCGGGCTCGACAGTGAAGACAACATAACCAATCTTTCACCGCGTAAGCAGCTCGATCAGATATTTAAGAAAACCGCCGGTATGATTTCGTTATACAACGAGACGCAGGCGACGTTGTTTTCGGCGCTTGACGAGATCGGCGTGCGCCGGCTGGAGCCGGAAAAACTGCCCGCGCATCATCTGGAAGCCCTCCATCGAGAGTTTGAGAAGACAATTCGCCCAATCCTGTCAACAATTATTGTGGACGGGAAGCATCCTTTTCCATACCTTCCGAATAAAGCGGTCTTTGCAGCCGCCCGGCTCAAACGTAAAAGCGGCGAAAAACTGGGACTGATGCTGTTACCGGAAACCGCGGGTAAGATCGCTTTCCTTGATTCGGACAAAGTGGTGTACTATCTTGTGGAAGATATCATGAAAGCATTTGCGCAAGAGATGTTTCCCAAGATGGAAGTACTCGAAATCGGGAAATTTCGCGTAACGCGCAACGCCGACCTGGAGCTAGACGATGAAATTGCCGGCAGCGAGGAAGACTACCGTGCAGCAATGCAGCAAATTCTCGAAAAAAGACGCAGGCTGACGCCTGTCCGTATCGAAACAAACCTGTCTGCAGCCAGCGGGCTAACTCAAGAACTCGTCAGCCGGTTGGGACTCACGCAGAAGCAGGTGTATACACGGTATGGTCCGCTTGATATGAGCTTGATGTGGACGGTGGCCGACGCCGCAAAAGCGAAACGGTACACGGATTATTTTTTCTCGGATGTAAAGAGCGTGTACGTACCGGGGCTGCAGCAGGGGGCGAATATTCACCGCCAAATCCTGTTAAAGGATTACCTGATCATTCACCCATACATCAATTTTGAAGCCGTTCTGGATTTACTTCGAGAAGCCGTTCTGGACGATTCAGTGATCGCGATCCGTCAAACGCTTTACAGGGTATCGAACAATTCTGAAGTTGTGAAGTATCTTGTCGCCGCGGCGGAAAAAGGGAAAGAAGTTACCGTTTTGGTTGAACTGAAGGCCCGCTTTGACGAGGAGAACAATATTGAGTGGGCCGCAAAGCTTGAGGACGCGGGCTGCCGCGTTATCTACGGACGCGATTTTGTGAAAGTGCATGCAAAGCTTCTTCTGATAACGCGAAGGTCGCCGAAAGGCATCCTGCATACCGCGCATGTCGCCACGGGAAATTATAATGAAAAAACTGCAAATTTATATACCGACGTCGGCGTCCTTACGTCCAGCGAAGACATCGCAAGCGATATCATCCTGTTTTTCCGGGAGCTCAGCATGGATTATACCGGTGAAGAATATCGGATTTTCGATGTTTCGCCCGACGGCATACGGCAGAAATTTTACGAATTGATCGACAACGAGATCAACTGCATGCAAATGTACGGACGCGGCGGCCATATCATTGCAAAGATGAACTCGCTTGCCGACAGGGATATGATCGACAAGCTGGTGAAAGCCTCGCAAGCCGGTGTAAAAATCGATTTGATCGTGCGGGGAATCTGCTGCCTGAAGGCCGGTATCCCCGGCTTGACGGACAACATCCGCGTCATCAGTGTGGTGGGGAGATTCCTGGAACATTCGCGCGTCTATTGGTTTCTCAACGGAGGAGATGAGAAACTGTTTATATCTTCGGCCGATTTGATGACGCGGAATCTGGACCGGCGCATGGAGGTCCTTTGTCCGGTGCGGGATGAAGAAATTGCGCAGCGGGTTAAAAGCATGCTGATTTTACTTATGAAAGACGTAGAAAAAGGCCGTATCATGCAGCCTGACGGCAGTTACGCGCGTTTGCAAATGGAGAACGGCTGTAAAAACGCACAGATGGTTGAGTATCAAAAGTGCCTTGACGATTATTTAGCCCAACGGCCACATAAGAAGAAGTTTCTTACGCGAACTGTGCGCCGGGCGCTCGCAAGCGCGCTGATATGGCTTGGCCGCCGGATATCCCCGTCGCTATACGTTGAGTAAACAAGCGATGGAAGCAGGTTTGATTTCGTAAACAATCCGTCCTGCTTCGTTGAAAAGTGGTATGTATTTGCGCTGTATAGTGTAAAAGATCATGATTAAGGGCAAAAAACAAATAAATGTGAGGGAGCAATCATGAAGGTTGGACTGTTAACGAGCGGGGGAGACTGTCAGGGGCTGAACGCGGTATTGAGAGGCGTTGCAAAAACGCTTTTCGGCTGTATCCCGAATCTGAAACTGTATGGGATTATCGACGGATACAGGGGGTTAATCGAAGGCGAATGGCGTAGGATGGGACCGGGAGAATTTTCCGGGATTCTGCGTCAGGGCGGGACGATTCTGGGCACGTCGCGTCAGCCGTTCAAAGAAATGCAAACGCGCAACGAAAACAACAAGAACAAGCTGGACATGATGCTTTCGAACTATAAGAAACATAATTTCGACGCGCTGGTGATCATCGGCGGGAACGGCACGCACAAAACGGCGTATCTGCTCAGTCAAAACGGCGTAAATGTGGTGACAATTCCCAAGACGATCGACAACGACGTTTATGGAACCGACCTTACTTTCGGCTTCGACAGCGCTGTGGAAAAAGCAACGTGTGTAATCGATGCGATCCATACGACCGCTGCATCGCACGGGCGTGTTTTTGTCATTGAGCTTATGGGCCATAAAGTCGGTTGGATCACGCTTTGCGCAGGCATAGCCGGCGGCGCGGACGTCATTCTGATTCCGGAGATTCCGTATGATCTTGAAAAAGTGATAAAGGCAATCGAACACAGAAACAGTCAGGGCAAAAATTTCTCGATTATCGCGATCGCCGAGGGTGCGCTGACAAAAGACGAAGCCGCATTGCCGAAGAAAGAACGAAACGATCTGTACCTGTCTCCCGGCAGCAGGCTTGCGAACGTTCTGACAGAACGATTGGAGCAGGACGTGAGAACCATTATCCCCGGCCATTTTCAAAGAGGCGGAGACCCAACCCCTACAGACCGTCTGCTCTGTTCTCGATTTGGCGCTATGGCGGGCGAGTTGGTCAAAGAGGGGTTGTTTGGCAATATGATTGCGCTCAGGGGAACCGAGACGGTTGCGGTCCCTCTCGGAGATGTGGCGGGCAAGCTGAAGAACATTCCTGCGGATTCGCCGTTTCTGCACCAGGCGAGGCTGCTGGGAATATCACTGGGCGAATAGCGGGGGCAGCGGGGTGCGGCTAGGGTGTATTTTTAATACTCCCGAACGGTATTTCCGCCGTTACAGCTTGCATATTATCATGGAAAAGTCTCGCTGCAGCGCCGTTGCGCTTTCGTTTTCGTCTCGAGCGGCAGGCAGACTCGGCAGAACTGCATCATTTAGACTTAAAGACACGCTATAATACTGTTTTCAAAAGCAAAGCGTTTTCCTATACAATCCCAAACCTACCGTTCAAATAAATCGGAGCCGGTGTTCTGCGATTGATGGACATAGAGCCGGGGCCGTTTCAATGAGCACATTTCCTCACGCCGCAGCGGCTGGGGGTTATACATATTGCCAGCATCTGCAAGTGTCTTGCATGACACGCAGAACTATGCTTTGGGAAATACAGTTTGGAATTTCTGATATATTTTGGATAGTCAGCGATTTTTGTTTGCGTTTCTATATTCGGAAGGGGAAATGCCAACTATTTTTACAAAATTACGATAAAAAGTGGAAAAGTCATTATAGCCCGCCATCCGTGAAATTTCATTTAAGGAAAGGGTTGTGCTAATCATCAGAATGCATGCGTGCTCGATGCGTTTCTGTGTAGTGTAACGCTTAAAGGTTGTGCCGGTGACCTGCGAAAACAGAATGCTGAAAGTAGTATTCGATAAGGCGAATTTACGCGCCAGATCATCCACTGTGAGCGGCATTGTAAAATAGTTGTCAATGTATTCTAAGCATGCTTGGATGGACGTGCTATAGCGCGTAATGCATTTATAGCTTTCTTGATGCTGCGAATCTAAAAAATATGCTTGCGATAAAATGCACATGATTGCAGCAATCAGGCTGGCGGAAGATGAGAGTGC
>CAYTHS010000157.1:0-4982 GCA_964437665.1 uncultured Oscillospiraceae bacterium
TCTGCAAGCCGATCCAGCAGAACTGCATCTTTCAGACTTTAGAAACACACCCTAATCGCAGCAAAGATTGATCTGGAGGATGAAGATGCAGTATCGGGGGGTTATGGCGGCGGCTTTTCCAGCGCTGGCGGCGGTGTTGTTTTTCTGTGGCTGTGCAGGACCGGCGGCGGTTGTGCAAGCGCCGGCAACGGATGCAGAGAGCTGTCTTGCCGATGCGCAAGTGCTGATCGAAACGTTGGAGCAGACGCATCCGATCTTTTTAGACGAGCCGTATCCGCAAGCATATGTTACGGCAAAGGAAGTATTGCTGCGGACCGTTTCCGAAGACTGCGGCGAAGACGGATTCCGGCTGGCCGTTTCAGAATATCTCAATTCCCTGAACGACGCGCATACCGGCGTACAGAGCGCTTCCAACGGACTGACGAAACGCTACGCGCAGATCGGCTGCGCGGCGCAGGGGGACAATCTTGTGCTGCTCGACGAAGAAGGGCGGCTGACCGGCGCGCATATCACAGCGGTCGGCAACGTGACGACGGACGCCGTCTTTTCCGTGATCGACGGGTATTTTCCGGCGGAGAACGATACGGCGCGCGACGCAAACCATACCAAGCTGGCGATGAACGAGGGGATACTGACGCTTGCCGGGTGTGCGTTTGAAAAAGGAAAAATCGATATAATGATAGAGGAAAACGGGCAGACGAGTCATAAGAGCGTCGGCTTTTCCGGGACGGCGCTGCTGCGGCAGAATTACCGAGCGAACGCGACCGCAGTTTTCAGCAAGGAAGACGGCGTTGCGGTTTTCGATCTGAACGCCTGCAAAGAGGACGCTTCATTCCGCACTGCATGCAGGAAGCTGAAATCGGCGCTGAACGACGGCGTAACAAAGGTAATCGTCGATGTGCGGGATAACCCCGGCGGAGATTCGAATGTATGCAAAACGCTGCTCAAAGCTCTGGGCATGGACGTACCGTCCTACGGCGTCGTCATCCGGTATTCGCCCCTTGCAAAGGAGCAACGCGGCTATTTGAAACAGAGCGGATCAGACGTCTATGCGCCAAGCCTTGACGGAGCTAAGCCAAACGGCAGAGTTGCGCTTTGCGTACTCGTCAACGACGGCACGTTCAGCTCGGCGGGCATGCTTGCCGTATGGACGCAGGACGGCGGTCTCGGACAGATCGTCGGGTACCCAAGCGCGAACGCGCCTTCGAGTTACGGCGATATTCTTAGCTGCACACTGCCGAACACTGGCGTGTCGGTTGTCATTTCACATAAACAGTTTCTGCGGCCGGATGAAAATGCGGACCAGACAACGCTTGTGCCGGATGTTTTCGTCCCCTATGGCGAGGATGCGCTGCCCGTTGCTTTGACGCTTCTGAACGGGTAGATAAATGTTTCCGATAAAAAGACGTGGGCGCGCAATGCGCCCGCGTGAGACCGTCAAAAAACTTGTTTTTTGACGGGGATCCACGTTTTGCCTCTCGTCCTTCGGACTCCCGGGCGGCAAAACGCACAGAGAAACCGCCCGAAATGGGCGATCGTACTGCGCCGGATGAACCGGCACAGCCGGAATATGCGAGTTAAGGGTTACGACCCTTAACAATCCCAGGGGCTTTTTCGACAGGCTGACGCGGGCGCGTAATGCGCCCGCGTCTGATGTTTCCGTTGACCCTGCGGACGCCGAAGAAGGTTTTCGCGGCTTATTACAGGCGCGCCACGCCGCTTTTGCGGGCCGCTTCGGCGACCGCCGCGGCGACGGTTTTGCCGACGCGCGGGTCGAACGCCTTTGGGATGATGTAGTCCGGCGAAAGTTCTTCGTCCGAAATCAGGCCTGCCAGCGCATATGCCGCGGCGATTTTCATTGCGTCGTTGATGTCGCGTGCGCGTACGTCGAACGTGCCGCGGAAGATGCCGGGAAACGCAAGGACGTTGTTGACCTGATTGGGATAATCGCTGCGGCCGGTCGCAATGATCTTTGCGCCGCCGGCTTTCGCCTCGTCCGGGAAGATCTCCGGCGTAGGGTTTGCGCAGGCGAAAATAATCGCGTCCCGATTCATGGTTTTGACCATCTCGGTCGTGACCATCTTCGGAGCGGAAACGCCGATGAAGATGTCCGCCCCCTTGATCACGTCCGCAAGAGAGCCCATTTTCTTTTCACGGTTGGTGACGTGCGACATTTCTTCTTTAATCCAGTTCATGCCCTCGGCGCGCCCCTCGTAAATCGCGCCGCGGCGGTCGCAGAGGATCACGTCGGCAAAACCGTCCGAGAGCAGGAGTTTGGTGATGCTGATCGCCGCCGCGCCAGCACCGTTAATGACGATATGTACGTCCTCTTTCTTTTTGCCGACGACCCTGAGCGCGTTTGTGAGCCCTGCGAGGGTGACCACCGCCGTGCCGTGCTGGTCGTCGTGGAAGATCGGGATATCGCATTTTTCCTTCAGCTTGCGTTCGATTTCAAAGCAGCGCGGCGCAGCGATGTCCTCGAGGTTCACGCCGCCGAAGCTGCCGCTGATGAGGTAAATCGTGTTGACGATATCGTCAACATCTTTGCTTTTGACGCAAAGCGGGAACGCGTCCACGTCGCCGAACGACTTGAACAGAACGCACTTGCCCTCCATGACGGGCATGCCCGCTTCCGGACCGATATCGCCGAGGCCGAGCACGGCCGTGCCGTCCGTCACCACCGCGCAGAGATTCCAGCGGCGGGTCAGTTCATAACTCAGATCGACGTCCTTCTGGATTTCCAGGCAGGGCTGCGCCACACCCGGCGTATAGGCCAGGGAAAGGTCGTCCTTGGTCGCAACGGGTACGGTTGCGTTTACTTCGATTTTGCCTTTCCATTCCTTGTGCAGGCGCAGGGATTCTTTTGCGTAATCCATAAACGATTCTCCTTTTTATTGTTCGAAGGGGAAATGATACGGCAGATTCTTTTTATCGCGTACGGCGATCAGGTCTTTTTGTACCGCTTCACCGACGGGTACGCCCTTGTCCTTGCGGTCCTGCCATGCGATCCATTCCTTTTCGCCCGCAGTATAGATGCGTTTCTCGCCGGGCGCTTTTTCGGAAACGCGCAGCTCGCGAAGGATATCTCCGGCGATCTTCTTGAATGTATCCAGCCCGCAGAAGGCCTCCGGATCGATCACGAGGAAAAAGTGACCGAGATGGTAGGGCTTCGGATTGCCGTTTTCGTCCCTGTTGGTCAGCATCTTGAGGAAGCCGCCCGCCTGCAGCGCGGCGGAGAGAATTTCGACGATTGTCGCATAGCCGTAGCCCTTGTAGCCGGCCAGCTCTTCGCCGATACCGCCGAGCGGGGCGAGCGCCGCCGTTCCGTCGGTCAGCCCTTTTAGGATGGCCGGACTGTCCGTCATGGCGCTGCCGTCGCGGCCGATGACCATACCCGCGGGGGTATCCTTGCCGCTGCGGGCGTAGAATTCAATCTTGCCGCGCTGGCTGATGCTCGTCGCGCAGTCGAGCATGAACGGGAAGTCCTCGTCCGTCGGCATGCCGACGGTCAGCGGATTGGTGCCGAGCATGTTTTCCACGCCGAACGTCGGCGCGATGGACGGGCGCGCGTTGGTGCCGGTCATGCCGATCATGCCGGCGTCGACCGCCATGCCCGCCCAGTAGCCCGCGATGCCGTAATGCGAGCTGTTGCGGATCACCGCCATGGACAGGCCGTAGGTTTTGGCTTTTTCGATGATGGTTTCCATCGCCTTATGGCTTGCGACCATGCCCATGCCGTCGTGCGCGTCCACAACCAGCGTGGTCGGGGTTTCTTTTACCACTTCGTATTCGGTGACGGGGTTGAGGATACCCGCTTCAAAGCGGTCGATGTAGATCGGCTTAAAGCGGTTGCAGCCGTGGCTTTCGATGCCGCGGCGGTCGCTTTCCATGAGTACGTCCGCACAGATGGCCGCCTCGTCGCGCGGTACGCCGTACGCTGCGAACGCGTCCGTCATAAAGCTGCCGATCATGTCCCAGGGGATATACGGTCTGGTCTCTTTCATTTTGAGTCATCCTCCTCGTGTTGTTGCGTGTTGATCGATCAGAAATAGTGGCCCGGACTGAACCGCCCGCCGGGGAAAGAAAAGCCGTCCGGCAAGGAAAAAGGAGCGAACACAACAAAACCGTGCGCCGCTCCGAACTCCAAATCTCAGTGGAACTTTTGTACACATTTATCATAGCCGCAACGATAACGTTTGTCAAATGCGCCGGGCGGAGATTTTTCTTTTGGTACGCTTGTGCGGCGGAGATTTCGATGTGATAATATATTAGGAAAGAAGGTCTGCTTATGCAGCGGGCCGGAGTGTGGAGCAACGGCATGCAAAGCATATTTGAACAGCTACAGATCAACCCCGTGATTGCGGCGGTCGGCAGCGAAGACGCGCTGGAAGAGGCGGTCCGTTCCGAGTGCCGGGTGGTCTTTCTGCTGATGGGCAATATACTCGATATCGGCGCGCTGACCAGCCGGGTCCGCTCGGCGGGAAAGCTCTGCGTAATCCATCTCGATCTGATTGAAGGCTTTTCCGGAAAGGAAATCGCCGTGGACGCAGTAAAAAAACTAACCGTTGCGAACGGGATCATTTCGACGCGCGGCACGCAGATCAGGCGCGCAAAACAGCTCGGCATGACGGCGATTCAGCGCGGGTTTATGCTGGATTCGCGTTCGCTCTGCAGTTTCGAGACGCAGATCGGGCAGAGCAAACCGGATTATGTGGAAATCCTGCCGGGGCTGCTGCCAAAGGTGATTGCGGAATTGAAACAGCGCGTGAACGTGCCGATCATTGCCGGCGGGTTCATTCACGAAAAGGAGGACGTTATCGCTGCGATTCAGGCGGGCGCGCTGGCCGTTTCTGCTTCGTCTCCTCAAATTTGGTCCATGTAATGGCCTATAAAAAGCTTATACAAAAAACGCAGGCATTGCCTGCGTTTCAGCCTGTCAAAAAAGTCCCGTTGTTGGGACTTTTTTGGTATAATAAAGACAT
>CAYTHS010000158.1:0-4978 GCA_964437665.1 uncultured Oscillospiraceae bacterium
CACGAATACATGCTCGCCCGTTTCATAGGCGAACGGCGTGCCGTTGGGCAGTGTGAACGGCAAAATACCCCAGTTGATGCAGTTGCTGCGATAGCGCTTGGTTGCGTATTCATAGCAGATGTTTGCCGCGCCGCCAAGCACACGCTGACTGGAAGCCGCCTGCTCGCGTGCACTGCCGTCGCCGGGTTTGTTGGCGAATACGCAGGAACCGTACGCAGTGCTGGCTGCGAGTTGTTCCGCGTCTCCAACCTTGCCGAGCAGAGTTTTGAGCGCGTCCGGCGCGTCGCCGTTTCGACGCGCCGCTTCGGCGGCCGCAACGGCCTTGCTGCGGCCGACATACTCCGGTACGCGGCGGGAAAGCGTAAACTCCGCGAGACGCAGAGGATTGCTGCGATAGGAACTGGTTTCGCCGGACGGGATCAACTCGTCCGTCGTGGTCACGGGATCACGGATGACGGCGGAGAGCTCCAACAGGAGATTTTCCGTCAGCGGATAGAGCTTTGGCCAGTCTGTGATGTTTGGCCCAAGGATGAGTTCGACGGATGGATCGGCTTTTCCGTAGCCGTTGTAACAGCGTTTCCTGTAGGCTCTCCTGTCATAATGATAAGGAAGCGGTTTTTTTTGATATGCGACGTCGCTCGCGGCCGTGATGATTCCGCCGTTGCGCGCGGAAGCGGCGATGCTGCGTGCGTCCATGAGCGCTACGGCGGCCGATTGCCCCTCGCCGGGCTTCGATCCTTCCCGGTTGGGGAAATTGCGCGTCGTATGCCGCAGGGAGAGTCCGTTGTTGGAGGGTACGTCGCCCGCGCCGAAGCATGGTCCGCAGAAAGAAGGCTTCATGACCGCGCCCGCTTCCAGCAGGGCTTCCGTTTTACCGGCGCGGGTGAGCTCGAGGCTGACCGGAACGCTGGTCGGGTAGACCGAAAGCGCGAACGCACCGTTTCCGGTGTCCTGCCCTTTCAAGATATCGGCCGCCTCGACGATGTTGTCGAAGAGTCCGCCGGAGCATCCGGCGATGATCCCCTGATCCGCCTGAACACCGCGCTGTGTCGCTTTGTCGCAGAGATGCGGCTTTGCCTTTGGGAAACGGCTTGCTGCGTCCTCGTCGACCTGGGCGAGCAGTTCTTTTGCATGCGCGTTGAACTCATGGATGGTATAAGCGTTGCTGGGGTGGAATGGCAGCGCGATCATGCACTCCACTTTGTCGAGTTCGATGGTAATCATCGCGTCATAGCACGCGCCGTCTTCCGGATGGAGTTCGGCGTAGTCTTCCGGTCGCCCCTGCGTCTGATAATAGCGGCGGATCGTTTCATCCGTCTGCCAGATGGAGCTTAAGCACGTAGTCTCCGTCGTCATAACGTCGATGCCGTTGCGGAAATCTACCGGCAGCGCTCGGACGCCGGGGCCGACGAATTCGAGGATCTTGTTTTTCACATATCCGTCGGCAAACACGGCTTTGACGAGGGAAAGCGCAACGTCCTGCGGGCCGACGCCGTGCTGCGGTTCTCCGGTGACATAGCAAAGCACGACCTGCGGTGCGGGGATGTTGTAGGTGTTTTTCAACAGCTGCTTGACCAATTCCGGGCCGCCTTCGCCGACGCCGAGTGTTCCGAGCGCGCCATATCGCGTGTGGCTGTCCGAGCCGAGGATCATCCTGCCGCAGCCGGCCAGCTCTTCGCGTGCATAACTGTGGATGACGCTGAGATTGGGGGGCACGAAGACGCCGCCGAATTTTTTTGCGGCGGAGAGGCCAAACAGGTGGTCGTCCTCGTTGATGGTGCCGCCGACGGCGCAGAGGCTGTTATGACAGTTCGTCATCGCGTACGGCAGGGGAAATTCCGTCAGACCGCTTGCGCGCGCCGTTTGGATGATGCCGACATACGTGATGTCGTGCGACACGAGCGCATCGAAGCGAAGCCGGAGGTTTGCGGCTTCCCCGGAAACGTTATGTGCGCGAAGAATTCGGTATGCGATGGTTTTTTCGCGTGCGTCAGAGTCCGCATTCGCAGCGGGCTGCGGCCGGCCGTTGACCCATGTTACTGCCTGGTCGTGATAGCGGATCATGTTGCCCTCCTGTTATTTTATGTGGAATGTGCCCGCCAAGCCGAACACGGGTTCAGCCGAAACAAACGAGCTGCCGCTCAGCATGCGGCGCGGAATCCGTCATGTTAATTCGCGGATTACATCGATCACGCTGCCGTCGCGATAAGTGCAAAGACCCACGATCTTTTTTCCGAACGGAAGCGGCTCCGGCTTGCCGGTGATGCGCTCGGCGCGGTCGGCAAGTTTCTCGATGGGGGTAATCTTGAAGTGCGCCCGCTGCAGCCGATCCGCGATCTCGGGCCTGCGCGGATTCACCGCAACGCCCTGATCGGTCACGAGAACGTCAACGGTGTCGCCCGGCGTTACGATGGTGTTCACGTGCGCGCGGACGCTCGGCATGCGCCCGCGCATGAGCGGACAGACGACGATGGAGAGCGCCGCGCCTGCCGCCGTGTCGGGATGGCCCCCGATCGCGCCGCGAATCACGCCGTCCGAACCGGTCAGCACGTTTACATTGAAGTCCGTGTCCACTTCCAAAGCGGAGAGAACGACCACGTCGAGCTGATTGACCGCCGCGCCGCGCCGGTAGGGGTTTGCGTAATAATTTGCGTCGATCTGCTGATGAAAGCGGTTATTTTTGAGCGACTGTGCCGCCTCGAGATCGAAGCTTTGCACGTCGAGCAGGCGCCGTATCAGGCCCTCTTCATGCAGTTTAACCATTGCGCCCGTGATACCGCCGAGCGCGAAGCTTGCCTGAATGTTGCGTTCTATCATGGCTTCGCGCAAAAAACGCGTCACCGCCAGGGAAGCGCCGCCGGACCCGGTTTGAAGCGAAAACCCATTGTAGAAGTAGCCGCTGTGAACGATGATATTCGCCGTCGTTTCGGCGATCATCAGATCGTGCGGATTCTTGGTGAAGCGCGTCGCCCCGGTCATGATTTTGCTTGCGTCGCCGACTTCGTCCACGCGTACGATATAGTCCACGAGCCTCTGGGAAATACCGAACGGCATGTTCGGGTAGCCGACGATGTTATCCGTCAGCACGATCACCTTGTCGGCATACTGCGCGTCTACGCGGGCATATCCGAGCGAACCGCAGATGGAGTTGTCTTCGTTTTCACGCGAGTATCCGTTTGCGTTGCCGAATGGATCGCAGCTGGAGGCGCCGAGGAACGCGACGTCGATGTGAAGTTCGTTCTCTGCGATCGCCGCCGCGCGCCCGCCGTGCGAGCGAAACACCATGGGATCGTCCATAAGACCATAGGAAACGGCGGTGGCGAGTTCTCCCCGGCAGCCGGAGGTTTCAATATGCGTGACGACGCCGTGTTTGATATGCTGAATCAGCGGCGCGTGCGTGCTCGCCAGACTGGACGCTGCGATCTGCAGATCGCGAAAACCCATGCGCGCCAGCGTATCCACCACTAGATTGACGATGTGGTCGCCGTTTCGGAAGTGATGGTGAAACGATATGGTCATGCCGTCTTTGAGCCCCGCCAGTTCGATCGCTTTTTCCAGGCTTTCGACAATCTTGTTCTCGTGCGCCATCCTGTCTTTGAGCGACGCGGATTCTTTGTCGTACAGCCGTGGATTTTCGTCGGGCACGTACGGATGCTTGCCATAGGCGGCGATTTCCGCCGCGAAATCCTGTTTTTGCGTCATGCGTCATCCTCCTCAAATACCACGCGCGAAGCGATGGCCAGTTCCAGCGTGCGTTCTGCGCGAATCACCACCGGCCGGTCGATCATCTTTCCGTTGAGCGCGACCACGCCGCTTCCGCGGGCCTCCGCGTCGCGGCTGGCGGCCAGGATACGCTGCGCTTTGGTGATTTCGTTCGCCGTCGGTGCAAACACCCGATGAACGGGCGCGATCTGGCGTGGATTGATGACGGACTTTCCGTCGAAGCCAAGCTGTTTGATCGCCTGCGTTTCCTTCACGAGCTGGTCTTCATCGTTCACGTCGGAAAATACGGTGTCGATGGCGTCTATGCCGGCCGCCCGCGCCGCAACCACAATGGTGCTGCGCGCGAGAAACAACTCGCTGCCCTCCTTGGAACGGGACGTTTTAAGGTTAGCGCAGTAGTCTTCGGCGCCGAGTGCGATACCGATGAGCCGCTTGCTCGCGGTTGCGATGGAGTAGGCGTTGACAACGCCGATCGCGCCCTCGATAGCGGCCATCATGCGTGTTTGCCCAATCGTAACGCCGTATTTCTTTTCAGCTCTTTCGATCTCGGCTTCGGTATCGAGAATGTCCTGCGCACTCTCCGTTTTCGGCAGGCGGATTACCTGTGCGCCGCCTGCAACCATCGCCTCGATATCCGCTTTACCGTATGGTGTGCTCAGGGGGTTTACGCGCACTACGAGCTCGCAGTCTCCATAGTGAATGGTTTTCAGTGTGTGAAACACTAAAAGGCGTGCCGCGTCCTTTTCGTGCATGGTTACGGAATCTTCCAGATCGAACATGAGCGCGTCGCTTCCGTAAATATGTGCGTCGCTCATCATACCGGGGTTGTTGCCCGGCACGAACAGCATGCTGCGCCGAAGTCTGCTCAAACCGTCCGCCCCCAGTCGAATGTATCCGTCTGCGTGGCACGCTGGCAGGCGGCGGCTACGCGCGCACGGATCGTGCAGTCCAGCGCGCCTTTGTCCACCGCGTTGATGACCGCGTATTCCAGTCCGTATTCATTTGCGGCGGCGCGGATCGTCTGCGTGATTTGTTTGCCGAATTCATTTGCCACCGAACTTTTCAGCACAACTTCTACGTGTTGTTGTTCCCCGGATTCGATTTCGATCATGATATCGCCGGATTCCATTGTTCCCGCCGTTGCGGGCGTTTTGATTTTCATGAGTTGCGAAACACCTCCGAACTTTCCTTTTGAATGGATTTTGTAATTTTCAGACGATCGACAAACGCGTTGCAGCATGGTGCAAAAAAACTT
>CAYTHS010000159.1:0-4870 GCA_964437665.1 uncultured Oscillospiraceae bacterium
TTTCGCCCGGTCTCCCGGCCTCCCCCGGCTCGCTTCCGCTCTCTCGCGACAGCTTTTATAGTATAGCAACCGAGGCGTTAAATGTCAACCATTTTTTTCATGCTTTTTTCAAAAACTTGACATACCATCGATTCGCCAAACCGCACTTTTTGAGTGCCTTATGATTCTACTTCCAACCCGTTGAAAATGCAAGTGGTTTTTTCTTTTTTTAAGAAAAATCTCTCCGATCTCTTTTTATTTCGATCATAAGCGTCATATCCGCCTGCAAATTCCTCTTCTCTTTGGTGTCCCCTTTGTTTCGTTGACAAAGCGAACCGGCATGCTGTATTCTATATAGGAAATTTTAACCGCAAGGAGCAGTTTTAGAATATGAAATCCATGACCAGCAAAGAACTCAGGCAACTGTATTTGGACTTTTTTGTGTCCAAGGGCCATACCGTAATACCATCCGCTTCTCTTATCCCGGAGAACGATCCTACCGTGCTGTTTACCACCGCCGGCATGCATCCGCTCGTTCCGTATCTGATGGGCGCGTCGCATCCCGAAGGCAAGCGGCTTGTGAACGTGCAAAAATGCGTCCGGACCGGCGATATCGACGCGGTTGGGGACACCTCGCACTGCACTTTCTTTGAAATGCTGGGTAACTGGTCGTTCGGCGATTATTTTAAAAACGAATCGATCGCTTACTCCTGGGAATTTCTGACCGGAAAAGAATGGCTTGGCATCGATCCTGACCTTCTGTATTTTACCTGCTTTGAAGGTAACGTGCACGCACCGCGCGATACGGTTGCGCACGACCGCTGGGTTTCCATGGGCGTAGACCCGAGCCATATCGTCTACCTTCCCAAAGAGCATAATTGGTGGGGACCCGCCGGTCAGACCGGTCCATGCGGCCCCGATACCGAAATCTTTTACGACACAGGCGCCGAACCCTGCAGTCCGGACTGCAAAGCCGGCTGCGACTGCGGCAAGTATCTTGAAATCTGGAACAATGTGTTCATGGAATACAACAAGACCGCCGAGGGCGCGTATGAACCGCTGGCGCAGAAAAACGTGGACACCGGGATGGGACTCGACCGCACCATTGCAACGCTGCAGGGTGTTGAAAGCGTTTATGATACCGACGCGTTTTCCGGCATCATTGCCGCGATTTCTCGGCTATCCGGCAAACAATATGGCGAAAAAGCCGAGGTCACGCGGATGTTCCGCATCATCGCGGACCATATCCGCTGCGCGACGTTCATGCTCGGCGACCAGCGCGGTATCACGCCCAGCAACGTAGACCAGGGATACATCCTCCGGCGGCTCATCCGCCGCTCGATTCGTTTCGCCATGCAGCTGGGTATCCCGGACGGAAGCCTCGGCGCCATAGCGGAAGCGGTCATCGCGCAATATGGGGACTTCTACCACGAATTGTCCGAGTGCCATGACAAAATTCTGGACGAATTGGCCAAAGAAGAGCAGCGCTTTGAGCACACGCTTAAAAAAGGCATGCGCGAATTTGAGCGCCTCCTCCCCGCGCTGAAAGGCCAAGTTATCGACGGCGTTTCCGCGTTCCACCTCTACGATACCTACGGCTTCCCTATTGAATTAACCTGCGAACTTGCTTCCGAAAACGGCCTTTCCGTCGATCTCGACGGGTTTGCCCAGGCGTTTAAAGCGCATCAGGAACGTTCGCATGCAGGCGCGGAACAGCGCTTTTCGGGCGGACTGGCCGACCATACGATCGAAACCACAAGACTGCACACCGCAACGCATCTTTTGCAGGCGGCGCTCCGCCACGTACTCAACGACGACAACGTTGCCCAGCGCGGAAGCAATATCACCGCCGAAAGGCTTCGCTTCGACTTCAGCTTCCCGCGCAAGCTTACGCCGGACGAGCTGAAGTCCGTAGAAGCGTTTGTAAACGACGCAATTACGCGGGATATCCCCGTTACTTGCGCCGAGATGACCTTCGACGAGGCGAAAACCGGCGGCGCGATCGGTTTATTTGAAAATAAATACGGCTCCAAAGTCAAAGTATACACCGTTAACGGCGTGAGCTGCGAAATCTGCGGCGGTCCGCATGCGGAACGCACCGGAGAGCTTGGAAGGTTTAAAATCAAAAAGGAGGAAGCGTCGAGCGCAGGCGTTCGGCGCATCAAAGCGGTGCTGATTCATGAGTGAGTGGTATGTCTACAACTGGGAACTGCAAGGCCTTCCGGCACAGTTCCATGTAGATCTGCGGTACGTTGAGGAGTTTGATTCGCTTGGCGATTTCACAACGCTCCTCTATGTATCCTGCTACCCCAAAAAACCGGATTCACAGTCGTTTTCCTCCCGCGAGACACGTGCGCTCGATCGGGTCTGTAAGGAGCTGACCGGTATCCTTGGCAACCAAAATGCGTTTGTTGGCTGGATCGATATCGCCGCTCAGCGACGGTACTACTTTTATACGTCGGATGCGCGGCTTCTCGTCCCACTGATGGCATACTGCTCCGAGGAAGACGAACTGCGTCTTGAATGTTTTAAAGCGGAGGAACCCAACCGCCAGACCTATTACCGGCTGCTCGTGCCGGACAGCGCAAAACGCCAGTCCGTCGACAACGAGATATATATCCGTTCTCTCCATGAACGCGGGGACGACGCTTCTGCCTACCGCCGCGTCAACCTGCACTTCTACTTCCCAAGCGCCAACACGCGTGCGCTGTTTGCCGAAAACGCAAAAGCTCTCGGATTCGCCATCGGCGTGAACGATTACGTGCCGGAACGCGAGCCTTCGTATTACCTTGTTTTGCACGCGGTCAGCCCGCTGGAAAAAACACGCATAACAGAATTGACTTCAAAAGCGATTTACGCCGCAGAGACTTACGGCGGCATATTGGAACACTTTGATTCGGCGTTCATTCCCAAACGGGGCGTCTTCGGTTAAGAACACATACCACAAAAGCAGGGCCGAAACCGGTCCTGCTTTTTTATTTCATCAAGCTTGAAAACAGTGCGGATTGAATCGGATGCCGGCCGCCAAGCGACTTCAACCGGATGCTCGAATATGAGCTGATCCATTACTATGTCCCCGTCAGCCGTGCACCAGCCAATAACGCGACCGCCCATCGCCTTGTAAAAACGCACGGCGTTTTCGTTGTGCAGGTTGCAGCCGTTGTAGAATCGATCCTTCCCGGTCGCCCGGCATGTATCACGCAGATACTCGAACACGAGCCTGCCGATCCCGCGGCGCTAAAACGCGCGCAGCACATAAAGCATCGTCAGACAAACCACGTCCGGCGGCAGCATGTCGTAGGTTGGTTTCCCGTAACCGAAATATCCGGCGGGCGTTCCGGCACACTCAATCAGGTATGTTTCCTCGCCGTCCTTGCAAATCAGTTTGGAAAGCATCCGTTCGCTTACATCCAAATCGAAATGCGCCATGACTTCATCCGGATAGATCCCCTGAAATGTTTCATTGCGGGTGTCGCGCCACAGACGCGCGAGCACGGGCGCGTCGCAGATAGTTGCTTTTCGGAATACAACGCTGTTTTTTCATTTTACGCCTTATTTTCCAACGCAGAACCGCTCAAAAATCCGGTCGATTACACGTGCGTCCACATCCGTTCCCGTAATCGAACCCAGATGATGCAGCGCATTTTTTATGTCCGTCGCCGCACAGTCGAACTCATTTGCACACGCTGCGTCCCGCAGCGCATCAAGCGCACGTTCGAGCGCGCGTATATGCCGCTCGTTGGTGATGTACGCGCCGTCTCCGCGCTCCGGTGCGGCCAATGCAAGAATTGCATCGGTCAACACCTCCAGACCGTCTCCTGTTTTCGCGCTGACGCGGATTGCCTCCGCATCTTCCGCAAGAACCGCTGGCAAATCGCTCTTGTTCCACACGATCAGCCGGGCAAGATGCTTTGTCTCCTGCAACAGGAACATATCTTCGCTTGTTGCCGGAACAGACGCGTCCAGCACGACACAGACGACGTCGGCGCTGCCGATCACGCCGCGCGCGCGGTCCACACCGATGCGTTCCGCTTCGTCGTGCGCCTCCCGGATGCCGGCAGTGTCAATCAACCGAACCGGAACGCCGCATATGTTCACCTTCTCGTCGATCACGTCCCGCGTGGTGCCCGCAGCGGAAGTCACAATTGCGCGCTCGCTCCCAAGCAGCGCGTTCATAAGCGAGGATTTCCCGACATTCGGCCGCCCGACGATCGCCACGCGGAGCCCGTCTCGCAGTACGCGGCCGCGCCGGGACTCGCTGATAAGGGTATTCACTCGCTCCGTTGCCTGCAAAAGCGACAGCGGCAGTTCGCGCACCATATCCGCCTCCGCTTCGTCCGGATAATCGATCGCTGCATCGATCCCGCTCAGCGCGTCTGTTAATAGCGCTTCCACAGACTCGATTTCACGCTTGACGCTGCCATGCAGCTGCAACAGCGCCGCTTTCAGGCTCTGCTCTGCGTCCGCGTTGATCACGTCCATAACGGCTTCCGCCGCCGACAGGTCCATTTTGCCGTTGAGAAATGCACGCTTGGTGAATTCGCCCGGTTCCGCAGGCCGAAATCCCAGAGAACCAAGCGCGCCAAGAATGCGCTGCACGGTCTGCATGCCGCCGTGACAGTTGATTTCCGCCATATCCTCGCCGGTATAGCTTTTCGGCGACGGAAAAAACACGGCCATACCGTCGTCTATAAGGCTCCCATTCTGGGCAATGTTTACATGGCAGAGCGTCCGCGGCTTACCCGTAGGGTCGCGGTCCATCAGCTCGGCGATGCGCCTTGCCAGCGTGCCGGACACGCGTACCACCGCAATCGCTCCACCGACCGCCGAACTAGGCGCATAAATTGTATCTTCCGTCATCTCTGTCCTCCGTTCCGTCCGATCTTTCGCC
>CAYTHS010000160.1:0-4747 GCA_964437665.1 uncultured Oscillospiraceae bacterium
CAAGAAAATAACCCCTCCAATAATTAAAGCGAGTGCTAATATGGGCAATACAATTATTAGAAAATGATCCATAATCAGCACCCTCCCAAAAGCGGCTGGTCGTACTCGAACAGCACTTCATTAATCTCAAAAACATCGTATTTACCATTTGCGATGAAGTACTCCACAATAACATCGAACTTGACGGCGTGAGATAGTGCATAGCCCGCTCGTTCCAAGAGGTCGTCGGTTTCGTCGAGTGATAACTCCAGTGCCACAGCGAGGGCGATGGCAGTACGCTTGCTTGGCATATATCCTTTGTTACTCCTAATTTTGGAAAACAATTTGCGGTCGAGATTGGCACGCTTATAAACCTCTACATCCGTCATTCTCTTGACATCAATCAGGCGCAGAAGCGTCTGGGAAAATGGCTCATCAAGATTGCCAACCAAGTCATCAAGCGGGGCTGGCGCACCGATTGACGGGGCGAGCATTTTCTCAAAAATAGGTTCGTTATATTTGCTATCTTCCTCATCAGCCTCATATAAGGCTTCCCGCTCCACATCAAGCAATTGCCGTCGCTTTATTTGGTGAGTAACAACATAATGCTCATCAATGTAGCTCTCGACTGCTCCGAGCAGTTCGCGGCTAATGGTAAATGCTGACTTGTCAAACACCGCAAGTGTCACATCAAGGTCGTGGTCAGAAAGGAAATCTTGAATTGCTGAGGTTGCCACCTGAAGGGCCTCATCTTTCGGATAGCCATAAATGCCGCTTGAAATAAGCGGAAATGCTATGCTTTCACACTTGTTTTCAACGGCTCTTTTCAATGAAATCGTATAGGCGGCACGGAGGTATTGCTCGTTCTGTTCCTTATTCCACTGCCGATAAACGGGGCCTGCCGCGTGAATAACAAACTTAGCGGGCAGGTCGAATCCCGGTGTAATAACCGCCTCACCCGTCTTAATCGGGGCGAGTTTATCACAGGCAGCTTGAAGCTGTGCCGCTCCTGCCGCTTTGAATATGGCTCCGCAAACTCCACCACCCATTTGCAAATCAGTGTTGGCGGCATTGACGATTGCGTTAACTTTCATTTTTGTGATGTCCTGACGGACGATGGTAAAGGGCATTACTAATCCCTCCGTTCAACTGGTATTATTACATCTCAGCACACCTTCGCTATCAAATTGGCAATACTGCTATCTGAATTTCTTAGATCAATGAAAGAAACATCAACGTTGACATTATCGTCTGACGCATAGCGAAATTCACTTATACTTACATTATCAGAATGCGGATAAAGCAGGACAATGCAATCTGAATCATACTTTTTACTGTAAGCATACATTTGGTACATATCAGATTGCGAAATCCCGTGGTTCCTTGCATTGTCTGAAAGCAGTTTCCACTTTGTATCCATCACAATCGTCTTGCCGCCAAACTCCAAGACGAGGTCGGGTCTAAGGGCAAAGGCACGGGTAGGACTATCAAAAAGACTGTATCTGGCATCTTGCGTCCGCAGGTTTATGCCGTCACCGATGTGCCTACGAAACTTTGCCGCCACGAAACTCTCAAACACCTTTTCCATCGGAAACAAAAGGGCGAGGGCGATTTCACTTCCGGCGAACGCCGTGAAGCTGTTGCCACTCAGAAAAACTCGACACCACGAGAGAGCCTTATCATAGTGCGTCATGCTTCGGTCGACAAAGCACTTCGAAAAGTCGCTACCCACACTCTTTGAATAATTTACACCGTCAAAGAATGACAATAACCGAGCGACCGTTCTTCTATTACCCACATCGCCCGTGGCTTTCAGCAAGAAGCCGAGGGTGGACTTAATCAGACGATTCTCTGGCCTGTTAATACTAAAGTCATCGTAGCGTACAAAGAATCTCTCGTGACTCACCAGATTATGCTTGATATTCTGTGAAGCCAGCAGTTTGCCTTTATAAAACCGCTCGTTTTCCTCAACCGGAGTATAAGCCGCTTTCAAGCCCTGCTTCGTCAGTATTGAAACCTCGTCGAGGAACATCTTGATGAAAATTTCGAGCAGGTTGAGACGCTCGGTATGTAGTTGCGAGACATTGAAGTCCTTAAATGTTACATCTTTCAGCGTTTTCAACATTTCAAGGAAAATGCGCTTCGTATCGCTCACGGTTGTGTCGCCGCCTGCTATCTTCGGTAGAATCTCAATAACCGTGCCGTCAGCCATCGTAATCAGGCCAACGTAGTTTCGGGCAGTGATAATCTTTCCCACTCCGCGGCGAGCGGACAGGGAGAGCAGTTCAACTGCCTCGGTGTCTGAATCTGTGCTGTTGGCGAGTATAAACGCCTCAAGCGCATCAAAGGTTTTCTCAGGCAAACCTTGATACCCGTGCAGAGCCGCTCCCCGTGTGAACCCGCCATATTCAGTTATAGTGTATGTCTTATCACAGGAACGCATAGGCATCTATCCTCTTGAACGCTTCGTTATTGATTTCATAGTATTCGGGGAAATCGATGTCGGCATTCCCAAATAGCTTCACGGCGTCATTTCTTCTTACAATAAATCTGGTGCTGTCATCCGGCTTCTGATTATCGCCAAGCACAAGTTGAATTTTCTCGTAATCATCATAGAAATACTCCTGCAAGAGTGGCACGATAGTGTTTTCAAAAATAGCCGCAAGACGCTCTAATGTTGGATCTGATTTCAACGGAAGCAGATATGAGTGACCGATGGTATGCTCGCGGTCAAGCAATACGGTTATGCGTTTATTGATGGTATCAAGCATTTCGGAGATGTCGATGCCGTCGACAAGAACATCCTTCAGCGTAGCTGAATCCGGCTGCATCTCCACAAAACTAAACCTGCGCCTCAAGGCGGTATCAATCAGGGCGATGGAGCGGTCGGCGGTGTTCATTGTACCGATAAGGTAGACATTATCCGGCACACCAAAACTTTGCCCTGAATAAGGCAGTGTAGCGCGAAGTTGCTCTTTTGCTCCAATGCGCTTTGTCGGCTCTATGAGTGTTATCAATTCACCGAAAACTTTAGAGATATTTCCTCGGTTAATCTCGTCGATGATAAACACGCGGTTCGGAATTTTTACCCTCGGCGTGAAAAGGCTGGGCTTCACCTTCCGTAGAATCTGGAGAGCGTCCGTCACAGATACCGACAGTTTGTAGACCGAGGGCTGCATCATCAGTCTTTGGGCATTAAGGTCAAAGATATCCTCGTTTATGTCTTTGACAAGCCATTTGACATTGCGAAGCCGCTTGTAATGCTCGTATTCATCATGCCATTCAGGTTCACCCGTTATAACGCCGATAGCGTCGATGGTTTTGTTGGAATAGCATGAGAACACAATATCCCCGATTTGCATCTTGTAATAGAACGCATTCAGGATATTTCTACCGTTGTCACCTTTTTCATAGATGTCGGGCGGGGTCTCGCCGTAGCTGTCATAGCCGATTCGAATATGGTTGTTCTTGAGACACTCCGTGCGGGTCGGGTTGTCGCCAGTTCCCTCAAGAGAGACCTTCCAAACTGACGGGTTTTTTCCAAAGCCCAAGTCCACGCTCGTGCCACCGCTGATAGGCGTTCCGGCTTTGTCGCAGAACGACTTGAAAATGCCGTCGTGAACCTCGTACTCAATATCACGCCCTGTTTCGGCATTTTCCTCTGCGGAGACCACAGGGCGAATCCCCTCGATAAACTCTTCATACCCGAATGACTGATGGAATGTAGTGAAAGCGACCAAACCGTCCTCTTTATATTTCAGGTATCGGGCAAACACCGTCGAGTAGTCCTCGGCTTTAATTGCGTCGAATGGCTTTTCATCGATAATTGAAACGGCATATAGAACCGTGCTGTAGGTCTTGCCGGTGCCGGGAGTGCCACACAGGATAATGTTTTTAGCGAATGATGTGCTGTTAGCGGTAACCACCGATGCACTTTTGAAAGCTGCCCGTTGCTGTTGCTCGTCAACGACCGAAAAATCAGAATTAGACCCGCTCTCGGCTTTATTGTCTTTTTGCATCCATGCTGTATACGATATTTCAGGGAAGGTTAGTTTGGGTGAAAGCCCGGTTACTTTTGCCTTAAGGGTTTTCAAAAAGGCAACATACTCTTCTCCTGAACAATTACCACTTGGCGCAGTAATGCCATATTGGTTTGAAGCAAACGCGCGGGAGTTGCCGTCAAGGGGCATAAACACGTTGGGTCGTATCCAATACAAGCCCATCGTAATATACGCCAGCCCGTTTCCTTTTACGGCGATTGCCTTTTCAAAGGCGCTTTTGAAGGCATCAGAGAAGATGCCTGTCTTAGCGGACTCCATTGCTTGTATATACAGTTCCCAGATTTCGTCGGGTCCGTTAAAGAATGAGTTCATATTATTTAAAACAGGAATACCAGCGAACTGAACCGGAGCGGGAAGTTCCACTCTGAATGTCTCGGCAAGGACTTTCGCCAACTTGATTCTGTTAGCGTCCGTCGTCCCGCGATTCAAAATTCCTATCACGGTTAACGGGTCCATATGATGGTTTCGTGGTCCCCACCAATCCTCGCGCTCAAAGTTGAGGTACTTCATAAGCGGTTGCTCTGATCTCACCTTTTTCATCAATTCGAAGAGCTCGTTCCTCTTGTCGCTGTATGCGAGGAGTTTGTCGGCAAGCGCTTCGTAAAATGGCACCCATTGATAAGCATTATCCATTTAGTTTCCCTCCATAATCTTATTTGTCCTTCGAGCGGACTCCTATATGTTCAACGCCAAGAGTCTGTAACACG
>CAYTHS010000161.1:0-4716 GCA_964437665.1 uncultured Oscillospiraceae bacterium
ACGTTTGGGACGAATCCCGTGCTTAAGGACATCGACTTTTCTATCAGTAAGGGCGATGTAACGAGCATTATCGGCGCTTCCGGATCCGGCAAATCCACGCTCCTGCGCTGCATCAATCTGCTGGAAACGCCTACGTCGGGACATATCCTCTTTCATGGAGGGGATATCACCGCGCGGGGATTCAACGTACCCGCCTACCGCGCGAAGGTCGGTATGGTTTTCCAGAGCTTTAACCTTTTTTCCAACATGACCGTGCTGGAAAACTGCATGATCGGCCAGCGCAAGGTGCTGCATAAGGACAGGATCACCGCGGAAAAGACTGCGAAAGCTTACCTGGACAAGGTTGGCATGTCGCCGTATATCAACGCCAAACCGCGGCAGATTTCCGGCGGGCAGAAACAGCGGGCCGCCATTGCCCGCGCGCTTTCCATGGAGCCGGAGATATTGCTTTTCGACGAACCCACCTCGGCGCTTGATCCGCAGATGGTCGGCGAGGTGCTCGACGTGATGAAGACGCTTGTCGGCGAAGGACTGACAATGATCGTGGTGACACACGAAATGGCGTTTGCGCGCGATGTTTCCAGCCGTACCGTGTTTATGCGTGATGGCGTGATCTGGGAAGACGGCGCGCCGGAACGGATTTTCGGCTGCCCGGAGAAGCAGGAAACCATAGAATTCCTATCCAGGTTTTTCGGAAAATGAAGAAGAAGCCGGATTCAACACACCATCTCCCGTGCCGGAACAACCGGCGGGAGTTTCAGCCTGTAAAAAAATTGGTTTGTTAAGGGCCGCGGCCCTTAACCGGATAATTCCGGCTGTGCCGGTTTATCCGGCGCAACGGATCGCCCGGCCCGGCGGATTCTATGTGTTTTTTGCCGCCCGGGAGGCCGAGGGCCGAGAGGCAATGAACGGTTATCCGGCAAAAAACAAGTTTTTTGTCGGTCTACATCTCCCGTACCGGAACAACCGGCGGGAGTTTTTTTGTGCGGCGGGTTCTGGGACGTACCTGGCAAACGGCGCTTTCCTTCCGGCAGGCGCTTGCCGCGGAAATGCCGACGAATATACGGCGGTTCTGTTAGGCGCGTTTCAAAAACACAAAGCGCATTTTTACCGGCTCAACATGCATATTATCGTTATAAGTTACCAGACAGTGCCGTTGCGGCTGCGCTTTTTTCCGCAATCTGCTCCGGTAAAACGGAATCTTTCAGACTTTTGGAATAAGCTCCAATCGATTCTGCGCCGGAATCCGGGTTCACAGAATATCGGGAAACGGAGTTATCCTTGCGCTTGCATCGCGGGGAAGGCGCCGGTTCTTGCGGACAGCCGGCGTTTTACAGCCGGCGTCTTGGGCGCTGCGCTGTTAAGTATGCTGCGGAAAATAGAGCCTTCGGACGGGTGTTTGTTGCGCAGAGCGCATATCTTATTGAGTTTCGCCTGATTGTTGCGCTATACACAACCCTATAACAGATAATGCATTGCATGCGGCAAGATGCGCCGATATGATAGAACTATCAGACAAGGAATATCTGCTGATAGCATAGCGGCATATGACATTTCATTCCAAAGAACACAACAGGATTTTTCAGACGAGGCGATATATATGACAAATGCAGAGACTTATAAACGGCTGAGCGCGGATATTCGCATACACACCATCCGCGCGCTGCAGAAAGCCGGCTTTGGCCATATCGGCGGAAGCATGTCGATTGCGGACGTGCTCGCCGTCCTGTACGGCGGCGTGATGCGGATCGATCCGGCGCGCCCCGATTGGGAAGATCGGGATTATTTGGTGCTCAGCAAGGGACACTGCGGCCCTGCGCTTTACGCGGTGCTTGCGCTCAAAGGGTATTTCCCAATGGAGTGGCTCGATACGGTTAACCGTCCCGGTACGCGGCTTCCGAGCCATTGCGACCGGTTGAAAACGCCGGGTATCGACATGACGACCGGCTCGCTGGGACAGGGCCTTTCCGCCGCGGCGGGGATCGCGCTGGGACTGAGGATGCAGAATAAAGAAAACGACGTTTTCTGTATTCTTGGCGACGGCGAATTGCAGGAAGGGCAGGTTTGGGAGGCGGCGGCCTGTGCGGCGCATCGCAAACTGGACCGGCTGATCATATTTGTGGACGAAAATAAACGCCAGCTCGACGGTTATGTGGAAGATGTATGCAACCCATATGATGCAGCCGAAAAATTCCGTTCGTTCGGCTGGGAAGCGGTCCGCGTCTGCGGGTGGGACTGTCAGGCGATCGAGAGCGCGGTTCAAACCGCGCGTAAATCCGGCGGCGCGCCGCATGCAATCGTTTTGGAAACGGAAAAAGGAATTGGATGCAGCTTTGCCGAGCGGGAACCGTTTAACCATTATATGGTGGTTTCAAAGGAAATGGCGGACGAAGCCGTTGCGGAAATTGAGCGCCGGCTGGCGGCGGGGGTGTACCCCGTGGGGGAACGGGCATGAAAAAACAATCGTATCCACTGCGAATCGACGATCAGGACATGCGGGACGCATACTGCGACGGGTTGATTGCAGCCGCGGAACGCGACGCAAGGATCGTTGCGATCGACTGCGACCTGTCCAATTCCATGGGGACCGGCAGGTTCCGAAAGCGCTTTGCCGAGCGTGCGTTCGATCTTGGCATTATGGAAGCCAACGCCTGTTCGGTAGCAGCCGGACTGTCGGTAACCGGGCTCGTGCCATTTGTCCATTCGTTCGCCACGTTTGCAAGCCGCAGGATTCTCGACCAGCTGTTCATCTCCTGCGCTTACGCGGGGCTGAACGTCAAGATTGCCGGTGGCGACGCGGGAGTGAGCGCGGCGAACAACGGGGGAACGCACATGGCGTTTGAGGATTTCGGAGCACTGCGGAGCGTTCCCTGCGTCCGGCTGTTCGAACCGGCGGACAACACGGCGATGAAGGCGCTGATCCCGCAGATTGCCGGGGAATACGGCGTGGACTATGTTCGCATGCCGCGAAGAAAAGTTGTTAAGATCTATAACGCCGGCGAAACCTTTATTCCCGGCAAGGCGAAAGTGCTTCGCGAGGGAACGGACGTTACGCTGGTTGCGTCCGGCATTCTGGTTGCCGAAGCGCTGAAAGCCGCCGCACGACTCGCACAGGCAGGGATCGAGGCGCAGGTAATCGATATGTTCACCATCAAGCCGGTGGACGCCGAATGTATCGTCGCGAGCGCGGAAAAGACGGGATGCGTGGTCGCCGCTGAGAACCATAACGTTATCGGCGGACTGGGAAGCGCGGTCGCCGAAACGCTCTGTGAGCGCTGTCCCGTGCCGATGGAGCGCGTCGGCGTGAAGGATTTATTCGGCGAAGTCGGGCCGCAGGATTTTCTCATGGACCGCTTCGGACTGCGCGCGGACGATATCGTGCGGGCCGCGCGGCGCGTAATCGAACGAAAAAAGTAAGGAACATATTATTGGATATTGAGCCGGTACCGGCATGAACGGAGGAAGTTTTTATGAGCATTGAACGACTTAAACCCTATATCGACGGACAATATATCGAAAGCGAAACCAAACGGTATATGCCTATTTACGATCCCAGCACCGGCGAAACGATCGCCGAAACGCCCTGCTGCACGCCGGAGGAAGTCGCCGCGGCTGTTGCGGCTGCGAAAGCGGCGTTCCCCTGCTGGGCAAACACGCCGTGCGCAAAGCGCGTGCAGGTGCTGTATCGCTTCCGCGAACTTCTGATTGCGCATCTCGATGAACTGACCTACACGCTCTGCCGCGAAAACGGCAAAAACTGGGACGAGGCGCGCGGAGATTTGCTTAAGGTAAAAGAACCGGTGGAAGTCGCCATCGGCGCGCCGTCGCTGATGATGGGCGAATCGCTCATGAACGTGACGCAGGGATTCGATTCGACGCTCTACCGCGAACCGGTCGGGGTGTTCGCGGGCATCGCGCCGTTCAACTTCCCTGCGATGATCCCGATGGGATGGATGATGCCGATGTGTATCGCCACCGGCAACACGCTGGTGCTCAAGGCGGCCAGCATGACGCCGATGACGTCTTTCAAACTTGTTAAACTCCTTGAGGAAGCCGGCCTGCCGAAAGGGGTCGTCAATATCGTGACCTGCTCACGCAACGAAGCGGAACTGCTGCTGATCCATCCGGACGTCAAAGGCGTTACGTTTGTCGGTTCAACGAAAATTGGGCGGCATATCTATGCAACCGCCGCCGCCAACGGAAAGCGCGTGCAGTGTCTCTGCGAGGCGAAGAATCACGCGTTGGTGCTTGCCGACGCACCGATAGAGCGTACGGTGGCGGGCATCCTGAATTCGGCGTTCGGGTGCGCGGGCGAGCGGTGTATGGCTCTGCCGGTCGTCGTCGTGCAGGAGAGCATCGCGGATGCGCTCGTTGCCGAATTGCTTAAGCAGGTCGGTAAAAAGAAGATTGGTCCGGCTTATGAAAAAACGACCGATCTTGGGCCGGTCGTTACGCAGGAGCATCGCCGGTCCGTTTTAAGATGGATCGAAACCGGCGTTCGCGAAGGCGCGGAACTGGTTCTTGACGGACGGAATGTTACCGTGCCGGGATATGAGAATGGATTTTATCTCGGGCATACGATCTTCGACCGCGTCACGCCGGATATGAGCGTCGGCAACAGCGAAATCTTCGGGCCGGTGCTCTGCATTAAGCGCGCAAAAGACTTTGAAGAAGGCCTCGCGCTTATGAATGAAAGTCCGTTTGCCAACGGTTCGG
>CAYTHS010000162.1:0-4639 GCA_964437665.1 uncultured Oscillospiraceae bacterium
GGCAACGTGGAATCTATGGCCTATGAACCGCCAGTCAATTAATTTCGGATGCTTTAGGAAACTGATGGATTGCGGCGGAGGAACGGCTATATGGATTTGGAATACTGGCAGATGTTTCAAAACAATCAAATCAAACATTTTTTAGGCGACGCGGGATTTACGCTGTTTGCGCTCATCCTGCTTGCGCTTTCCGTCCGATATTACCGCTGCGAGGGAAAAAGTATCTTTGACGAATGGTTTTTACAGGACAAGAAGGCAATTACCCGCAATAAAATAAGCTGCCTGGCGGCAGATATCATCTTTTCCTTTGTTGGAATTGTTTACACCTCGATTCTGCTGGTAGCGGTCATATCTTTGCAGCTCGATATAAAGCAGAATTTACCGGAGAAAACGGCGAGCGGAACGGTAACAGGAAATTATGTGATTTTTCACGGCACGTCTCACATACTTCTCGATGGCAGAATGTATACTTATGAAAATGATTTGCAGAACGCGCCGATGAAGGAAGGGCATACATACAGCATCACCTATTTGCAGCACTCCCGCGAAATCCTGCAGATTCAGGAGATCGGCGATTGAGACGGCGCGCTTCCTGGAAGCGGACAGCGGTTTTCGCTTTGCATCCGCGGGCGGTTTTATGGTAACATCTGGATAGCAAATAACCGTTTGAAAGGTGGACTATGGAGTTTTTAGCGCTGGAGTTCTGGGGCAATACCATTCAAAGCTATATTTTCTTTTTTGCGGCGATGATCGCGCTGTTCGTTGCGGTGCATTTCGTCGGCAAACTTGCCGGCAAAGCGGTCGCGGCAAAGCACGTCAAAACGGACGCCGCGCGCGCCGAGGCCGTGTCCGTCGCGGTGAAGCGGTATCTGCTGCCGATTCTCTATTTCTCGGCGTTTTATCTCTGCACAAAAATTCTCACGCTCACCGACATGCTGCAAAAAATCCTCACAGCGGTGTCCACGCTGTTTGCAATCGTGCTCGGCGCGGTGTTCCTCAGCTCGCTGGCCGGGTTTTTCTTTAACCGGATGCATCATGGCAAGGACGAAAGCGGCGAACTCGCGGTAAAATGGATGACCACTATTGCAAAAATCCTGATCTGGGGTTTAGGGCTGGTGCTGTTTCTGGACAACATTGGCGTCAAGGTCACGTCGCTTGTCACCGGCCTCGGCATCGGCGGCGTGGCGATTGCGTTCGCCGCGCAGAGCGTGCTGACGGACATTTTTTGCTTTTTTACGATCTTTTTCGACAAGCCGTTTGAAATCGGCGACTTCATTATCGCGGGCGAACAGATGGGCACCGTCGAGCACATCGGCGTGAAAACGACCCGCTTGCGCGCGCTCAGCGGCGAGCAGCTTGTGTTCTCCAACGCGGACCTCACCGGCTCACGCATTCGCAACTATAAAACCATGGAGCAGCGCAGGATCGTCTTTACGCTCGGCGTGACCTATGACACCCCCGCGGAGAAACTGCGGCGGATTCCGGGGCTGATTCAAGAGATTGTCGAAAGCGTTGAGGACGTTTCGTTCGGACGGGCGCATTTTTCGAGTTACGGGCCGTACAGCCTGAACTTTGAGATCGTGTATTTCGTGCTCAGCTCGGATTACGATCGGTATATGGACATCAACCAGCAGGTCAATCTGAAAATCAAGGAAGCGTTCGAGCGTCTCGGCGTGGAGTTTGCGTTCCCGACGCAGAGCATTTTGCTTGAAGGCGCGCCGAGCGAAAGCAAACTGAAGGGCTGAACGCCCTGCGGCGAATGTTTTTTTAGCTGAAAGGGTAAGGCATGTGCGTGAAACGATTCTTCCGCTGGAATAAGCGCGTTGCAGACGCGTTCTGGCGAAAATGCGGCTATTCCGACCGGCGGCTGTACCGCTATTACGAAGACAAGGTGCGTTCGCTCGTGCGCGGGGGGATGCTTGTATACGACGTCGGCGGCGGCGGGGACTGCTGCTACGCCGACTGCAAAGAGGACGCGGGCGAATTTAAAATCGTCGGCGTGGACATCGAGGACGTGCGCCTCAAAGAAAACGCCAAGGTGGACGAGATGATCGTCGCCGATATCACAAAGGAAATCCCGCTGCCGTACGGGCAGATTGACATGCTCACGTCCAGCTCGGTGCTCGAGCACCTTTCCGACCAGGAGGCGTTCGTGCGAAACGCGTACGGCGCGCTGAAGGACGGCGGGTATCTGGTGAGCGTGTTCCCGAGCAAGTTTGCGCTCTTTGCGCTGCTCAACCGCCTGCTGACCAACCGCGTTGCGCGCAAGGTGCTGTTTTTTGTCTATCCGAATCTCAAGGGCGCGAACGGATTCCGCGCGTATTACGACAAAACGTATTACACGCGCTTTTACCGCCTGCTCGAGGAAAACGGCTTTACCGTGCTGGACATGAAGTGCAACTATTACCAGTCGGACTATTTCGGCTTCTTTTTGCCGTTTTATTGTTTGAGCTTGCTCTGGGACGCGTTTTGCAGGCTGTTCAAAATCAAAAACCTTGCGTCCCAGCTCTGCGTGACCGCCGTGAAAAACCCGGCGGAAGGCGAACACCGGAACTAAACATCTTATAAGAAACGGTATCGATTCATTCGGCAAACCGGCGCGATCAACCGTCCGCCGGTTCGCCTTTTTTTAATCCGTATCGAACCGCGCGGATGCTTTTTTCCCGCCGGTGCGCTTGTTGATCTTTGCAATTTCCTTAAAGCGCTTCTGTTTGTCGCGCAGGTACTTTGCCTGGTCGGCGGCGTAGCCGGATTCGCGCTGGAGTTTCTGATAGCTGTCCCAGCGCTCCTGCGGGAGTTCCCCGCGCGCGATCGCCGCGCGGACGGCGCAGCCGGGTTCGTTTTCGTGCCGGCAGTCGGAAAAGCGGCATTGGCCGAGATACGCTTCCACGTCCGAAAACGCTTCGGAAAGGCCTTCGTCCGCGTCCCACATGCCGAGTTCGCGCATGCCGGGGGTGTCGATCACCAGCACGCCGCTGTCCAGCAGGATGAGCTGGCGGTGCGTGGTGGTGTGCCGTCCCTTGCCGTCGTCCTCGCGGATGCCGCCGACGGCCATGAGTTCCCGGCCGGCCAGCGCGTTGACGAAGCTGGATTTTCCAACGCCGCTCGAACCGAGCAGCACGACGGTTTTGCCCGGGCGGAGCCAGCCCGACAGCGCGTCCAGCCCGTCGCCGGTCTTTGCGCTGACGGCGAACACGTCCGCGCCGCCCGCGACCCGGCGGGCGGATGCAAGCTGGTTTTCGGGGTGTTCGGCCAGATCGGACTTGGTCAGAACGACGACCGGTTCCGCGCCGGACTGCCAGGCGAGCGCAAGATACCGCTCCAGCCGACGGGGGTTGAAGTCGGAATTGAGCGACTGCATGACGAGCACCGCGTCGAAATTGGCGGCGACCGCCTGTTCGCCGCGGCCGCGCTCCGGACTGCGCCGCGCGAAATACGAGCGGCGCGGGAGCGTCCGCACGATCACGCCGTCCCCGGCGGGGTTGTGCTGAAGCAGCACATAGTCGCCCGCCGTCGGGAAAGCCTCGGTCTGATCGTTGAAATACGTGCTCGACTTGAGGCGCGCATGGGTTTCGCCCGCGTCGCACACGAGCGCAAAGCGCTCCTTATGCACGGCGGTTATGCGCGCGGGCAGTTCGTCCCCGCCCTGCGCGCGCACCGCTTCGAGTATGGCTTTCGGAAAGCCGTACCGCTCTAGATACATTTCGGCCTCCCGAAGAAGATGGTCGCTAAATCCTGTCTGCAGATGCAGCGGGATTCTTTCCGCCGGCACGGGCGGGCGGCGTGGTAGCGGTCGATGCAGGCGGATTCACGCGGCAGCGTGAGCGTGCCGAAGCCGTACTGACCGAAGAGCATGGTCGCTTCCAGAGACGGAAACGCCGAACGTGTGTATTGCATATATGTTTCAGGGTACATTTTGTCCTCCCAATATCGTGTGGTCCTTCGTTTTCGGTCCCCGTGATAGGCGGAAGCTTTCCATGCGGGCATGGCGAAAATCCGCTCTTTTACGGGGGTTGACGCGGGCAGGGCCAAACCGGCCGCCGCGCCGTTTGCAGTTACGATCGCCGTTTTCATAAGCGAAACGGACAAAAAGCGATTGCGTAGTCGAATCATTTTTTCCTCCCTTGATTCAGTTCATTCAGTTCGCCGCGGTAACCTGCGGGCATAAAAACAGCCGTGAAATGCAGCCCCTTAAAGGCTGTGCTTCACGGCGGAGTGCGGGACGCGCCCGCGAAATTCTCCCAAACAAAAACGGGCACGCCTCGTCGAGGTGCCCGCAGAAAAAATTACAGCATGTTCGAAAGGTTACGTGCGTTGGACGGCGGACGTTTCCTCCTGCACGGTGCTATGCCGCACGGCTGAAAAACGAACCCGCGTCCCGGTATGGAGTTGTCAGGCTTTCGCCACCCCGTTAAGGAATGTCATCAAGTACTTCTCCTTTCCGAATTCGCTTAAGCGCCAAATGCGCTTTTTCATCGAATTCATCAACTTTCGTGAGTATATCACGCCAAAATAAACGTGTGCAAGAGGTAAAAATAATATATTTTATTTTACCAGTGCATTTGCGGCGGTGATTGCGCCGATGCAGAGTACGACGCTCAGCGCGGCATAGCTCAGGCCAGTAAAGAGCCTTCCTCCA
>CAYTHS010000163.1:0-4617 GCA_964437665.1 uncultured Oscillospiraceae bacterium
ATGTTGTAAAGCCGCCGCAGACCCCGACCTTGAGAAAGAGCAGCGCGCGCGGGTCAAGGCTGGTGTTTTTCCCGGCGAATGCAACGATCAGGCCGATCAAAAACGCTCCGGCAAGATTAACGCCGAGCGTAGGCAGCGGGAAGCCGCTCTGCTGCCGGAGCGGGAACAGGCTGATCAGATAGCGCGCAACGGAACCGAACATTCCGCCGAAGCCGACAAAGATGCAATCTAAGAGTTTTTCCATGGGTTTCCTTGTTTGTCCCGGCGCGTTTTCGGGAATCCCATAGGGATTGCGGCGTTGAGCGGAGGGATTTTCGATAATAAATTTGTGCGGTGACGCACACCCATGCAGTTTAGCATAAACATATCGGCAGCGCAATGGAAATGTTCAGGGATTTCGCGCGTTTTCAGCGGCGATCACGCCGCCGTCTCAAGAGAAAACAGACGAACTCAAACAGCAGACCCGAAAGTCCGACCCATCCGAGCAGATCGACGCCCAGATACGAAAGCAGGATTGCTGCCAAGAACGCCGCTGGATAGAGAAACGGCTGTATGCGCCAGAAAAGCCGAGCGCACCTAGACTTCACGTTACCTGTCCGGAGCACGGCGGAGAGCGTCAGCAGAAGCAGAAGGAAGTAGTATCGAAGCATGTTTTTCTCGCGAAAGTTCAGATTGTGTTTCTAAAAATACAATAGAGCGAATCCGACTGCTTTTTGACACAGTTTTTGCCGCTAAAACCTTGCATCAGCGCTGCTGTAACCGCGCTGTTATCCAAGCTGCGCGCCGTTTTCGACCGGACGGTCGGGCTGGATCAGCACAACGCCCGCGTCTGTGTAAACGCCGAGGATCAGCGCTTCGGAAATGAAATCTGCCACCTGCCGCGGAGGGAAGTTCACTACGCCGAGCACCTGCCGGCCGACCAGCGTTTCCGGCGTATAAAGCTGCGTGATCTGCGCGCTGGACTGCTTTACGCCGGTTTCGCCGCCGAAGTCTACCCAGAGTTTGAGGGCGGGTTTTTTCGCCTTTTCAAACGGCAGCGCTTTGATGATCGTCCCTGTGCGGATGTCGAGCTTCATAAATTCTTCAAAGGTTGCCATGGCGTTCTTCCTTTCCAATGCCGTCGGGATTTATTGTAAAGCAGGCGCTCCCGTTTCGTCAACGGCGCGGATACCCGAAATTGCCGAAATCAGATTTCGACCGGGACCATCACCGGCGTTTTACCCGTCAGTTCCCGGCTGCGCGCGTCCGGCTGCGCGGTGCCTGCAAAGAGCTTGAACCGATTCCCGCCGGAGACGCGGGCGCCCGAGCCGTCGATCACGGTCAGCGCGCGCGCAGGTACGTCGATCTGCACGCAGACGCTTTCGTCCGGCTTCAGATGTATGCGCTTGAATCCGCAAAGCACGGGGTTAGGCGGCGCAAAAGGGGAATCATCGGCTTTAAGATACAGCTCGATAACGTCGTCGGTTTCGACGGCGCAGCTGTTTTGCGCCGTGACGGACACCGACAAGCCACCTTCTTTCGACGCGGCGGCAATCCCGGCGGAAACGACCTCCACGCCGCCATAGGTAAGGCCGTAGCCGAAGGGATAGAGCGGTTCCCGTTCGAGATAACGGTAGGTGCGTCCTTTCATCGAATAGTCCGTAAACTCCGGCATGAAATCGAGGTCTTCGTTTCTGTAAAAGGTCAGAGGCAGTTTCCCGGAAGGCGATGCTTTTCCGAACAGAAGTTCGGCGACGGCGCGTCCGCCGCGCGCGCCGGGATACCACGCGAGCAGGACGGCGTCCGCTCGTTGTTCGGCGACGCTCAGGTCGATGGAACTGCCTGCAAGGAGCACGACGACGGTCGGCTTGCCGACGGCGAGCACGTGCTCCAAAAGTTCGCGCTGCACGGCCGGCAAAAGCAGGTCGGGCTTGTCGCCGGCTTCCATGGAGTTGCCGTCGTCCGGCGCTTCGCCTTCCAGCGTTTCGTCAAGGCCGAGCGCAAGCACGATGACGTCGCTGTGTTCCGCGACGATGACTGCTTCCGAAATGCGGTCGTTTTCGCGCGCGAGCACTTCGGTCTTACGTCGTATGAGCTCCGACCCAGGGGCGTAAAGCACGCGGATGCCGCTGCCGCAGGCGTCCTGCAGGCCTTCGAGGATAGTAACATACCGCGACGAGGTCCCGTGATAGTTGCCGGTGAGCGCGGTACGGCTGTCTGCGTTGGGCCCGATTACGCCCAATGTGCGGATGACATCCCGATGCAACGGCAGGACACCGCTGTTTTTCAGAAGCACGCAGCTTTTCAGCGCCGTTTCATGTGCAAGCGCGAGATGCTCGGCACATTCGACCGTTTCATAAGGGATTTTGTCATATTCGCTCCCCTCGCCGAGGATGCCGAGCAGGTATCGCGTCGTAAAGAGCCGTTCGGCGGCGGCGGTGACCTGTTCCTCCGTGACCAGTCCCTGATGGAGTGCCGATAGAATCTGCAGGTAGATACTGCCGCAGTTCAGGTCGCAGCCGGTTTCTATCGCAAGTGCGGCGCTCTCCTCCGGGCCGGACGTTACGCCGTGGCCCGTGTGAAAATCGACCAGCGCCCAGCAGTCCGACACGACGAAGCCTTTGAAGTTCCATTTGGTCCGCAGGATGTCGGACAGCAGCCGCCAACTCCCGCAGCAGGGCTCGCCGTTGAAGCGGTTATATGCACCCATGACGGATTCAACGTCCGCTTCGTTGACAAGCGCCTCGAATGCGGGCAGATAGGTTTCCCAAAGGTCTTTTTCCGAACAGACGGCGTTGAAATGATGGCGCAGGGCTTCCGGGCCGCTGTGTACGGCGAAATGCTTGGCACAGGCGCTTGCGAGCATCGTATCGTGGTCCCCCTGCATGCCGTTTACGAACGCCTTTCCGAGTTCGGCGGTTAAAAACGGGTCCTCGCCGAGTGTTTCGTGACCCCGTCCCCAGCGCGGGTCGCGGAAGATGTTGATGTTCGGCGAGAAAAATGTCAGTCCCTTATAGATGTCGCGGTCTTCATGGCTGGAAAACTCGTTATATTTTGCCCGTCCCTCAAGGGCGGTCGCGCGGCTGACCGCGTAAATCAGTTCCCGGTCGAACATGGCGGAGAGCGCGATCGCCTGCGGGAAACTTGTCGAAACACCCGCGCGCGCGACGCCGTGCAGGCCTTCGTTCCACCAGTTGTACGCCGGAACGTCCATCCGTTCGATGGCCGGTGCGTCGTAGCGAAGCTGGGATACCTTCTCTTCCAGCGTCATCTGCCCAACCAGGCGTTTTGCTTTTTCCTGCGCCTTCTTACGATCCCGCATAAGATACCTCCTTGTTAATTTAAGCGATGAATTTATAAATTATACTCAAAGTATAATTTTTGAAGCATCTGCGGCGTATGCGATCGCATCTGCGGCGATTGCAACGTCGCTTAACGTGCTTAATTTCCCGAGGGAAATCCGCAGCGTACTGTTTGCTTCCGATTGCGTCAGGCCCATAGCGGTTAAAACGTGCGAAGGAGCATGCTCGCGCGTGGCGCAGGCCGCGCCCGCGGATGCATAGATGCCTTTGCGGCCCAGCAGGTAAAGCATCTTTTCGCTGGCTGAGCCGGGAATCGTAATGCTTAGATAATAAGGGAGACGGTCGGCGGAGCCGCTGTTGACACGAATGTCCGGCAGTCGTTCCGTCAGCAGCGCCTGCAGCCGGTCGCGCAGATACGGGGATTCGGCGCGACCCGAGTGTGCGGCGGAAAGCTCCGCCGCCTTGTGGAAACCGGCGATTGCAGGCACGTTTTCGGTGCCGGGGCGGCGCGCGTTTTCCTGGGGCCCGCCGCTGAAGAGCGGAAGGAATGGGATTCCGTTCCTAATATATAGGAAGCCGGCGCCTTTTGGTCCGCCAAGTTTGTGTGCGGAAACGCTGAGCAAATCGATTTTACTTTTCCGGACGTCGATCGGGACCTCTCCGTAAGCGGAAACGGCATCGCAGTGGAACGGAATATGCCGGCTTCTCGCAAGAATACCGATTGCGCGCACAGGCTGAACGACGCCGGTTTCATTGTTGGCGTATTGAACGGAAATCAGCGCGGTTTCCGGGCGAATTGCGCGTGCGACGGAGTCGGGGGAGATTACGCCGTTTTTATCGCAGGGAACGACGCTTACGGCAAAAAATTCGCGGTGCAGAGCTTTTGCTGCGGAGAGTACCGAGTGATGCTCCGTTGCGCCGACGATCAAATGTTTTTTTTGTCCTGAGGTGCGGCAAACGCCGAACAAAGCCAAATTGTTGGACTCCGTTCCGCCCGAGGTGAAAACGATTTCGTCGGTTTCAGCGCAGATCGATGCGGCGAAACTGCGGCGGGCGGCGTTCAGAATGCGCCGGGCAGCGTCCGCAGGCGCGTATGCGGCGGAGGGATTGGCGAAAAAGGACCGCTGACAGGTGTTGAGTGCGTCTGCCGCCTCCGGCAGGATGGGAGCGGACGCGGCATAGTCCAGATAAACCATAACGGCAGGAATCCTCCGTTTCAAAATTGCGCTGCTGCGCCGCTTCAATCATATTATTGACTGACACAGAGAAATAAGTCAATAGGAACTTACTTAATTAAGCTGATATAAATTAATTTATAAAACAATCTTGACTTAAT
>CAYTHS010000164.1:0-4560 GCA_964437665.1 uncultured Oscillospiraceae bacterium
ACCGTATACAACGCAAATACGTAATTTGCGCAGGCTTCACAAAGGGGCCGAACGTTGTGATACAATGTCCGGGAAGACTGACTGTTACAGAAAAACAAATTCTGAGATTGGGAGGCGCGGCATGACATATACGGCGAAAGAAGATCGTTATGGCGGCATGACTTACCGCCGGTGCGGAGAAAGCGGGCTGAAGCTTCCGCTGCTCTCTCTTGGTTTGTGGCATAATTTTGGAAGCGGCGACGATTACGAGAACATGAAACGAATGTGCTTTCACGCGTTTGACCGTGGGGTAACGCATTTTGACGTGGCGAACAATTACGGGCCTGGCCCCGGAAGCGCGGAACGCAATTTTGGCCGCATTCTGCGAGAAGAGTTATTTGCATACCGCGACGAGCTCGTCGTGAGCACCAAGGCTGGGTATTATATGTGGCCGGGGCCGTACGGCGATCACGGAAGCCGTAAATACCTGCTGGCCAGTCTGGACCAGAGCCTCGAACGGCTCGGGCTGCCATATGTGGATATTTTTTATCACCACCGCATGGACCCGGATACGCCGCTGGAAGAGAGCATGCTCGCGCTCGATACGGCGGTTAAAAGCGGCCGGGCGCTGTATGCGGGCATCTCGAATTACGACGCAAAAACTGCGGAGCGCGCAGTCTCTATCTTGCGCGAACTGCATTGCCCGTTTGTTCTGAATCAGGTGCGCTATTCGATTTTCGACCGGCATATCGAGCCGGACGGACTGCTGGAAGCGGCAAAGAACGCGGGGTTCGGCATCATCACGTTCAGCCCGCTTGCACAAGGCCTGCTGACCGCCAGGTATCTCCACGGCGTTCCGGCAGACAGCCGCATAGGCAAAGGCGGGCCGTTCCTGAAGCGTGAACAGCTTACCGAAGACAGGCTCGGACAGATACGCGCGCTCAGCGATCTGGCGGAGGCACGCGGGCAGACGCTTTCGCAGATGGCGCTGAGCTGGGTTGTGCGAAATGAAGCGGTTACGAGCGTGCTGATCGGCGCTTCTTCCCCGGAGCAGATTGGTGAGAATCTCGGCGTTCTAACAGCGCCCGCCTTTACACGGCAGGAACTGGAACAAATCGATGCAATCGCCCGTGAGAACGGATAAACGCCGGTTCCACTGAGCGCGAAGGACAAGGCGCAATGACGGATCCGCGAGCAAGGCTTCTGCTGATCAGGACATATTTGGAAAGGCATACGGACGCAGAGCATCCGCTGACGGTTTCGGAACTGAGCGCGCATCTTGAGTGCGCGGGACTGACGGGCGGACGTGCTGCGGTGTGTAGCGATCTCGCGCTGCTTCGGGAGTACGGTATGGAGATTTCGGCGCGCAGGGGACGCGAAGGAGGCTTTTTTCTGGCGGGGCGTTTGTTCGATTTGCTTGAACTGCAGATTTTGGCCGATATGGTGAAGAGAAGCCGCGTTCTGACGCAGACGAGAACCGAAGCGATGCTGCAAAAAATTGGACTTCTGACCAATGAATACGAAGCGGCGCCGCTTCTGCGGGGATGCCGCGCCGCAGGGTGCCGGAAGGCAGATAGTGAAGAGACGCTCCAAAACATCGGACGCATCTGTGAGGCGCTGGACAACGGCAGGAAGCTGTCGTTTGTGTACCGCAGCGATGCTGCAAAAAATGTCCGCCGGCAGCCTGGCACGGAGTATTATGCGGTAAACCCGTGCTTACTGGCATGTTCGGACGGGTCCTATTATCTCGTTGCCGACCATCCGCTTGCCGGCGGGCTGACACATTACCGCCTCGACCATATGTCGTGCGCGCATGTGATGGAAGAACCCAGCACGGCGGCCGGGCACGAGATAAAACCGGCGGATTATGAGGCGTCGGTGTTTTCCATGGCTGCCGGCGAACGCAGATGGGTGCGTCTGGCGTTTGATAAAGCGCTTCTTGGCGATATGATGGACCGCTTCGGTACAGACGCGCCGATTTCCGAACTCGACGGGAACACCGGCCTGATCTGTGCGGGCGTGCGTGTTTCACCGGCGTTTTACGGATGGGTGTTCCAGTTCGGCGGAAGGGTGCGAATTTTGGCGCCGGACGATGTGCGCGAGACAATGCTCTTAATGCTCGAAGGTTACAGACGATCCGATAGGGGAGAAACTGTGATAAAAGGAATGAATTTGGAAAGCTGAGGAACAAGATGTGTTTCATATCGTATTGGTGGAGCCGGAAATCCCGCAGAACACGGGGAACATTGCGCGGACCTGCGCGGTGAGCGGAGCAAAGCTTCATTTGGTGCGTCCGCTGGGGTTTTCAGTGGACGCAAAGCACCTCAAACGCGCGGGGCTGGACTACTGGGACAAGCTGGACGTTTGCTACCACGACGGGTTTGAAGAAATCGAGCGCGCTTATCCGGACGCGCGTTTCTTTCTGCTCTCAACCCATGCGAAAAAGTGTTATGCCGACGCGCGGTTCCGCGACGGAGATTTTCTGGTTTTCGGCAAAGAAACGGCGGGTCTCGGGCCGGAACTGCTGGCAAGGCGAAGCGCGGATGCGTTTCGCATCCCGATGCGGAACGGCCTGCGCTCGCTCAACCTCAGCAACGCCGTAGCGCTTGTGCTTTACGAAGCGCTTCGGCAGAATGGCTTTGCCGGCCTGACGGATTAATCCTGCCCGGCCGGCATTCTGCGCCCGGAACAGAAAAAACGCGTGTTTATGGGAAAATAACGCTTGCATCACACCCTGCCGCGTGGTAATATAGTTCTGTTCGATTTTTCACAAGGAGGTGGACTACTCGCATGGGAAAATATTGTGAAGTCTGCAACAAGGGTGTCATGTCCGGCAATCTGGTCAGCCACTCCCACCGCAAGACCAAACGCGGCTGGGCGCCGAACATCCAAAGCGTGCACGTCGTCGTTGACGGGAAACCGACCAAAATGAACGTTTGCACGCGGTGCCTCCGTTCCGGCAAGGTAACCCGCAGCAAATAATGCAGCGTATCTGATTTTGTTTAGAAAGCGCCGCGCAAAAAAAAGCGCGGCGCTTTTCGTGTTGCACTGCGGCTTTGTTTCGGTTGCCAAGAACGGGACGAGCCGATATAATAATATGGAATTCGCCGGGGAAACGGTGCTTGTTTTGAATGGAGGGAACGTTTATGGAGCCTGGGACGGTCCGCCGGAGGGAGCGCTGGGTGTTTCCGCTTTGCTTTGGCCTTTCCGCGCTGTTTTTGCTAATCTGTACAAAATCTTCTTTTTTTTATCCGCTCAACGACTGGGTGGACGTCGATATATACTTCACCATCGGCAAGGGCATGATGCGCGGCCATGTGCCGTATCTCAACCTGTACGATCAGAAAGGTCCGACGGCGTTTTTGCTTTACGGGCTTGCTTCACTGGTATCCGGCCGGACGTTTTTCGGCGTTTATCTGCTGGAAA
Organism: uncultured Oscillospiraceae bacterium; assembly: GCA_964437665.1. GTDB lineage: Bacteria > Bacillota > Clostridia > Christensenellales > CAG-138 > UBA7703. The sequence goes on from CAYTHS010000164.1 coordinate 3,406, forward strand.
CCGTTGCGTTTGCATTTTTCCTGTTTGCGGTATATAAAATCGTGTCGCTGTACGTTAAGGACGGTGCGCTCGTTATCCTGCCCGTCGTTTCCGCGGCCGTGCTCGGCAGCCTGAGTTTCTCACATGGCGGCAGCTTTGAAGAACTCATGATGCCGTTTTTTGCCTGGTCGCTCTACGATTCGCTTCGGTATTTAAAAGAAACCTATCCGAAGCGAGTACCGCTTTCCATGATTGCACGCAACGCTTTTTTCGCCGGGTTGATGCTCTACGGCAAATTTGTCCTGCTGGCGTTCTACATTGCCTGGATGGGAACGATCGCCATTGCACAATTTGCCGCGAAACAGTGGAAGCGTGCGTTTTCGGCAAGCTTTCTATTCCTTGCCGTTATGTTTGCCGTCGGGATTCCCTGGGTGATCTACTTTGCCGCCAACGGCGCGCTGGGTGATTTCTGGAACTACTATTTCTACCAGAACATCTTCGGCTACTCCTATCTGGAAGCGCCGCTGATCGTCACCATGCCAGTCGCGATTATCAGGAGCGTCGGCGCGTTTTCATTCCGCAACCCACAAATTGCGCTGTTTATTGCGCTCGGGCTTTTCTGGCTGACGTTCAGTAAGCGGGAAAACACGAAAACGGTCGAAAAAATCAATTACTGGCTGCTGGCGGCGCTGCTGGCGGCGGGTATTTACTGCGGCGGACAGGGATATCGCTATTACGGGCTGGTGCTCACGCCGTTCATGGCGGTGGGATTTGTCCCGCTGCTTCGGCTCTGGAATGCGCGCGTTGCGCCGAAGCTGCATGCAAGATTACCGAAAACCGCGCTGTATGCGGCGTTGAGCGTTGCGATGCTTGCGTTTGCGTTGCTGACGACGGATAACCGATATATGCTCTTCACGGACAAAGACGGGACGCCGCAGTACCAATTTGCCCAAACGATCGAAAAAACCGCCCCCGAGGGCGCGGATTCGCTGTTCTGCTACGGGTTTCCGGATTCCGGATTCTACTTTGCCGCGGACGTGATCCCGCAGTACCGGTTTTTTGCAACGTCAAACGCGGCGAAGATCGAAGTGCAGGCGGCGCAGGAAGATTACGTCAACCAAAAGCTGCCGGCGTTCATCGTGACGCGGAATAAAATCCTTGAGCAGGACGGATATG
>CAYTHS010000165.1:0-4441 GCA_964437665.1 uncultured Oscillospiraceae bacterium
ACTTCCCATGGTTTCGCCTCCGCCGTCTCGGTAACACAAAGAACGACCATTCACCGCAGCACCATTCCGTATCCAAACATAATTCGACACATTTTGTCATGTGTGATTTCGCTAGTGTACAAATCAACTCCTCATCAGACCCAGAGTGAAATTTCATTTACGGTATTTTCCACTTGTACATACAACATAATTTTAGAGGATCGTTTTTGTATTTCAAGTATTACAACGTAATGTAATGATATATGTCGCTTTTTGAAACAAATCAAAGACACAGTATCCTCTCGGCGTGATACTGTCGCGACGTTTAGTATAATATAAGTATGCTGGTTTATGCAGGCTTCAGGTATGTATTATCATCCCGTTTGACTGGTTCATTTAGAAATGAAAGCCCTGTTAATTGTATTGTATGAAAAACCTCCGCGCGGCAAACGCCGGACGGAGGTTATTCAAATCCTTTTTTTCTTGTGCCGGAACCACGTTCGCCAGTTGATCCGTCCGGGCGAAGCACTTGCATGCGAGGCGTATTCCTCTGCGACGGATCGGTTTTTTCCTCCGGTTCGCTGCTCAGACGATTGACAATTTCGTATGCTTCTGCAAAAATATCCGCCAGCCGTCCTGCAGTCTGAGACGGAATTACCGGAGGATTCTCTCTGGACGTACCATTGCAGCGATCCTCATGTTCCCTTCGGCCGCTTTCTTCCCGGCTTTCTTTCGCCGCCATGTACGCAAACGAACGCGCTTCGTCACGCTCGGCAATCAGACGCGCGTTTTCTGATCGCAAGCGAATCAGTTCACTCTGCATTTTTTCGTTTTCCACTGCAAGCGCCTCCTGCTCCTGTTTCCAGCCTGCGCTTGCCGCGGTCGCTCTTCCCAGCGTTTCGCGCAGTTGCCGTATCTCCACATCCAGCTTCTTCGCGCGCTGCGTTTCAATACGCATCTGTTCAATAGAGCTTTTTAAGCGCAACACTCCTTCACGTTCGGCTTCATATTTTTTTACATACTGAACCAGCGTCGTAATGCGTTTAGCCGCTTCGGAAAGCTCCATTTCCCGCTGCGCTACCTTATCCGTGAGCGATTTGACAACGCAGTTCCGGGCATCGATTTCACTTTTTGCCGCGTTAAGCGAAGCAATCAGCGCTTCCTGTTCACGTTTGCCGGCTTTTGCCTGCTGATTGAACACGCTCCTTAATTCCTCAAGATAGACCTGCACTTCCTCAGGATCGTATCCGCGCACCACGCGGTGGAAACGCGCGTCCGCATCCATGCGGTTCCGCAGCGTGTTCATACTCTCGTTCCGACGCTCAAAATCACCTTTCATGGGACGACCTCCAGTCTGTCCCCGGCCTGAATGCCTTTCTTCATCGCCTGGCCTGCGGGAAGTTCAAGAACGCGCTTGGCCCCGCGCGCAGGCTTGCCGAACACCCCGGTCGGCAGCGCACGATCGACGCGCAATACTTCGCCCGTATTGTTGAGATACACTGCATCGATAGAGTATTTCATACCAAACATATGAATACCGTTGCAAGGCGTGAGCAATAAACCGCCGTCTTCGGGGATTTCACGTCCAACAAGCCCTCGCAGCCTTGAAAAAAAGTGATCCGCGTTCCAGGCGCTTGCAACAAGCGCGCCGTTTTTTTTAATCTGCACTTTACGCATCCATGCACTCCTTATTTAAACGTCGTGATAAGATTCACCGCCGCGGGTCCGAGCAAGATAATGAAAATGACCGGGAAAATGAACGCGACCGTCGGAAGCATTATCTTAACCGGCGCTTTCATCGCTTTTGCCTGTATGCGCTGCTTCCGCTCCGTTCGGAGCCGGTCAGCCTGCACGGCAAGTACGCTCTTAATCGAAACGCCGAGCTGCTCGGCCTGCTGCAGTGCAGTGACAAATGCGGAAAGTTGTTTAACATCGCATCGCTCCGCCATGTCACGGAACGCCGTCTTTCGAGGCACACCCATCTGTACCTCCCTGATCGCACCGTTAAGCTCGGCAAGCACCGGGCATTTGTTTTTTGAGTACTGCCGTACGATCGCCGCATCCAGCCCCAGTCCCGCTTCCACGCTGACGACGAGCAAATCCATCACATCCGGCAGATCGCGCACAATCGCCTCTTTTCGCTTTTTTACCTTCCTGCCGAGATAAATGCTGGCGCCGTAAACCGGGATACAAACCATGACGATCAGAATCAGCAGTTTATAAATTTGTTCAAACGGCAAAAGCAAATACATTACCGCGCCACCCGTTAAAAAAATCAGCGCCAGCATTCCTTTTATGAATGTGAATTCCGGCGCATTGAGGTTGATCCCGGCACTTTTGAGCTGTTTGTCCAGCTTTTTGTCTTGTTTTTTTGGCCCGGCGGTACTGTTCTTTCCCGCAAGCTGCTTGACTCGATTCGTAATGCGCTTAACTGCCGGGCGGAAAACACGTTCGGAAAATGATTTCTTGAGCTCTTCGTCGCTAAACGGACGTTCGCTGTCTTTCACTTGTTCAAGCCTGCGCCGCATTTGATCGCTGCGACGGCCGAGTCCGTTCAGCAGCGCAATAAAAAACAAAAACACCGCCAGCGTACAGGCGAGTACTACAATCCGCACGAAAAGCTCCCCTTTCTACAGTTTGATGTGAACGATCTTGCGCACAATCGAGAACCCGATTACTTCAAGCACGATCGAGACGATCAACATAATCCGCCCCGTTTGCGTGGTGAAAAACATATCGATATATCCGGGATTGATAAACATCAGCAAGACGATGATAAACACCGGCAGCGCGCCGATGATATAACCGCTGAGCGTGCCGGCCGCCGTCATGGTTTTGATTTCCCCGCGCAACTGGATACGCTGGTTGATCGTCCCGGAGATATTTTCCAGAATGACGGCCAGGTTACCGCCGATTTGCCGCTGAATGACGACTGCGGAACACATCAGTTCCAAGTCCTGATTTCCTGTGCGCTGGACAAGTCGGTTGAGGCTGGCTTCCAGCGGCATTCCGAGCTGCGTTTCGCGGTAAACTCGCATAAATTCGCGGGAAATCGGCTCTTCCATCTCATCGGCGACGCTTTTGAGCGCCGTCTGAAATGAAAGCCCCGCGCGAAGCGCGTTACAGATGATGTTCAGTGCGTCGGAAAGCTGCTTTCCGAGGACGCCAAGCCTGTGGTTGCGCTTAATCGCTACGAAGCCGATCGGCGCCGCCGCGCCGACGATAACCAAACCGATCGAGAGGCTCATCGGCGCGCCGAGGAACAGCGCCGCCGCGGGAATCACGGCGCTTGTAACGACCCAAATCGTAATAAACTCTTCCGCGCGCAACGCGACGCCGGCAACGTATAATTCATCCGCAATCCTGTCAAGCCTGCGGAGGCGCACGCGATCGTGTTTATTACTCGATCTGCGCGTTCGCACCGATTCCACGCCCGTTTCAAAAAGCGTTTTCAGCCGCGCATCCATCGCACGCTCGCTGCGCGTTTTGAGCAGTGCAAGCAGGTAGAACACGAAAAAAGCCGCGACTCCGCCGACCAATACGACAATAACTTTCATCATCCGGCGCTTCGCCTCCTTTCTTTGCGATCTGTTATATGATCAGGAGAACCATTCGTCCTTGATCCCAGCGCCGCTTGCAAAAAGTTTGTCACAGCAATGCGGCTTGATGCCCGATGGCCTGAAACGCCCCGGCGAACGTCCGTCGCCATAATCGTACGTAAAAATTTCCTGCGTGACAATCACATCGCCCTCCATACCCAGAACCTCGCTGATACTGGTAATCTTGCGGCTGCCGTCACGCATTCTCGCCTGCTGTACAATAATATCGATCGCGGAAGCAACCTGCTGGCGGATTGCCGCAATCGGCAGGTTCATCCCCGCCATCAGCACCATTGTCTCAAGCCTTGCGAGCATATCGCGCGTAGAGTTTGCGTGGCCAGTGGTCATAGAACCGTCATGTCCGGTGTTCATGGCCTGCAACATATCCAGCGCCTCTCCTCCACGGACTTCTCCGACGACGATGCGGTCGGGTCGCATACGCAGCGCGTTGCGCACAAGATCGCGTATTGTGATCTGTCCCTTGCCTTCGAGGTTCGCCGGACGCGCCTCGAGCGTCAAAACATGCTTTTGCTGAAGCTGGATTTCCGCCGCGTCTTCGATAGTTACGATACGCTCGTCGTGCGGAATATAGGCGGAAAGCACGTTGAGCAGCGTTGTTTTACCGCTTCCCGTACCCCCTGAAACAACGATATTGAGACGTCCTTTCACACAGGCCTCCAGAAACGAAGCCATCTTAAATGTCAAGCTTCCATAACTGATCAGATTTTCAACCGTAAGCGGGCTTTTTGAAAACTTTCTGATCGTCAGGAGCGGCCCCTTGAGCGATAAAGGCGGAATCACTGCATTTACGCGGGATCCGTCTTCCAATCGCGCGTCCACCATTGGGTTCGCCTCGTCGATAT
>CAYTHS010000166.1:0-4306 GCA_964437665.1 uncultured Oscillospiraceae bacterium
CGTTTCACGACGGCGAGGTCGGTTTTACAGGTCTTGCGACGGGAAAGGCCGCCGCGACGTATATTACCAATATCCCGCTGGCGGCAATGCGGCTGGCGCAGTTGACGCACGCTCCGAATCTGACGATTCTGTTCAGCGGATGGTGCGTAAATCCGGATCTTACCGCGCTGAAGCAGATGCCCGAGTCCGAATACGATAATGCGCTGCTGAATCTTCCCTGCGAAGCGCATATGACTTCCTGGCCGGGACCGTGGTCGCATCACCGCGGGGAAATCGATTTTGCGTTCTGCTCCGGCGCGCAGGTCGATGCGGAAGGCAACGTCAACAGTATCCGTATCGGCAAAGCGGTTTGTCCGAAGGTTGCACTGGTCGGGCCGATTTTCGTCCCGGAACACATGGCGGAGTTCGGTCGGGAATACATTATGATTCCGCATCATGAAAAACGCACGCTGGTTTTACACGTGGACAGTATCTCCGGGGTCGGATACCCGGGCGGAAGGGCAAACCGCAGGGAACTCGGTTTACGGGGAGACGGACCCTGCTGTATCTATACCCCGAAATGCATTTTCTCGTTTGACGAAGCGGGGAAAATCCGGGTGGAATCCATCCATCCCGGCGTAGAGCCGGAAGAACTGGCCGAAAGTACCGGATTCGAACTCGGTAACCTTACGGATGTGCCCGTTACACCGGAACCCGGCGAAGAGGAACTGACGCTTCTTCGTACGCAGGTCGATCCGAACGGAATGCTGCTCGACCGGGACGAATAGGTCGGCGATACGAAACAATAGGAGGAACTATGAAAATATTGGACGACATCCGGGTGATTGACCTCTCGCGCTACATTTCCGGGCCAAACGCCTGCACGCTGCTGGGCAACCTCGGCGCGGACGTAATAAAGGTGGAGTCGCCCGACGGCGAACCGGTTCGCGAGTACGAACCGGCGATCGACGGGCAAAGCTTCTACTATATGGTATTCAACCGGAATAAGCGCGGTGTCACGCTGAACACAAGGACGAAAAAAGGGAAGGAACTGCTTAGAAAACTTCTTTTGGGCGCCGACGTTCTCGTTGAGAACTACAGGCCGGGCACGATGGAAAAGATGGGGCTCGGATGGGAGGAATTGCACGAGATTAACCCGCGGCTTATTATGGTGTCCATATCTGGATTCGGCCAAACGGGGCCGATGGCTGGCAAGCCGGGGTTCGACAGCATCTTGCAGGCCACCAGCGGTTTAATGAGCCTGACGGGCGATCCGGACGGGGAACCGTATCTGATGGGTACGTTCGCAATCGACTACTGCACGTCGGCCTACTGCGCGTACGCCGTGCTCGCGGCGCTCATGCAGCGTGAAAGAACGGGCAGGGGGCAGCGTATCGAATCATCCCTGTTAGATACGGCGGCAAGCCTTCTGATCGACGCGATTCCGGAAGATATCCTTCTGGGAATACACCGTACCCGCATCGGCAATCTCGATAAATGCACGGCACCGGTCGGATGCTTTCTGGACCGGAACGGCGAGTATGTTTATATTATTGCCGCGCCGCAGGCGCACTGGGAGAAGCTAGCGCATATCATCGGGCACCCGGAACTTATTGAGGACGAAAGATTCCTTACCGTGCCGGTGCGGCACGCCCATGCCAAGGAAGTCAACATGTACGTTGCGGAATGGGTCAAGAAGCTGACGGCGGAGGAAGTGATCGCGGCGCTGGAGAAAGCCGGGATTCCCGCGGCGCGGGTGCTGAGTGTGCATGAGTTTCTGCAGTTGCCGCAGATCCGGCATAACCGGCAGATCATTAACGTACCTTACAAAGGGCTTGGCGATATCCCCATGCAAGGCTTCCCCGTGACCTTTTCCGATCAGTCGGACCAACTCTACTGCGGCGCGCCGACGCTTGGAGAGCACAATGCCGAAATTTACGGAGAACTGGGCTATTCGGAGGACGAACTGAAAGCGATGAAGGAAGCGAGGGATATATGACGCAGTCGGATTTCCGAGCGCTATTCGGCGGCCCGAAAGCGATGATCGGAATGGTACACCTGCCGGCGCTGCCCGGCGCGCCCGGTTACCGCGGGGACTTCGAGCACGTTTACCGTGCCGCTGCGGCGGACCTGGAAGCGCTGGAAAAAGGTGGTGCTTCCGCCGCCCTCGTCGAAAATTTCTGGGACACCCCCTACCAGAGCACGGCGGACGAAATGACGGTGTCGTCGATGGCGATTCTTGTTGACCGCCTTGGACGAAACGCATCGATTCCGCTTGGCATCAACGTGCAGTTCAACTGTACGGACGCGGAATGGGACGTCGCATATCTTACGGGAAGCAGCTTTATCCGCGTGGAGGCGTTTACGGAAAACCGCATCGGCGCACATGGCGTTTCCTGGGCGGCCGCCGCGGCTTTGATGCGGCGGAAAGCGCGTTATCCGGCGGACATCCTGATTTTTGCCGACGTGGACGTAAAGCATACGTTTCCGCTTGTCGAACAGCCGCTTTGTTATACGGGCCATGAGGCATTGGAATACGGCGCGGACGCTTTGATTCTGACGGGGACGCAAACAGGGTCCGCTCCGGCGGCCGGGCAACTGGAGGAACTGCGCGAAACTGCAGGCGATACGCCGGTTTTAATCGGCAGCGGGATTAGCGAAGGGAATATCGCAAACTATCTGGCGGTTGCGGACGGCGTGATCGTAGGCAGTTCGGTGAAGAAAGACGGACGGGTCGAGAGCCCCGTGGATATTGAACGCGTCCGGCGTCTGGCAGCTTGCGTTCGTGCGTGGGAATAAGGAAGGAATCGAAATGAAGTTATTATCCATGCGGCCTGAAATATACAGTTTTCCGAATGTGGAGAGTTTTACCGGTGCTTTTCAGATTGGGAAGCACGATTTGATTCTGACAAACCGCTGCATTTTGCCGGAGGATGCACCGGTAATTCAAAAAGCCGGGCTCGTGGTCTGGCAGGAGGATTATGGGACAGGAGAACCGAACGACGTAATGATCGAGGCCGTTCGCAATGCGGGGCGGAAAGTTGCATATGAGCGTATTATCGCCGTCGGCGGCGGCACGGTTCTGGATATCGGCAAACTGCTTTCCCTGAAAGGTGATTTGCCGATAGAGCGGCTCGGCGAACCGGGCGTGCATCTGGAAAAGGAGAAAGAACTTGTGCTTGTTCCGACGACCTGCGGAACGGGAAGTGAGATGACGAATATTTCGATTATCACTATAACACATTCCGGCGTGAAAAGCGGGGTTGTTTCTGACGTACTCTATGCGGATGCTGCGGTGTTGATTCCTGAGCTGATTGATGCACTGCCGTATCAACCGTTCGCTGCGAGCCTGATTGACGCGCTGATTCATAGTGCCGAATCCTTTGTTTCTCCAAGGGCGACACGATATACAAAAATCTTTTCCGAAAAAGCAATGGAATTGATTCTCGTCGGACTGAGGGAGATGCGCGAAAACGGACAGGATTGGCGCAAACAGAAATCTGAACAGTTTCTGTTTGCCAGTAACATGGCTGGCATTGCTTTCGGCAACGCAGGCTGCGGAGCGGTGCACGCCATGAGCTATCCACTTGGAGCGACCTATCATGTGGCGCACGGCGTTTCAAATTACGTGCTTTTTACTCAAGTGCTTCGCACATATCGGAAAATTGCACCAAACGGAAAAATTGCAGAACTCGAAGCGCTTCTTGCACAGATACTTGGATGCGGACGCGAAAAAGTTTATGATGAACTTGAAGGGCTGCTCGGGTTCCTCCTGCCACGCCGTTACATGTGCGATTTTGGCGTGCAGGAAAACGATTTGGGCCATTTCGTGGAGGACGTGGAGACGAAACAGGGACGTCTGATGGCGAACGCTTGTGTACCATTGCCTAAGGAGAGTCTCCATGAAATATATCGTGAGGTTTTGCACCGATAGCCCGCTTTATTTTTGAAAGGCAGGAGAATATATGACGGTAAAAGAAGCGATTAAGCAAAGTAAAACCGGCGGATTGTTTAAAAATGCACTGGCTGCCTATGCGCAAAGTCGGATTGCAGCGGACGAAGACCTGGTTTGTGCCGCGATCGTGTATGTGAATTACCAGCGTTCGGATGGTATGGCGTCGACAAGCTATCTGGCCCGGATGCAGAATAGCAGCAAAATCAAAGCGGTTTTCTGTGTGACGACCAGGCGTTTGTTCTTTTTGAACAATACCTTTGGTTCGGAATTCTGTATCGAGATGCGGCTTTCGGACAGTCCGAGAATGGATATCGACAGCGGAGGAATTGGCGTTGGCGGAATCAAGCTGATCGGTTCTTATTATTATTTCTT
>CAYTHS010000167.1:0-4256 GCA_964437665.1 uncultured Oscillospiraceae bacterium
TATATGCGCACTCACGGTGTCCCCTGCCATCCGAACGCTCCTATATGCAATGAACAAATCGGAAGCCCGTAGTTGCCGAAGGAACTGTGTGTATTCCAGGCATTCGCCCATAATCGCATGATCACGTCGGTATTTCGTGTAATCGTCATAGCAACGCTTGAAGCAAATGGCGACCTGATCAAGGTTTCTGTCCATGATCGTCCATTGGTTTGAAGCCAATCCCATTCTCGCCATGCCTTCAAGCGTCTGCTCAATGATCCCCTTATTGGCTTCACCGCCGTCGAGCAGATATTCCTTCGCGCCATATGCGAGGTATTGCACGCAGCCGTCGAACGGAATGTCGTATACTTGCGACCAATCCAGTCCTGATTTCAGGCAAACCCGTTCAATTAGCCGCAACCCGGCGACGCAGCAGGCGAGGTTGTTCCGGATCCGCGAAGGCAGCTCCGGCTCAAACTGGGAAAGCCCCGCTTTGTACCACGACTCCACGTCCGCCGCCGCTGTGTTCAGCGCCGCGTCGAGCAGCGAACGACCGAACGCTGCCAGCGTATCCGGTACGGCGGATAATTTTATAAACGCTGTTCGGTGGGCTTCCGGTTTCAGGTCCTTCTTCGAAAACAGCAGTTCAATGCTGCGTTCCCGGATCGACGCCTCGGCGGGCGACTCTTCGCCGGCCACCACGAGCGGCGACGTCAGCGGATATTTCACCGACGTTTGGTCCGCGCGGCCGCGTTCGCCGTCCGTACCGTCGTAAGCATTGCGCATATGGTTGAGCAGCACATTCAGCGTCAGCCGGTCGATCTTGGACGGTTTGAACTCGTCAAGAGGCTGCGGCAGTAGGTTCGAAGACGTCGATTCCTTGATAATCGTGAACCGTGTCACCTGAGACGCCGCGGCAATGCGCGTCTTGGAGAAGATCGGCAGGATCACGCGCTCGAGCGTGTTGCTCTTGCCGCTGCCGGCTTCGCCGATCAGAAACAGGTGCGGATACTTGATCTTCAAGCCCTTGAAATGCTCTTTCACAAAGCATCCCGCGCACCATGCCAGCACGGCGGCCGATTTTGCCGGTTCGTTGTAACCAAGCAGCAGTTTGCCAAGCTCCGGCAGCTGCACCGCAGTCAGCGGCTTTGCATCCAGGATGCCTGGGCCGGACGCGCGGTACTGCTCAAACTGCTGGATGTCGGCAACATTGTTACCGCTGCCATCGATGGCGCGATCTCCGCCTACGAACACCCATCGTCCGCCATGGAAGTACATGCCGGATGCTCGGACGCCTTTCTTTCGCATCCAGTCCAGTTCGGACAAAAACGCTTTCAGCAGTTCCAGATCGCCTTCCGAGCCGGTATAGCTCAGCGCAATCGTGCGTTTATTCAGCGTATTCTTGAACCGCTGCAGATTCGCAAAATCGGTCGTCAGGAACGAATGCCGGAACGTTTCGCCACGCACGGTGATCAGATCGACCGTGAGCTGTGTCTCCTCTTCGGATTCGATCATCTCCAGCGGTTTTACGATGAAATTTGTCAACGGCGTCACTGTATCTCCCTTGGCGCGGTAATACCGGCCCTCGAATTCGAATACCGGCGCGTTCGCCGTGGGGTTGAAGGATTCCGCGATCAGATCCAGCGCTTTTGCGATCGTTTCTTCTCCGTACGTCGCGCCGCTGGCATGGTGCCGTTCGTCCCATTTATCCCGATACAGCTTGCTCTGCCGGAACAACCGGTCCATTTGCTCACGGTTTTTCCCTGTCCAGAACGCCAGCTTGCAGCACAATGCCATATCCGCCTCGGACTGGGAGTCGTACTGCTCCTCCCATCTGCCAGACCAGAGCTTGGAGAACAGCTCGTCCTTATCCGCGGCTAAAGCGCGTTCGAGCACGGCTTCGTCGGAGAGCGGCGCTGCCTTCGATTTCCGGGAACGCGGGTTCTGCTTTTCTTTTTTCGGTTTCGCCGCTTTCTCCTGTTTCGGCGGTTTGATATATGTCGCATGGATCCACGCCAGTGCGCCGGAATCTTTTTGCACTGTCAGAGGCGCGTTCTCCAGCCGGTTGCCGGTCATGGTGAAATACCGGCCGAACGCATACATCTCTACGCCTGTTTTACTGTTTTTATTCCCGCCGGAAGGGATCGTTCCATGGAAGAATAGATGTAGCCCCTCGCCCGACGGACTGATCTCCGCGTACGTCACTGCCTTTGAAATAATCGCGGCGGCCGTTTCATTCAGCGCGCCGGTGTCCTTATTCCGACAGTGATCGATGTCCACACCGACGAAATCGTCGTCGTTCGTGAACACGAACCCAAGGCCGGTGTAATTATATTTTTCGCAAGCCATCCGCGCTTCCTCCAGCGTGCCCCAGGTCGTCGGGTCGATGGACGACGCGCGGCGGCTCGAGTGCGGGGAGTACGGCGTTTTGTTCGGCCGGTCGCCCTTGCTGCTCGGTTCCAACCGCCAGCAGATCCACTGACGGCGTTCAGCGAGTTCCTGCGGGAATCTTCCGTTTTCGTGCACGCTTTTTCACCTCTCTACACTCGTTGTTGAAGTACCGGACCGGGATGCCATGTGCTATCGCGTATGCGATCTCCCGCTTCATGCCGCTGCTCACCGCCGGACCGAACGCCCATAATTCGTCGCAGACGTCCAGCAACATCAGACCCATCCGAATTCCGACGTCGCGCTCCACGGGCTTCCGATCTTCCAGAAAGCGTGGATATAGCAGATGCGGCGTAATTGGCATGCGTCCGCAAAGGAACACAAAGCGCGAAAACATCCGCGCGTTCTGCACATTCTGCTTCACGCACCCGGCATATGGGGAGCAGACGAATACCTTCTGCATTGGTTCGTCGGGCGTCCCCAGGAGCGCTTTCAGCTTTTTCTCGGATAAAATGCATGCGGGCAGCGGCGCGTTGATCTGCTTGATTATTTCCCGCATATTACACGCTCCGATCTTTCCAATGCGGAGACTGTTTTTCTATCAGTTGACATATATTTTCTCCTGTTCAGCATTGCCTGCGGGAGAGCGGTTTCCCGCTCCCCTGCAAGCCGTCCTTATTGCATGGGCTCGATGATCTCGCCGGTATCCGGGTCGATCTCCGCCGGAATATCGACGAATCCGTCCTGCTCCACGGTGAAACCCAGCTTCTTGTCGTACGCCTTGATCTGCTCGGCCATGCCGGCGACGATCGGCAGTTCCTCGGTCGTCAGTTTCCGCGCAAGCGAAAACTGCGCCTGGGAGTAGGCGAGTCCGCCGGCATTGACCGCTTTCTTCAACGAGAATTTCGTCACCACGCCCGCGGAGCGCTGCCCCTTGCTCAGGAGCCGCTGGATATAGCGTGTGAATTCCTTGAGCGACCCGGTCGGCAGCGACAGTACAAGCGGGAAGACTTCGCCTTCGCGCAGGATGTACAGCCGCCTGCGGTTCTGGCATGCCTTCGAGCCGTTCTCCCCGGTGCCGAATTGATTCAAGCGGCACTTGGAACACAGACCGCCGGGATCGCCCTCGCCGGTCACGCCGTCGAAGCTGCCGCAGTCGGGCGGCGTGTTCCCACCGGTATATTTCTCCTTGTAGTACGCAAACACCGGGTGGTGATACAGGATCACGCCGGTGAATTCCTTGATCGTCTCCGGTTCATCCGCATCCTCACCGGGCAGCTCGAACACCGTGCTGCCACCCGACGGGATCCGTATCCGGTCGAACGCAAGCGATAGCCCGTCGAGTTCCTCGGTCATGGTTTCGTCGAGGTTAAAATCGTCGAGTTGGGAGAAGGCGTTGGTGTTGGTAGTCAGTTCTGTGTTATTCATGGGGAATCTCCTTTCATCTGGCGGCTTTACGCACGCCAACCGTTGTTTTTTCGAATACGTTCACGAGCCCATCTAGCCAATTTGGCAGGACGTCCTCGTTTTCCGCGGTCTGTTCTTTCACGAACGCCGAGAGCGAATTGGCGTTGACGGTTTCGTACACAAGATCGCCGAACCCTGCGCTGCGCAGCGCCGTAAACAGTTCTTCCTTCCGCCCGGCGGCCGCCGATGCGCGCGTCGTGCTGGTCAGACAGAACGTCGTACCGCTGCGGGTGAAATTCTGTGTTTCGCTGGTGACCATGAGCTCGGCCAGCGCGGCGTCGACACGCTCGATCTCCGCCGTGATTTCCTTGAGCTCCTGTTCCGCGTATTTCTTGGTTTCCTTCAGTTCGCGCAGCTGGTCCGCCAGCGCGAACAGTTCATCCGATTGCATATTGCTTATCCTCCGATTCAGTTGTTTTGGA
>CAYTHS010000168.1:0-4246 GCA_964437665.1 uncultured Oscillospiraceae bacterium
CTAAACAGTCCGCTTAATTTTCCCGCAAATTTGGCTTACCAAAAGAGCCTATGTTCAATTTGCATGTGGTAATTTAGTATATATTATGTTATTATTTGATACAGTACTGGCGTTGCGCGTCAAATCTGCTTTTTATCCGGCAACGATAGTTTATTTGCTTTCTATATACCGTCATTCCCCTGTCACGCCGCAGCTATAAACACATTTACAAACGGTAAAAAATAAGTATGCATCACAAGCAATCAAATAAGTATAGGATCAATCTATCTCTACTGGCCGTCGTATTAATGGCGCTTATTACGGTTGCAGGCGTGTTTGTTTACCGCAATTTAGTCAATCGGGCAATCAAGGCCGATCCGTCGGGCAACACATTTTACAACTATCACTTTGCATTGGTCGTTGAGTCTCATGAAGACCCCTTCTGGGAAAATGTGTGGAGTGCCGCAAAGGAAGAAGCGGCCGTTAACGATGCATACGTGGAATGGATCGGCCGCTCGCTTACCGAGCAGTATCCTCTGACCATGTTAATGGAGATGGCCATCGCTGCTCAGGTTGACGGTATTATGATTCAGCCGGACGGATCGGAAGAAATACAGCTTCTGATTCAAAAGGCAATCGATAACGGAATCCCCGTCATCACGGTGATGTCCGACGCGCCCAACAGTAACCGCCAAGGTTATGTCGGTTACAACAATTACGAACTCGGACAGCTTTACGGGCAGCAACTGCTCGCTTCGTTACCGGCGTCCCCTGCAGATTATCACGCTGTTGTGCTCTTTAGTAACGACGTAAGCGAAAACGCACAAAGTATCGTGTATTCCAGCATTGTCGAGAATCTCGAAGGGCGCAGCATCACCGTGGACGTCATGGAAATCGACAACAGCAACGTTTTCAGCGCCGAGGAGGCCATTCGCGAACTGATTGCCGCACCGGCCACCAGCGATACCGCTGAAGATCGACGCATGCCGGCGCCGGACATACTCGTTTGTCTCAATGCAACCAATACGATCTGCGCTTATCAGGCGGTTGTCGATCAAAACAAAGTCGGCGAAGTGCAAATCCTGGGATACTACGATTCCGACGAGATTCTCACGGCTGTCGAAAAAAGAATTATCCAGGCAATCGTTGCCGTTGACGCAGGGCGCGTAGGTTCCGCCAGCGTCGGCGCATTGACGGAGTATCTTGAATACAAGCGCACCAGCGACTTTACTCCCGTGGGTCTTACCGTTGTAACCTCCTACAACTTGGCCGAATACCGCGGGGATGCAGATGCAGCGGAGGGCGAAGAATGAAACCTTCCTTTCGGATTCAAGACAAGTTCATCAATCTGCCACTCCGAACAAAACTTGTTTTGGTCTTTACCATCACCATGCTGCTTGTGGGTTTCGTTAACATCTATATGCACATCAGCATCAACCGAGTCATCAGCAGTATCGACGCCGTATACGCCAGCAACGTCAGCCTCAACCAGTTGATGAATTCGCTCGACAGCGTGCAGGACAACATGTTCCGCTATCTCAACACAAAAAGCACCTCCGCGCTTAACGGATATTACCTCAGCGAACAGTCATACAGCAAGCAAATCGAAAGCCTGAATAACCAACCGACTGATAACGAACTCAAGATCACGGAGAAAAATATTTTCAGCATTTCCGAAAAATACTTGACACTGACCGCCAGCGCAGTCGCCGCTAAGCGCGGGCGCGACGTGGAACAATACCGCACGCTTTACGAGGAAGCCAGCGGCCTATATCGCTATCTCTATACCTACATCAACGAGCTGAATAACGCACGCTTTAAAAACAATGCCGAAAACTATGAAGCGCTTCGTACGTCCCTAAGCTACATGCAGACATTCAGTGCGGCGGTGTTGTTTGTGGCGATTATCGGCAATATGTTTGTTTTAGTGGTGCTCGCAAGCACTATTACGCGGCCGCTCGCCAAACTCGCCGGTCAGGCCGAGCAAGTTGGCAAAGGCGAATTTGATATCGACTTCATCAATGTGGAGTCGAACGACGAAGTCGGCATACTGGCGGATGCGTTCAACAAAATGATTGGCAGTCTGCAGGCATATGTTGCACAGATCAAGACAAGCATGGCAGAAGAAAGCCGCCTCAAGGAAAATCAACTGCGCATGGAAAGCACGTTGAAAGAAAGCCAGTTGATTTTTCTGCAGACGCAGATCAACCCGCATTTTCTCTATAATACGCTCAACGCCGGCGCACAAATGGCCATGATGGAAGGCGCGGAAAAAACATGCCTTTTCATTGAAAACCTTGCCGATTTCTTCCGTTACAGTGTCAAACGCATCGGACAAACCTCCAATCTCACGGAAGAAATCAATCAGGTGGAAACCTATCTGCATATTATTAACGTACGTTTCTCCGGTGAAATACGTTATGTGAAAAATGTTTCGGGGACGATCGGCCAAACCGCGTTGCCGGGGGTTATCCTCCAGCCTCTTGTAGAAAACGCAATCAATCACGGGCTTGGAGGCATTGAATGGGAAAAGCGTATCACATTGGACGCATACGAAGAATCGGAACGTATCGTCGTTACCGTTTCGGACAACGGTGCAGGCATGACGCAACGGCAGATCGACGCAATTCTAAAGCCACTTCCGCTTGACGGCGAGCCGGTCGCCAAATTGCAGCGCGGAACAGGCTTGAAAAATGTAATCGAGCGGCTTCGCCTCTTCTATAAGACGGCCGACGTTTTTGAAATAACCAGCGGCGGTCCCGGCACGGGGACCTCCGTAAGCATCATCATTCCGAAACGGAGCGAAAAAAATGTATAAGATATTGATTGCCGACGACGAAGGCATCGAACTGGAGGCGCTGCAGTTTATCCTTGAAAAAAGCTTTGGCGATCAGTGCCGTATCGCCACCGCCAAAACTGGTTTTGCCGCGGTCGAAATTGCAGAGCGATTTCGTCCCGACATCGTCGTTATGGATATCCTCATGCCCGGCATCAACGGCATGGAAGCAATTCACGCAATACAAGCGTTTGCCCCAAATATGATATTTATCGTGCTAACGGCTTGCGATAAATTTGAATACGCGAAGGAGGCTATCAGCCTCGCCGTATTCGAGTTTCTGACAAAACCTGTCAATCGGATGCTGTTTTCGGGCGTTATCAGGCGCGCAATGAGCAAGATCGACTCGGAGCGTTCTGCCCGTAGTTCTGCGCTGAAAGCGCGCGAGCGCATGAAAAACATGCTTCCCGTTCTTGAAAACAGTTTTATTTACATGCTGCTCATGCAGATCGATGATTATAGCGCGTACCTTCGTTTGTGCGACGTGCTTGGAATCGATTCCCCTTGTGCAACGGTCTCTGTTCTGGAGTTGGCAAAGATGATTGGCGGCGACATCCTGGACCTGGACATCAAAGCTTCAGAGGTTTACGATTCGATCCGTTTTCAGATCAAGGAATCCTTCGCCGGTATCGTAGGTCCCGCAATGGCCAATCGTATCATCATAATTCAACCTTCCGGCGAACCGAAAAACGAGTATACCGAGCGATTGCAACTCGTTGATCAGGGCCGCGCGATGGCACACCGAATAGAAGAGAAAATCGGCGTTGAATGCAAGCTCGGCATCGGCAGGACACTGCCGATGGACAGTCTTACGGAATCCTACGCACAGGCCGTAAAAGCAGTAAAACACTGCAAGGGCATCGTGGCCCATTTTAATGATTTGCCCATCGTACCCGACTATGAGAGCCACTATCCAGCCGATAAAGAAAAGCATCTCGAAGAAATGATTTTAAAGGGCGAGACGGAATCCGCCGTCGCAGACGCCGATTTTTTCTTTCAGTGGATGGTGGAAAACTATTCCGAGCACGACAGGGCGATCCGCCTGAAAGCGCTTGAGTTTGTTTTGCGTGCCGAATACATCGCATTCTGCGAGGGCGGCGCAAAACATCACTTTCTTGACCGGGACAGCTATATTCAAACGGTACTCGACGCTGAAAACTACGACGAACTCCGTAAATGGTTCCTGCAGAAGATCACCGAAAGCGCACGCAGTATTTCTGGAAAAGCCGATGAAAAAGCCAACCGCATCATCCTTCGGGCAAAAGCTTATATCGACCGCAACTTCAACTGTGAACTTACGCTTGAGGATGTTTCACGGGAAGTGCACATCAGCCCCTACTATTTCAGCAAACTCTTTAAAGAGCATACCGGCACGAATTTCATAAACTACCTGACCGCCCGGCGAATTGAAACCGCCAAACAACTGCTGCG
>CAYTHS010000169.1:0-4201 GCA_964437665.1 uncultured Oscillospiraceae bacterium
TTACCCATAAATCCAACGATAGCTTTGCATTATTTCAAGCAAATTGCCAAATTTTGCGATCAATCACTCGCCATATGCTCGCTCCCAATATCCTGCTTGCCTAAAAAATCGCCCAAACAAAGCCTTTTTTGGCATAAAAACAGCACGCAGACATTGTATCAATATCTACGTGCTGTTTTGGCGGAGAAGGAGGGATTCGAACCCTCGCGCCAGTCACCCCAGCCTACTCCCTTAGCAGGGGAGCCCCTTACAGCCACTTGGGTACTTCTCCGTATGTAGTTTTTTAGATGGCGGAGAGAGAGGGATTTGAACCCCCGGTGCCTTTGGGGCATCACCGGCTTTCAAGACCGGCTCCATAAACCACTCGGACATCTCTCCGTGAAAGCGCCTTATGCAGTATAGCAAATTCGCGATCGAATTGTCAACGCCTGAACTCATAAATCAGAAGCACGCTTAACAAGATTATTAAATGCGCTTCATCTCTTGATTACAAGTCAATCTCATCGTTTTATTTGCATCCGGCGGAATCGTTACCTATAATATAAATATTGAAATAGCCGGGCGCGTCCCCGGCGCTTGATTGGAGGCGTCCGTTATGAAATCGTTAAAACTGATACCGATCTTTGCACTCGGCGCGCTGCTGATTTTCTGTGCTGCCTGCAAGACCGTTTCAACTACCATACTCAACACCGAGTCAAAAATCTTCTATGGAGGCAGTCAGATCGAAACAACCGTGCGCGAACTAAGCGTAGACGGCGGCAAAACGACCGCGCGCATCCGCTTTCGCAATCTCGGCAGCGAAACGTTGGACTCGCTGGAAGCACTCGTTGAATTCACAGACGCTGATGGCAACACCATTGCCAGCGATGTAATCAGCGAAACATATTCGGAGGCAATCGAAGTCGGCGCAAGCGTGAGCGAAACTGCGAAATGCAACAGCGACGATCGTATCGTCGGCGTTTACGTTACGGAGTATACGCCGTAACGCGCATTATGTGTCGATTCCCGCTTTTTTTGCCTGTGAATGCTGCAGCGCCCGCTTTATTGCATATCGTTTTCCATTCTTCACAAAATTTGCGCCAGTCTGCTTAAACCGGAACGGGACGCCTGCATCCTGACACTGGTTCCTGATACTGAGCACCCAATCGTAGTCGCACGTTCTCGCCTTTTCGCCGGATTCCCCGCCAATCGTGACGCTTTCCACCCAGTCGCCAAGGTACGGCGAAAGATCGATTTTTTCCAGCAGCGGTTCGCAAACGATCGCTTTATGCCGTACCGGCGCATCGCGAAACACTGGAAGTCGTTCGTCCGCTTTTGCCTGATTTTCAACGGTGCAGCAAATCGAGACGTTTGCATAGCCGCTTCCCCAATCCTCCGGAATGCAGTCGTCAAAACGCGTGATACGCTTCGTGATGAACAGAAAACGGCAGTCTGCCCGTGTGCGGATGATTCGCCAGGCTTCGTTCCGCCAAGGATCCGCGTCTTCCAGAAAAAAATCGGAAGTAAAGCACGTCCAAATCATAGAGCCGGGCGGTACCTTGTAGGAACCGTCGCGGACATGCGCAATCGGCAGATAGAAGGATTGCGTCCGTTTTACGTCGGAAGCATCTCTGCCGTGCCGCTCATCAAGGCGATAGACATAACAGTTCAAACAACCGGCCGAATACTTATGACAGCCATGCCATGGGTTCCAGCAGATGCTCGTCCTTGTATTTTTTTTTGCCATTTTTTCGTATTTCATTGTGAATGCATTGGCCTTAAACCGGCTGTTCTAAATGTAATATTCAGATCGGGGAATATATAGCAGTTTTTTCACGTTTGCTTCAGATAGTTTCACAATTTATATCATTGACAATGCTAACATGGTACAGTATAATCTGCAAGCTTAAGGGAGGATGTGTCATGACTAGTTTTTTACAGGCAATTGAAACCTTCGCGCAAGGGACTACGATTTGGGTATATCTCTTCATATTTTTCGGCAAGATTCTTGAAGTGTCCTTTATGACGCTTCGCATTGTTCTGATTAACAGAGGCGAACGGACCATCGGCTCGTTGATTGCAATCGTCGAAATTATACTATGGCTTGTCGTTGCAAGCAGTGTGCTGACAGGTTTTCAACAGGATTTTTTCAAAGGCATCGTATACGCGGTTGCGTTTGCCTGCGGCAATTATATCGGGTCCTGGCTGGACGAACTCCTTGCGTTTGGACTGAGTTCCGTTCAGGTCATCCTCCCCGACATGGAAATCGCAAAGGAAACGCAGGAGTGTCTGCGCGCAAAGGGATTTGGCATTACATCGCTTGACGTACACGGACGCGACAACGACCATGCCATGCTGTTGATGACCATGCAGCGCAAACGTCTGCCGGAAGCGCTTACGCTGCTAAAGAAAAACTGCCCCGGGGCCGTTATCACCGTTTGGGACATTAAATCACACCGCGGCGGTTATCTGGAACGCGCTTACAGACGCGGTTTGTTTCGTAACGGAAAATAGTCATCCGCGTCGTGATCTTTTCCAGAGACGAAAAGTCAACCTCCCTTCTTGCAGTTTCCATTGCGAGAAACGCTTTTTCTTATTCAAAACACGCAGGCAAATGCGGCCTGCATTTATCGCAAAAATGAGTTTTTACCGAGCAAAATAAGCCTCACGCTTTTATTCTAAAAAAAGTGTGGGGCTAAATATTCGGGCGTGTCCCTTGGGTGTGTTTTTAATGTCTGAAAGATGCAGTTTTGCTGGATCGGCTTGCAGATTGAGACGAAAAACACAGGCGCAGTGGTGCTGCGGCGAGGCTTTTCAACAAGAATATGCATGTCGAGGCGGCGGAAATACGCTATTGTGATTTTAGAAACATACCCTAGAAAGCATTCATCTGTACTAATCCTGGTCCCTTGGGGATCGCGGATACGACGGCGCTGAAATCATCGCGCACATCCATTGCCAAATCGCTGTTGCTGTTATTCCACCGCGCGCAAACTGCTTGAAGCAACGTGCGTATAACGCCGACCCATACCGAATCCATAATGTGATTGAGCGATTCTTCAATCGGCTAAGCAGTTTCGGAGAATGCAATGCGATTTGAAAGTCGGCTGCTTCGTTTGCCGCTGTTATCACGCTCTGCCCGATTCATATCTTAACTCAAGATGCTTTAAGGACACGCCCTAATCGCCCGTAAACAGCATCCGCAGAGACAGCAGGAATCGGATCGATAAAACCTCTCCCGATTCCCAATCGACGCCAAACTGAGCCTTCATTCGTTCAAGGCGATATAAGAAAGTGCTCCGATGAATAAACAAATCGTTTGCCGTCTGCACCGCATTGTAACGATTTTCAATGTAGCGTAGGGCTGTTTCCAGATAATTTGTTCCATGCTGGCGGTCATATTCCGACATTTCTATCGCTGGGCGCGAACAAATCAGTCTCTTTGGGAATTCTTCAGTGCTTTTCTTCATAATATAATTGTCCGCAATATCCGAAAACGCAATTGAAGCTTCTCCGCGTGTTCTCGCTGCAGACAGCGCATATTTCGCCTGTGTAAGCAACTCCTTCAGGTACATCAGGCCCTTTGAAGGTTCCGCTCTGCCAATCCGAAGGGTTTCCTTCCGGCAAAACGATGCAAGCGCAGAAAGCTGCACATTTTCCTCATCCATTACGCCAACGACAGCAACAAGAACTGCTCCGAAGTAAAACGCGCAGCAATGCTCGACAGCTTCCTCCATGCGGTCGCAAAGATTGTTCACCAATCCATAGCGCATGTCACCGGAAACTGTCTCCACTGCGCATACAGTACAGAGCATATTTTCACCCCAGCCGAGCTTCGACAGCGCAACTGTTGCTTCTTCGTGAACAGACGCCGGATCGAGCAGTACGCGCAGATGCCGTTCGATTTCATCATTCCGACGATTAACGCGCAGCGCGCGCAGCGATATTTTTCGCTCGGACAGCATGAGTTTCACGTAGCCTGAGAGGTAACCAAATACGGTTTCGTCGCTTCCGTAAAAAGAACGCTCCCTTGCGCAGCATAAAAGGGTGTACTCTGCTTCCGCTGCGATAAGTTTTACACACAGTGTTTCCGTTATTCCGTCTTTCCGGATACGGACGCATTTCCCATCCGGCAATTCAGCCGGGAGCAAATCCTTCAATTTGTAGGACGTTTGTGCTGCTTCAGCATCTAAATCAGTAAAAAAACGCTCTGCGCGCGCTA
>CAYTHS010000170.1:0-4195 GCA_964437665.1 uncultured Oscillospiraceae bacterium
TCCGCATCCGTCAGCTCGCGGAGTTTTCGCGTGACCATCGTGCCGAGCTTTCGCGCGTCGATAAAGAGCGTTTTGCCCTTTTGCTTTTTGTTGCGGCTCATAAACCACAGCGAAACGGGAATCTGCGTGGTATAGAAAAGCTGCGGCGGCATGGCGATGATGCACTCCACAAGATCGGCTTCCACGAAGTTGCGGCGGATTTCTCCCTCGCCGCCG
Organism: uncultured Oscillospiraceae bacterium; assembly: GCA_964437665.1. GTDB lineage: Bacteria > Bacillota > Clostridia > Christensenellales > CAG-138 > UBA7703. Next base: position 217 of record CAYTHS010000170.1, read on the forward strand.
GATTGGGAGGATAGCGAACCGTTCGCCAGCACACATCCCATCTTGCCGTTTGGGGAAAGATGATAGAGCATATGCTGGAGCCACGCATAGTTGGCGTTGCCCGCGGGCGGGATGCCGTAGACCCAGCGCTTGTCGCCGCCGAGCTGAGCCGCTCCCCAATTGCTGAGGTTGAACGGCGGATTGGCCAGAACGAAGTCTGCGCGGAGCAGCGGGTGGCAGTCGTCAAAGAACGTATCCGCGTTATACTTGCCAAGGTCGGCTTCGATGCCGCGGATGGCGAGGTTCATCGTGCACATCTTCCACGTGGTCGGGTTGCTGTCCTGACCGTACACAGAGATGTCGTTGATGTTTCCGCTGTGGTTTTCAATGAACTTGGCGCTCTGCACGAACATGCCGCCGCTGCCGCAGCAGGGGTCGTACACGCGCCCGCTGAACGGCTCAAGCACCTCAACGAGCGTGCGCACCACGCAGGACGGCGTATAGAATTCTCCGGCGAGCTTGCCTTCCTGCTCGGCGAATTTCGAGAGGCAGTATTCGTACGCGCGGCCGAGGATATCCTTCTCCGCGCCGTGATCCGTCATGCGGATGTTGGTAAAGAGATCGACAACTTCACCGAGCCGCCGCTTGTCCAGTTCCGGGCGGGCGAAGTTTTTCGGCAGGATGTCCTTGAGCCGGCGGTTCGCTTTTTCGATGGAACGCATGGCGCTGTCTATCGCTGTGCCGACCTCCTCCGTATGCGTAGCGGTGGATATTCTTTCCCAGCGCGCGTCCTGCGGCACGAAGAAAATGCCTTGCGAGGTGTATTCGTCGATATCCTCCTCAAAGCCTTCGCCTTCGTCTTTCAGCTGCTGGAACCGCGCGTCGAAACGGTCTGATATGTACTTAAGGAAGATCAGCCCAAGTACGACCTGCTTGTATTCGGAGGCGTCCATATTTCCGCGCAGCACGCAGGCTGCATCCCAAATTTGTTTTTCGAACCCGATATTGGCGGAGTTTTGTTCGGCCATGTGTTTCTCCTATAATATTTAAGATGAAGTGCATATTATCGTTCCTAATTATACAGAAGTGACAAGTGTTTAGCAATGCAAATACCGTCAATCAAACAATCGATATTCAGTTTTCTTTTCATTCGTTGTACAAATGACTAGATTGTCAATGCGAAAAAAGAGCTCCCGCCTTCGCGGGAGCTCTCGTACACTATTCAGTTATTCGACTGTAATACTGTTCCTGATTCTCACCCACAGATCATGCACGAAGCTCGGTCCGCGTCCCAGCGCCACGCCAGTGAGCACGTACTGTAAGTACAACAGCACCGGCTGGCTGATCTCCACCACCCCCGCGAGGAAGTTAATCTTCGCCACGACGGCGATCAGCACGCCCAGGCACATGCTCACGATTTCCGCGACCGTGATCTTGCCGGCCGTCTTGTCCCAGATGGGCTTGAGTTGCTGCACGATCGCCTCTACAAAGAGCGCGATCAAAACCAGATTCGTCAATGTCATATAGTTTCCCCTTCCTTATCCGGCGTTCTCCCCGCCGGAATCCTTGTCGTCCTTTGCGCCTTTCAACAGCCGGATGGCGTCCGCCACGATCTTGGCGAACTTAATCCCCGCCGTAGCGCTAAGCTCGATCCCCGTCCACTTGAACCACTCCCGGATCAGCGTGACCGGCTCGGAAGCCCCGCCCCGCATGGCCCACATGACACCGAACGCGAAACCGACGTTCAGCAGGATCACGAGCAGGATGATCCACTTGGAATACTGACCCTTCTTCACGCTCTCACCGTCCTACACGTTGCCCGGCAGGACTTCCGAAGCAAGGTCGCCGAATATGTACGCAGTTGACCCGTTGAAGCCGATCCGGTACCAACCCTCGTCCACCCCGTAGAGCGCGAACACCTCGTCCTTCTTCGCCCGGCCGAGGATCGTGTACTCCAGCCCCGGCCCGCTGCGCACGTTACACCACTGCTTGACCCCGTCCACGACGATCTTCCCAACCACCGTTTCAGCGGTTGTTTCCGTGCTGTCACCATCCTCCAGCGCCATGAGCACGTGCCCGTCGCGCAGGTAAATTCCGCCGCGCCTGGCCAGTTTGTCGGAGCCAACGTGCGCACTGTCGGAGTATGACTTGAACTTGCCAGTAGCAAGGAACTTCGCGCGGAGATTGCCCGTGTACCCGTCCGGCTCCACGTTCAGCCCGGCGAGAATATAGCAGCTGAAGATGAGCGTGCTGCAGTCGAAATCACCGGATGCGCCGGATACCTTCCCGCCGTTTGCAAGAATAGCCTTATATCCGCTCCAGCGTTGCGTATTTCCCTGCGAATACCCGAATGCGCTGTCCCTGCAGATCTGCTCCATGAACTCTGCCGCTCGTTCCGCCATGGCGGAATCCTTGCATTCGAGGTAATACTTCCACACCCGGCCGGCGCTGTTTTTGGCATACCAAGTGGAAATACCGATCTCCTCGGTTTTCTTGCCCTTTAGCTGCAGTTGGTCACCGGGAGTCGCTCCAATCGTCTTTCCCAGCTCGTCCATGACCGCGTGCCCGATTCGGATTGCCATGTTTACGCCTCCCCGTGGATGTGCTCCGCCGCCTGACGGCGTACGAACGCATCCTCCTTGTCGCGGTATTTCCGGTAGTACTCCAGCGCCGTGTCCGTCTTGCCGTTCGTCCGTCCCTCTTTCTGCGCCACCGCGGTCGCTTCGGACAGGTGGCCGATCGCGCAGATACCCTCGCGGATGAGCACCGTTTCCTCGATCCTCGCGTTCTCGCGCTCTTCCCGGCGCGCTTCCGCCTTGTCGATCTTACGCCCGACGCCGCGGATCACCAGCCCGGAGACCATGCCCCCAAAGCCAAGGATCCCCAGGATAATCGAAACAATCTGCAATGCGGTCATTTGTCCGCTCCTTCCAATAAAAAAAGCCTTTCGGCTCCTTCGTCCCTACTCCAAACGCGTTACCATGAGGCCGGAGAACTGTTCCCCGTCAGAGGCGCGCGTGTAGACATACCCTTCAGGGATATACCGAAACGATTCGACGTGTGTTTCGTTGTCGTCGAGATACTCCGCTTCGTGTTCGAATCGTCCTTCACCGGGCGTTTCGTGGCAGGTGAAGTCTACTGCGTCGATGTAGACTTTCTTCATATCAACTCTACCTCCAGAATGGTAATCGTGGATCCCGCGGCCTGCTGCTTCCAAACCAGCCCAAAGAAAACGTCGACTGCTTGGTTGACCCCGCTCACGTCGAGCGTATACTCAGCGTTCGAAGCGTTGAAAGCACTGGTGGAGGTATGCGTGAACACCTGCGATAACGCCTTGTAGATCGAGCTGCTCGTCCATTTGTTGGATGCGGAACGATCTGCAGCGCAGACCAGATAGATCAGTTGTTTTCCGTCCGCTCCCGACACGGCCGAGCATCCGCCAATGGCGAGATTCACCTTGACCCGCAGCGTCGTATATGGCGTTAAATCGACGTTGTTAAGGATCTCGACGACGCCCGATTTGCCGGAAGAATAGGTGTTCGGCATGCCGATCACCATATTTCCTGCGTTCTTCGTCAAACCGGGAGCTGTCGCTGTATAGACTGCGCCGTTCCCCGTCCAGGCTCGCGCCTGCCAGCCGCCGGTTAAGGAGACATACTCGTTGCCGAGCCGGTAAAGCCAGTGTTTGAGGTTGGAGCATACCGCGGCAAGCAACAGCAATAGCTTAATCATGCCGAACACCCCGCTAAGAGAAAGTAGTTCGCGTTCACGTGCAGAAGAACAGCCGAAGCAACGCCGGACGCGGAGGTAAACCCGCCGACTGCCGAAAGGTTGACGCCGGATCCCGCGACGAACGACAGCGAAGCGCCTGCCAGAACGGCAAACGGGATGATCACGCCTGCGCTGAACACGTTCGCCGGGATCGTCACCACAACCCCGCTTCCATTGATATGGTGCAGTTTGTGGTCCTCGTCTCCGGAAGCGAGCGTAAAGCTCGCGG
>CAYTHS010000171.1:0-4142 GCA_964437665.1 uncultured Oscillospiraceae bacterium
CGAACGTCGGCTCGTAAACCTGCGTGTACCAGCCCGAGATCGTCGCCGCCGGTACGCTCGTATCGTCCTCATTGACCTCCGTCTTCCACGGATGTTTGCCCTGCCCGTCCAGCTTGTTGCGCCGGATGATCGTCCCTTCGATCGTCGGCGTCGAAAACGTAATCGTATCGCCCTTCGTCGAAAGGTTCGTCGAGGGGATGCCGAAGATCACGCGATACAGCCAGAAGTATCGGTATTTCCCGTTGCTCTTCTTGGCCCGGAACCCTATTGCTACCGGAGAAGAGCCGTTCTCGCTCTGGGAAACGAGCACCATGTTATCGTCGATCTGTGCGCCGGTCAGATCGCCCGCAACCGCCGCGCCGATGTTGTCGATTCCGAGCGACAGTTTTCCTTCCTTGAACTCCTTGACCACTTCGGCGGCTCCGTCGTCGGCGTACAGGGTCGCTTCGTTGAGATCGATCGTAAGATCCGCCTTCATCGCTTTTGCCAACTGAGTCGGCGTATCGTAGGTTTCGTCGCCGCCGGCGTCCTCCGTGATCTTTGCGTAATACAGCTTATCCAGCCCGATCGTCGCCATTACTCTTCCTCCCGTTCGTATTCTTTCGCCACGTCGATGGCGTAGTGATGGTATCCCGTATCGTCTTCGCGCCCGATATATGTTCTGGCCGTTACCGTGAAGCCCGAACGCAGCAACGCACGGACGAGCAATTCCTTTGCCCGGTTATAGTTGCTTTTCGAAAACAGCGACAGCCGGGCTTCCTCGATATTCATACCGGGCGCGTTGTCCGAAAACAGCTCGAAATGCTCCGAGATCGGCGTGATCACGACGTACTCGTCCGGCGCAGTTTCGGAAAAGACACCGGTCTCCACGGGCAGGCCGGCGTCTTCAACGATCGTGTTCAGTTCTTCCAGCATGCTCATTTCAGGCCCAGCTCCTTTTTCAGCGTTTCCTGCATCGCCTCGATGCAGGGTTTCCGGTTCGACGATTTCGTCTGCTTGAGAAACGGCCTTGCCGGCTGGCCGTGTTTCCCGTATTCGATTAGGTTCGCCAGCATAGCGTTGCTTACGTCACGGCCCTCCGAAAAGCCGATCTTCACATCGAAATCTCCGTCGCGGTTCAGTTTTGCGGGCGACACGCCGAGCGCGGCAAGCAGTTTGCCTGTCGAGCGGGACTTATATTTCGTCCCATGTCCGACAGCGGCCCGCAGATTGCTCTTCATCCTGTCCAGCACGACTTTGCCACCCGCTTCCAGCGCTTTCGGCAGCGCCGCATCGACCGCGTTGCCCATGCCGGCGATCTGATTTAAAAACTCGTCCGGCATCTGAACCTTCACCTTAGCCATCCGCCGTCACCTTCTTCGTCAGCACCTCGAGATACATCCCGCGCCCCTTTACATTCTCGACCGACGTGATTTCAAACCGCTCACCGTCGCATAGAATCACATGCGCTGTCGTAACGGTCAGTTCGGGGATGACCCGAAAGCGGAACAGGTCTGTCGCTTCCGAAAAGGCGGCGCGGTTGACCCATTTCTGGGAACCATGCCGCCCTTCTCGATAAGCGCGGACAGAGATGAGGATGGTATCGGCTTTCGTTGCGAACCCTTCCGTGTCCTTGGTTACCGTTTCCTCCGCAATCGAGATGCGTACATTCATATTACCGAAGCTCATGGCCCAACCTTCCAGTCACGATCCAAACGCAGTAAGAGATTTACTGTGTTCCATACCTGTTGTCCGGCCTGCACGTTGTCGGCGAAGAACCCGCCCGTACTTCCGTCCCGGCTTTCGTAGAAATGGGAGGCGAGCATGATCACGGCCTGCTCGGTCGTTGCCGGCATGACCGCGGCCTCATACGTTCCGGTGGTCAGGTGCTGATAGCTCTCCGCGTAGGCGACCGCCGCTTCGATATACTGCTGCAGCAGTTCGTCATCTTCATCATACTCGAGAATCAGATTCGTCTTGACCTTCTCCAGCAGCGTGCTCATATTACAGCATGCCCGCCTGATCGGCCGCCATAATGCCTGCGGCTTTCAGCGCAGCCAGCAGCGTATTGAAATCGGCGACCAGCGCAGCAACGTCGGCCGCGGTGCTCGCGGGTTGATTTGCTGCTATGCCGACGACACCGGGATTGTCTGCCGCGGCGACGGGAAGCCCCGTAACCGAGGCCCCCTCCTGGATCTCCAGCGTGCCGCCGATGACTAGCTTGTCGCCGCCCTGCTCCATGAAGTTTTTCGCGTTGTATTCCATGTCGTTTTCTCCTTACGCTTTCTGCTGCAGAACTTTGATCGCTTCCGGTAGAATGAGCTTGCCGTCGAGACGCTGCGAAGCAAGGAAGCCAACCTGCCCGGTCGTTGCGTAAAGTTCATTCAGGCGCTTGAACGTCCTGCCCTGACGATCGGCGATCCAGTAATAGGAAAAGTCGCCGAACGCAATGGATTTTACCCCCGCAGCGACGGTTGGCATGAACTCGCTGGTTACGACACGATGGCCAAGAATCATATCCGGCGCGTTCTCCGTGATACCCGGCCGCCAGAGGTACTGCCCCTCGCCGTCTTTCAGCTTTCTGAGCAGCTTGACAGTCGTATCATTGAGCACGAACACCGCGTTCTTCCGGTAGGGCGCACGGAGCGAGTATACGAGGTCGATCAGCTCGTCGCCCGTAATCGCCGTTGCACCTGCGGCCGTAACGCCGATGTCCGCACCACCGGTGTCGTTGAGAATGCCGGTGGGTTTGCTCACACCGTTGCCGGTGAGGAACGCATCCTCTTCCTTGTCCCCGATGCGTTTGCCGAACTGCTCGGATACGTAGCCCTCAATATTGAAAATGCTGTCCGAGAGCAGTTCTTCCGACACTTTGATCATGGTTGCTACCTTGTACGCGCCAAGGATTACCTGCGAGAACGTGTCATCGGAGAGCGGATAGGTGCCTTCCTCATCCACCCAGTCGGCCATGCCTTTCGACGCCACGACGGGAATCTTGCGATCGCCGTAACTGGTCTGGATTACATGACAAAGGGGACGCAATACATTCGCCTCGGTCAATTTCTGTACCAAAGTGTGTTCAAACTCATCCGGCACGAGATACCCGCCCTCGCTGTCGGTACCTTCCAGCAGGGAGTTCAGAATCTCAGGCCTCGGATTCTTGGACCGGATCGCGTTCCAGAACGCCTTTCTATATGCGTCCGACGCCCTACCGGTCTTTTCTTCCCCGGCGGGCTGTGCAGGTTTATTTGTAATCGGCTCCGCTGTGGGTTTGTTCAACTCGGCGTCGATCTCCGCCTGACGCTCGAGCCGGTCGATCTCCTTACCGAGGTTGACGACGTCGGCTTCCATCTTTTCGTATGTCGCCACGTCTTCGGCGGACAGCAGGCCGTCCGCACCGCGCTTGGTATCGAGAAACGCTTTCGCCGCGTCCCACGCCTTGGCGCGCTTCTCGCGGAGTTCCTGAATACGGTTCATGTGATTTCCTCCTTTTCATGCTTTCAAAAGATTGAGCCGCTGAATCAGCGGCTCTGCGGGATATTTCGGTTCTGCGGGCGGTTCATTCGGCGGTGTTTCCTCGTTGCCTGTTTCTTCCTCCGTTCGGATATGCTGCAATTTACTCAGCAGCGAGTTCGTCACCGCCCGGCGGCTGAACTGATAGCTGTTGACCGGAATACCGTCCTCGGGCAGCGCCGCTTCGCGTGTCAGCACGCCGTCGGCAAAGCCTAATTCGATCGCTTTCTGTGCGTTCATCCACGTTTCGGCGTCCATGAGATGCGAGATTTTCGCTCGGGACAGCCCCGTTTTCAGCTCATACGCATTGACGATGCTCTCTTTCACCTCATCCAGCATGGCGATTGCCTTCTGCATTTCTTCGCTGTCGCCGATGGCAACGGTCAGCGGATTATGGATCATGAGTAAGCTCGTCGGAGCCATGAGCACCTCGGTCCCGGCCATAGCGATCACCGACGCGGCGCTCGCAGCGATGCCGTCGACCTTGACGGTGACGCCGCCTTTGTACTCCATGAGCATGGTATAAATCTGGCTCGCTGCAACGCAGTCACCGCCCGGGCTGTTGATCCAAACAACAACGTCACCCGTTCCGGCGTTCAGTTGCTCTTTGAACGCTTTCGGGGTGACGTCGTCGTCAAACCACGATTCCT
>CAYTHS010000172.1:0-4137 GCA_964437665.1 uncultured Oscillospiraceae bacterium
AGATGAGCGGGGATCAAAATCCCGGCGCGTATAACGCCTTTGTGCACGCGGGCATACCGCTCGGCGTGCTTTGCCTTTTCTGCGAGCTGGCCAAGGGATATCTGCCTGTGGTGCTTTCGCTCAAAGCGATCGACCCCGCCGATCCGCTGTTTGCCCTTGTGATGCTGGCTCCTGTGGCGGGGCATGCGTTTTCACCGCTGAGGTGGTTTCACGGCGGGAAGGGGATTGCGGTGAGCTTCGGCGTGCTTCTTGCGCTTGCGCCGAAGCGCCGGATCGTCCTTGTGCTTGCCGCGGCTTATCTCATTTCGCTGCTGCTGCCGCTGCATCCGAACGAAAAACGTACGGTGGCGGCGTTTTCGGCGTTTGCTCTGGCCGCGTTGCTGATCGGCGGCGCACTCTCCGTTCGGCTGGGCTGCCTGCTTGTCGCGCTGCTGGTCGGCTGGCGGAACTGGGCAGACGCAAAGATTTCGCTTCCGCTGCTCAGGGGTGGACGCTGAACAGGCCTCCGGCGGTTTCCCCCTCTCATTAACTGCGCCGGAATAAAAACGTCCGTTCCTGCAATCGGGAACGGACGCTCAGCCTGTCAAAAAAGCTTCTGGGATTGTTAAGGGTCGTAACCCTTAACCCACATATTCCGGCTGTGCCGGTTTATCCGGCGCAACGGATCGCCCGTTTCGGGCGGTTTCTCTGTGCGTTTTGCCGCCCGGGAGTCCGAAGGACGAGAGGCAAAACGTGGTTCCCCGTCAAAAAACAAGTTTTTTGACGGTCTCAGCGTCCGTTCCTGCAATCGGGAACGGACGCTTTGTTGCATGAAACGGCACTCAAAAGCCGAAAACCTACGATTGGACCGATTCGCCCCGTCTGCCGCGGGCGGTTTGTCTTCCCGGCAAAGGCCGGGATTGGCAGCCACGCCGAACAGGGCGTGAAAGAGGAATGATCAATATTGTGACCCGTCCAAACCGGTGCGGCTGTTTCCGCCGGGTAACGCCGGCTCGCCGAGGGATTACTGCAGGTGAAGCTCCTCGATGACGTGGCCGACGGCGTTTTCCACGCTGCCTTCCTCAAACGGATTGGGCAGTTTTGCGAGTTTGAGGAGATCGAAATAGCCCATGCTTCCACCCGCGCGGCAAAGATCGAGGTAGCTGCCCCAGGCTTCGGCGCGGTCGTCCTTCATGCGCTTGTAGAACGCAAATGCGCAGACCTGCGCGAGTGCGTAATCCACATAGTAGAACGGATAGAGGAAGATATGCTGTTTCTGCATCCAGAATCCGCCTTCGTCGAGAAAACGCACGCCGTCGTAATCCCGCCAGGGCAGGTATTTGCGTTCTATTTCGTGCCAGACCGCGCGGCGTTCCGCGGCGCTCATCTCCGGCTTGGCGTAGACGCGGTGCTGAAATTCGTCCACGCTGACAAGGTAGGGAACGGTCGAAAGTGTGCCGGCAAGGTGCGCGAACGTCGCTTTTTCCGCCATGTCCGCGCCGAAGAAGTCCTTCATGTACGGGTAGGCGAAATGCTCCATGGTCATGGAATGGATTTCGTTGATCTCGCTTGTGGAGGACATATAGTCCGTCAGCGGCTGGCTGCGCATGGCCGTGTAGCCGGCGAACGCGTGCCCCGCTTCGTGCGTCAGAACATCCACGTCCGCCGCGGTGCCGTTGAAGTTGCTGAAAATGAACGGTGCTTTATAGTCGTATAGATAGGTGCAGTAGCCGCCGATGTGCTTGCCCGGGCGCGTTTCCAGATCGAACAGCTCGTGTTCCCGCATAAAATCGAAGAACTCGCCCGTTTCGGGGGAAATATCGCGGTACATGCGCTGTGCGACGGGTACGAGCACGTCCGTGCCGCCGATGGGGTCCGCGTTGCCGTCCGGGAAAATGCAGGTTTCGTCGTAATACTTAAGTTTGTCGAGGCCAAGCCGCTTAGCCTGTTCTTCACGCAGTTTTGCAACGGCGGGGACGATCACGGTGCGCACCTGCTCGCGGAACTTTGCCACCTCCTCGGGGCCGTAATCCGTGCGGTGCATATTGAGATAGCCAAGCTCGGTGAAGCCGCCGGGCAGGCCGAGTTTCTTAGCGATACGGATGCGGACCTTGATGAGCTTGTCATAGAGGTGGTCGAGATTTTCGGAGGCGTCCTCATAGAGCTTCGCCCAGGCGAGGTAGGCTTCCCTGCGTTCCTCACGGTCGGGGCTCTCCATGTGCTTGAGCAGTCCGTAGAAATTGCATTCCTCGCCGCGGAAGGTCGTTTTGCAGGCGGCAACGGTCTTTTTATATGCGTTTTCGAGATTCCCCTGTCGGATCATGTCCAGCACGACGCGGTTGCTCTGCGTTTTCTGGTCCATCTCGGCCAGCGAGAAGAGCTGACGGCCGAACTCCTCCTCAAACTGTGTGCGAAACGGTGAACCCAGCAGCGCTTTGAGAAACTTTTTGTTGAGCGGTATCAGCTTGGCGAAGGCGCGGTTGAAGAACTTCATTTCACCGTCATAGAATGCATCCGCCGTGTCGAGCGTGTTGCGTATGCTGGCGACGACCACGCTGGTCTCCGCATGCGCGACGAGTTCCTTTGAAGCGAGGAAAGCTGCGCGCGCTTCCGCATAGCTCCCGGCATTCTTAAACTTTTTAAACTGCTGTTTCAGCGCTTTTTTCAAGGCGTCCATATCGGGACGCTTATAAGTAATTTGAGAAAATTTTTCCATTGGAATCTGCCCCCGTATAATAAAAATCGTTCGCTCTGCGCCGCAAACCGACCGGAAACCGCTCGATTTGTGACGGGAACCAGTAAACATTGTATATGCAGCGGCGGGCGTTTGCAACCCGGCGCGGCAAATCTGCGGCCGAGCGTACCCCGACTGGAACCAGACGCATGGCGCGAGGTTTACATTTGCTTGCCGTGCGCGGTATAATATGGCATATCACGCCCGTACGGCGGGGTCTTGATTTTATTTACATTGATTTGAAACGGAGAAAAGCCTGTTGTTTGGCGACTCTTTTAAGAAAATACTGCTAGGCTTATTGATTGCCGCGCTCGTGGCCGGCGCGGCGCTCGGCGTCTGGTTCGGTTTACCGGCGGGTGTGTTTTGGGGAAAGACCGCAACGCCCGCGCCTTCGGTTACGCCTTCGCCCGCACCGACGAGCACGCCTTCGCCTGCACCGGAACCGACCGTCACCCCGCAGATCGGCCCGGCTACTGCGGAGGACCTTGCCGAGCGGTATCTTGCGTATATGAGCGTTACGGAAAAACTGGGGCAGATGGCGATGTTCGGCTTCTCCGGCTCGTCCGATATGACCGAACCGTATCAGCAGGTTGTGCAGGACTATGAAGTAGGCAACCTGTTTCTCTATGGCACGAACATCGAGAGCTCCTACAGCGACGGCGGATTTCTGCAGTGCAAAAAACTCACGGCGAACGTTACGGAGCGCCTGAACACGGATATCCCGCCGCTGATCGGTATCGACGTGGAAGGCGGCAGTGTCCTACGCTTCCGCTGGAATCCGCAGCCGGTCTCCGCCCGATCCCTCGGACGGCGGCGCGACGCGGACTATGCTTTTGAACAATTTGAAACCATCGCAGCAAAACTGCGTTCGGTCGGGATCAATATCGATCTCGCGCCCGTGCTGGACGTTTCCGAAAACCCGATGGACACGTTCCTGGAAACACGCATTATCAGCGAGGACGCGGCCATTGCCTCCGCGATCGGCAGCGCCGTCATCGACGGACTGCATTCCGGCGGCACGCTCGCCTGCGCGAAGCATTTCCCCGGGCACGGCGGCACCGTCGAGGATTCCCACGCGACTACGCCCGTTGTCGGCAGAACGCGCGAAGAATTGGAAAACTACGACCTGACGCCGTTTTACGCCGCGGTCGAAAGCGGTGTGGACGCGGTTCTGATTGCGCATATCCTCTATCCCGCGCTGGACGAAACGGACATCGCGACCATGTCACAGCCGATCATCACGGGGCTGCTGCGCGACGAAATGGGGTTTGGCGGCGTCGTGATCAGCGACGATTTCCGTATGAGCGGGCTGACGAACCGGTACGATATTGCGGACGCCGCCGTGCGCTTCGTCCTCGCCGGAGGCGATCTGATCCTCTGCGGACCGAACAGCGACGAGCAGGCCGCCATCATGGACGCGCTGC
>CAYTHS010000173.1:0-4121 GCA_964437665.1 uncultured Oscillospiraceae bacterium
AATTCCGTCTATCTCTTCCCGCATGCGGAAGCGCTGCGGCTGATTACCGGGTTATCGCTGTACACCGGTTCGTTCGTTAAAATCGGCGAACGTGGCTATAATCTCGAGCGCGCTTATAACATGCGCGAAGGACTGACTATGGCGGACGACTCCCTGCCCGACCGGCTCACAAAGGTCCCGCAGGACCCGGACAACCCAAAAACCGTCGTCCGGCTGGATAAGATGCTTCCGGTATACTACAAAATCCGCGGCTGGAGCAAAGCCGGCGTTCCGACCGCAAAAAAATTGCGAAAGCTGGGAATTGAACTATGAAAACCATCCGGTATTTTGCTCCGATGCGTGGCGTCGTTCGTAAAGAAACGGAGGAAACCGATCTCGCTACGGTGCGCGACGTGCTTGACTACATTAAAACCGCCTACGGGAAAGATGCGTTCAAAGCGGCCAAAAGTTCGCTGATTGTCGTCAACGACGTGAGCATCGGTTTAATGAACGGTAAAAAGACGGCGCTGAACGACGGCGACGTAATCGGGTTTCTGCCGCTCTGCGGCGGCGGCTGATTTTCAAACGCAAAAACGGCCACCTGATAAAGATGGCCGTTTTTTTATCCGGGAGCAGAGCGTTGGTCAGGCTTCTTCGGTAAGAGCCGTTGAGAAACGCAAGACGATCTCGTCGATCTGTGCTTCACGGTTGACTCCCGACCAGTTAACGATGCCCGTCTCGCTTGTCGGAATATTTTTGCGTGCAAGCAACGCACACATTTTGCGAATTGCACGATTCCCGCCAAGCCAGGGTTTTTTGAAGTGCTGTGTTACAAGGCAGCATACCGTTCCTGCCTGCGTACAAGAAATCTGAGATAAATAAAGCTGCATCGCCTGTGCAAGCGAGAACGCCTGCACGGGAGATGCGAATACCAGCGCGTCGTAACCGTTCGGATCGGGCGTCTGTACGAGCGTGTCGAGCGCCCGTGCACCCGGGTCACCTCCCGTTGCAACAACACGCTGCAGTTCCACGTCACAGCCTTTGGCTGCCAGCGCGTCCTTCAGCTTTTCCGCTACAGAAAGCGTATTACCGGTCTGCGAATATACGATAACACAGATTTTCATAGTTTCCTCCTGATGCAGGCGTGTCCAGTTCTGCCGGCCTTATTTTGGGAAGAGTTTTAGTTCAAATCGATCAGTTTTGCTTTTACGCCTTCCAGTTTGTTGACGTCTGTGACAAGCTGCTCGATTTCTTCTTTTTCACCGAACGGCTGCAGGATGATCATCCCGTCCGCCGCGCAGGCGTCCGCGCTCGTTTCATGCAGTCCAAGCCGCGCTTTAATCTTGCAGCCGTTTTTTGTAAGTACCTTCTGAAAACTGCTCGCGTTAGCCACACGGTTGTCCATACGCACACCGATAACATAATAGTAAGACATATATCCTTCCTCCTTAGAAGTTCGGTTCTGTCCCGCCGGCGTTTCACCGCTGGATCAGGGGTCTTTTACTAAATCCGGCGAAGTTGTTCTGGCGGGATACTTTTGTGCGTTCCTGACGGTCTTTTCTTCCACCGCCTTTGCAAGGTCGATATCAAAATGTTCACAGATGCGGCACGTATACCAAAAGACGTCGGCCAATTCTTCCTGCAAATGCCGGTACTCCGCCGGATTATTTTTGACGCTGTCTGCATCGTCCGAATGCAGCCACATAAATATCTCGGCTAGTTCGGCGGCTTCGACCGTCAAAGCCATAGCGAGGTCCTTTGCGTTTTGATCCTTCCGCCAGCCGCGCGCGTCCGAAAAATCCTGAATGTGTTTCTTCAGTTCGGCAATTGTCGTCTCTCTGTCCGTCACAGGTATCCCCCAATACTGTCTGCTTGCCAATACAAGCTGTCAGAACAATAGCGTGTTATCGATATGGCCTTATAGCACCAGTTCTGAAATCATGCGGCAGATCCCCGCCACATCTGCACGGCTTACAAACTCAAATTTTACTTTCCCAAGCCCCGAAAACCACAATTCAAGCTCGCTGTCAAGATCAATGGTTCCGGCGGTCTCCACAGAAAAAGCCTGCATTCTTTTGTATGGCAGAGATGAAAAATCCTTTTTCTTACCCGTGACTCCCTGCACATTTATTGCAAAAATTCGTTTGTTTGTGAAAACCACGCCGTCCCGAATGCCCTTGAAAGTTGCCAGAATACTCTCGCCATCCACAAACATAGGCGAAATGAAAGACGCAAAGGTCGTTTCATCCACAGGTTTCAGTTTCAGAAAAGCAGCATTTTGAAAATCAAGCATATCAGTTTTTCCTTTATTATTATTCTTTTCTTAAGAGTGTTATTCCCACTCGATCGTTCCCGGCGGCTTGCTCGTTATGTCGTAGACGACACGGTTGACATGCGGCACCTCGCCGATGATACGGTCGCTGATGCGCCGCAGTACTGGAAACGGTATTTCTGCCCATTCGACCGTCATTGCGTCTGTGGAGGTGACCGCGCGCACACCGATGACATAATCGTACGTACGGAGATCGCCCATCACGCCAACGCTGCGCATGCCGGTGAATACCGTGAAATACTGCCAGATCACTTCCGCAAGTCCCGCGCTTTTTACTTCCTCGCGGAATATTGCGTCGCTGCGCCGCAGGATTTTAAGCTTTTCTTCCGTCACGTCGCCAAGCACGCGGATCGCTAAACCCGGTCCTGGGAAAGGCTGCCTCCAGACGAGATGATGCGGAATGCCAAGCGACTCGCCAAGCGCGCGCACCTCGTCCTTAAAGAGCATCCGAAGCGGCTCGACCAGGCTCTTAAAACCGATATCCTTCGGCAGGCCGCCGACGTTATGGTGGCTTTTAATCGTGTCCGCACTGCCGGTGCCGCTCTCGATCACGTCCGGATAGATCGTCCCCTGAAGAAGGAACTCCGCGCCGCCGAGCTTTTTTGACTCTTCCTCGAATACGCGGATGAACTCCTCGCCGATGATCTTGCGCTTCTTCTCCGGTTCGGTCACGCCTTTGAGCTTAGCCAAAAAGCGTTCGCGTGCGTCCACTTTGATAATGTTGAGCGAGAGCGTGTCGCGGTAAACGCGCATTACCTCTTCCGCCTCGTTTTCGCGCAGCAGGCCGTGGTCGACAAAGATACAGGTGAGCTGCTCGCCGACCGCCTCGTGCACAAGCACGGACGCTACGGACGAATCCACGCCGCCGGACAACGCGCCGATTACACGGCCGGAGCCGACCTGTGCGCATACTTTTTCGATCAGTTCATCCTTGAGATTGGCCGCGCTGTAGCCGCATCGCAGTCCGCATACGTTCTTTAGAAAGTTTTCAAAGAGAATTTTACCGTTTTCGGTATGCGTCACTTCCGCATGGAACTGAATGCCGTAGAGCCTGCGCTTCTCATCGGCAAACGCCGCAACAGGGCAGGCGTTTGTGCTTGCGATTGCGCCGAATCCTTCCGGCGCGCGCGTAACGGAGTCGTTGTGGTTCATCCAGACGATACCGCCAAGCCCGTTTAGAAGCGGATGACTGCTCAACCGGATTGCCGTATGCCCGTATTCGCGCACCGGCGCTGAACTGATTTCACCGCCGAAAACCTTTGCGATATACTGCATCCCGTAGCAAATGCCGAGCACCGGCACGCCAAGCGAAAAAACAGCGCTGTCACAATGCTTCGCATCCTCCGCATACACGCTGTCCGGCCCACCTGTCAGAATGACGGCAGAGAGCGAATCGCCTTTGATGCGCTCAATCGGCGCGTCGTGCGGGATCAGCTCGCTGAATACGCCGGCTTCGCGCACGCGGCGCGCAATTAATTGATTGTACTGTCCGCCGAAATCTAAAACGACAACGCGTTCGCGCATGATTTATTCTCCCCGAAACGTAATGCCGTTTTCATCGGCTTTTTCTACAATAGCCAGCGATTCGAGATGAATCCCCGCGTCGCGCAGTTTTTGTCCGCCGGGCTGGAATCCTTTTTCAATCGCCACGCCGATCCCCATTAGGTCCGCGCCGGCTTCCTGCACGATTTCAACCAATCCGCGCAGCGCCTCGCCGTTTGCAAGGAAATCGTCTATAATCAGCACTTTATCATTTTTACCGAGCCATTGACTTGCAACGATAAGCGTCACTTTTTTCTTGTAAGTATAG
>CAYTHS010000174.1:0-4074 GCA_964437665.1 uncultured Oscillospiraceae bacterium
ACGCAACCCTAGGGATTTCTTCAAAAGTGAAGATTTCCGGAAACAGATTTGCTTCCGGGGTATCCTGCACTTCGTATTCATAATAGTTTTCGCGCAGCAGGTTTGTGTGGTCGTCAAATACGATTTTACTCATTATGTTGCCATCCTTCCAGCATGCGTGCATGCTTGTATACAATGCATGTTCAGTATTATATCAGCCCCAGGTTTTTCATGTCAAGCAAATCCTCAGTAATTCTGCATAATTTCTCATATTTTTTGCATACATTTTCGCATAAGTCTCATGCCGTCATTGGCTGCAATCGTGACCGGACAGCAAACAGTGTGTGCCGTAATCCTCCGCCCGGTTGACACGTACGCAGGCGTTTCCGTATACTAAAAAAGAGTATTTAAGCGCACTTTTCACAGAGAGGGGGCGACCAGACAATGGAAAGAAAACGCCCGGACGCCAAAAACCTGAGAGACGACACGCGCTCTGCGGCGATCCTTGCGGAAGCAGAGCGACGTCACAGAACGCGATTCCCCGATTATGACCCGCGATGGGACGAATGTCCACCACGGCGTCCTTTCCGCAGACGCTTTCCGCGCCTGCTCAACCGCATTCTGTTATTTGCCGTCCTTATTTTGCTTTTATTGATCGTCGTTTATAAAATCGGCGATATGATCGCCTCTCGGTTTGATATCGATATGCCGGAGACGCTTTCCGCTTTTCTCCCGGACGAGACAATGGGATACAGTCAGATCGACTTTTCCAACGCTATTCTCGGCGAATCGCGCGCAAAAAGCGATTTTGTCGTGCTCGAGCAGGACGTGACGGTGACCAGCCGAGTTTCACAGGCGCTGGCCAATCTTGCGCTGTTTGAAAAATCCCAGGTTATCCGCTCCTACGGTACGGGCGTTTACACGGTGGATCTCTCTGCACTTACGCAAAGCGACATCGCCGTGGACGAAAAGCTGCAGCAGGTTACCGTGACCATCCCGCATGCGGCGTTGGCATATGTAACCGTGGATGTTGAAAAAACCGAATATGAGGATACGAAAAAAGCGCTGTTTGCGTTCGGCGATATCAAACTCACAAACGAGCAGCTTAATCTTCTCGAACAAAGCATCGACGAGGCCATGTGTGTGCAGCTTGAATCAACCGACATGCTGGCAAAAGCCGACGCGCACGCGCTTTCACAGGTGCAAAAGCTATTTGAGCCGATTGTGCAGTCGGTAGCCGCAGATTATATCGTTTCCATCACGCTGCAGCAAACTCAGTAGGACTTCGATTGCTTTTATCAGTATAACGAGATCCCACCGTCGGCAAAGTGGAGGCGATGGGCTTTTTATGGATCCCAACCTCTTCTTAGGGCGAGCCGCACAGACTCGTGTTTGCTACGAAAAAGCGCCCCATAAGGGGCGCCAGCCTGTCAAAAAAGTCCCGTTATTGGGGCTTTTTTGACAGGCTGAAAATGCCCCTTTCGGGGCATTTTCTAATTGAACTTATTTCCTTACAGGCTCGCTTTGCCGTCGCAGCCGAGCACGTCGGTGATCTTGTGGGCAACCATGCCCTTGATCGCGTCGCGCGCGGGCCCAAGGTACTTGCGCGGGTCGAACTGCTCGGGATGCTCTTCAAAGTACTTGCGGATCGTGCCGGTCATTGCCAGCCGCAGGTCGCTGTCGATGTTGATCTTGCACACGGCCATGCGCGCGGCTTCGCGCAGCATGTCTTCCGGCACGCCGATCGCGTCCGGCATGTTGCCGCCGTGCGTGTTGATCATCTTCACGAACTCCGGAATGACGCTGCTTGCGCCGTGGAGCACGATCGGGAAATTCGGCAGTAACTTTTCAACTTCTTCGAGGATGTCGAAGCGGAGCTGCGGCTTCGTGCCGGGCTTGAATTTATATGCGCCGTGGCTCGTGCCAATGGCGATGGCCAGCGAGTCCACGCCGGTGCGCGTCACGAAATCCTGCACCTGCGCCGGGTCGGTGTAGCTGCCTTCGCCCGCGGCGACCTTGACTTCGTCCTCAACGCCTTCGAGGCGGCCGAGCTCGCCTTCGACAACCACGCCGTGGTCATGCGCATATTCGACGACCTGACGGGTGAGCTTTACGTTTTCTTCGTAACCGTGGTGCGAACCGTCGATCATGACGGAGGAAAACCCGCCGTCGATGCAGCTCTTGCAGAGTTCGAACGTGTCGCCATGGTCGAGATGGACGCAGATCGGGAGGTCCGTTTCGATGCAGGCCGCTTCGATGAGCTTCATGAGGTACGTATGGTTGGCGTATTTTCGCGCGCCGGAGCTGACCTGCAGAATCAGCGGAGC
The DNA here is from genome assembly GCA_964437665.1 of uncultured Oscillospiraceae bacterium. GTDB lineage: Bacteria > Bacillota > Clostridia > Christensenellales > CAG-138 > UBA7703. The sequence continues at coordinate 2,307 of CAYTHS010000174.1, forward strand.
GTCCAGATCTTTGGCGGCCTCGGTGATGCCCTGAATGATCTCCATGTTGTTGACGTTGAACGCGCCGATGGCGTAGCCGCCCTTGTACGCGTCTTCAAACATCTTCGTGCTTGTTACGATAGGCATAGTTATAAGTCTCCTTTTCTCTGAGGTTGACATAATCTTTCGTACCGTATTCTATCACATGGCGGCGTAAATGCAACGATAAATTGCATTTTTAAGCGCTTTTGCTCTATAATAACGAAAGAAATCGAAGCGACAAAGCGCACCGCCTGTTTTATGCGCACGCCGCCGGACAAAGGAGTAAACAGCATGGAAACCGGCAAAAACCGTTTTTTGTCCCTCGTGATTCCCGTTTATAACGAAGAAGAAGTGCTCGAAACGTCGTTTTCGCGCATGGACGAAGTGATGCGTTCCACCGGATACGGCTATGAAATCATCTATGTCAACGACGGCAGCCGCGACGGCACGATGGAGCTCCTTCGCACACTGGCAAAGCAGCATGAATACGTAAAGGTACTCTCCTTTTCGCGCAACTTTGGCCATCAGCTCGCGGTCACCTGCGGCATGGACGCGGCAAAGGGCGACGCGCTGATCGTCATCGACGTGGATTTGCAGGACCCGCCGGAAGTCATACCGCAGATGATCGCTCTTTGGGAGCAGGGCGCGGACATCGTGTACGGCAAGCGGCTCAAACGCAAAGGCGAAACACTCTTCAAAAAACTCACCGCCGCGCTGTATTACCGGCTGCTCGCGTCCATGAGCGCCTACCCCATCCCGCTGGACACGGGCGATTTCCGGCTGCTTTCGCGCAGCGTTGCGGACATGTTTTTGCGCATGCGCGAGCACAGCCGCTTTCTGCGCGGCATGTCCGCCTGGATGGGATTCAATGCCGTGCCGGTCGAATACGAGCGGCAGGAGCGTGTTGCGGGCAAAACGAAGTATTCTCTCAAAAAGATGCTGCGGCTAGCCGCCGACGGCATCGCCGGCTTTTCCGACAAACCGCTGACCCTGCCGCTCTGGGCCGGATGCACGCTCATGGGGTTTTCCGGTCTGGGGCTGATCGCGCTGATCGTCTGCGCGGCGACCGTCGGCGCCGCGCCGTGGCTCTGGGCAGTGGCGGGGATCGTCTTTCTACAGGGGCTGACGCTGTTTTTTGCGGGCGTACAGGGCGTGTACCTCGGCCGCATGTACGAAGAACTCAAGGGCAGACCGCTGTATATCATCGCCGAGAAGCTCAACGCGGAATGAAGCGCGCCGTTGCGCCGCTTGCGCATACGGGCAATTGCATGATACAATTATTCGACCCAATTTGCGGCATTCAGGCAGTTTTTACTTGCGGTGGCCGCGCGAATATTGTACAATACGTTGGGTAAAAATAACAAAGGTACATTATGAAAAGGAGAACATAGATATGGCAACAAAAGTAGGTATCAATGGCTTTGGCCGTATCGGCCGCCTGGTATTCCGCGCGTCCGTGACCAATCCCGCAATCGACGTGGTCGGCATCAACGATCCTTTTATCGATCTCGACTACATGGTCTACATGCTCAAGTACGACACCGTGCACGGTAACTTCGAGGGCGAAGTTTGCGTTAAGGGCGACAAGCTCGTCGTCAACGGCAAGGAGATCGCCGTGTACGCCTGCATGAACCCCGCGGAAATCCCGTGGAAGGACTGCGGTGCGGAATATATCGTCGAGTCCACCGGCGTTTTCAAGACGATTGAAAAGGCCAGCGCACACTTCACCGGCGGCGCCAAGAAGGTC
>CAYTHS010000175.1:0-4040 GCA_964437665.1 uncultured Oscillospiraceae bacterium
TTTTCGTCCTGCAAAGCAAGCGCCCTCGTCTCCGCAAGCGCTTCCTCCGGCTCATGCAAGATGTTCCGCCTGATTGCGTATTGCAGCCAGGGTTCCCAATCCGCCATATGCCCGGCACACCCCATGTTTTCCCCTTCCTTGTTTTTTTCGCCGTCCCTTCTCGCTTTTTGCTTCTTTGCGTCATCATAGCATATCGGCCGTGTGCAAAACAAACGATTGCCGTCCACCCAACTCCGCGGCAAAACCCTGCGCTTTTATCGCATGGCATTCAGTCTGTTAAAAAAGCCCAGGTGATTGTTATGGGCCGTAACCCTTAACCCGTTTATTCGTCTGCCCCGGTTCATCCGGCGTAACGGATCGGCCGGAATGGGCGGTTTCTTTGTGCTGTTTGTCGTCCGGAAGCCCGAAGGGTGAGAGGGAAAGAGCGGATAGCCCGTCAAAAAAATGTTTTTTGACAGGCGCAAGCACCGCGTTTTTTGAACTGAACCCCTTTGAATAGACACAAATAAAGGACCCAATCTGGACGTGGTAAGATAATCTGGACACCAAGATAAGAGTAGATGAAAAGGTGTTCAGATTAAAATGAAGAGAGCAGTCTACGACAAACAATTCAAAATGGCAGCGGTTCAGCACGCGCAAAGTGTTTCTCAGTCTGTCGAAGGCGTGGCGCGAGACCTCGGCATCAGCGGGACAACTCTGCGTCAGAAAACATAAAACCTTATCTTTGTGTCCACTTTTTCTTGACCGTTCCACTCCGATCGCAGGATAAAGCGACAGGAGGTTTTCACATGGGGAAACATTCTTGAAAGAGATCATGCCGAAAGTTCCAGAACTGAAGGAAAGCGGATACACGCGCCGAATGACCGGTGATAGATTGGGCTACACAAAAGAGCAAATCAAGGAGCCAGTCAAGCGTTATCACAGGCAACAGCGTCACCAGATTCAACCATTGAAAAAACGCGACAGACCACACAGACGCCCAATTTCAACAGAAGAAGCGTATCAGCGGCTCAAACAACTGCCGCTGGCAGACCGGCCGGAACAACAGATGCGGCTGGGCAGACGTCAGTGACGCGACGAACCCGAGCAACACCACGTCGCTTATCACGAAAGGAAATAACCGGCACTTTTTATATATGTATTAAACATGAAAATGCGGTACGATCCTAAGCAAACCTTTTACGTTCGCATATGCCGTACTCCCGGCCACCTGGGATGTTTCGCCTCTGCCGGTCGCGCTCTGCCTGTTTGAGTTTTCCTGTCTTGGACTGCTCGGCGTTGCGGCGCTGAGAAAACGCCTGAAGGTATAAAACGCGTCCGGCGCGTCAAAAATCATCTTTGACAAGCAAGTTTGATTGCATTTTGGATCGTTGTAAAGCGCTCTGTTGCTTCTTGTGAACGCAAAATCGAGCCGTATTTCCAAAATAAGCCGTTCTTCCCTGATTTTTTATTGGAACCTGCGAATAACGCGTGTTATAATGAGATTATAGTCGGATATAAATGCACTGCTTCAAGTTTTGGAAGGATGGTTTGGGAGGATCTCATTTATGGGTTTGAAAAAACGGATACTGGCTGCTGCTGTCATCTTCCTTATGACGGCGGTGTTGCTGCTACCCGCGTCGCGCACATCCATGGCCGCCGGAACCGGCGGAATCGAAGTCGGCGACTCGGTGCGATTTGGCACGTACTCCAACCATACGGTTCTTTGGCAAGTGGTGGATGAAAGCGAGATGACCCTCTTGTCGACCGGGTTGCTGGATCAGTCGCAGTTTGGCGGAGGTTCCGATATAAGCAGCTATAACGGTAGCTATGTACAGAGCAACATGAACACGGCGGGCAGCTCTTTGCTCAACACGATGTTTACGAGCACGGAGAAAGCCGCCATATCGGCCACGGTTCTTTCGGACGGAAAACCGACGGGCGACTATCTGTTCCCGCTCTCCCTAGACGAGTTCAACGCGCTGCCCGCCAGCGTGGTCAAAATCGCTACAAACACCTGGTGGCTGCGCACTTCGAACGGTACGCCGCGTTACTTTTACACCGTCGATTCTTTCGGCAACATAGGATCTGCGGAGCAGGACTCAAATTTGTACATGCGCCCCGCAATGAATCTCGATTTGAGCAAGGTGTATTTTGCGGACGACGGAACGACGCCCGGCACCAGCGGTAAAGCCGCCGCCGATTACGGCGACCCGCTGACCGCTATCTCATCCGGCGCTACGAGCGTTTGGCACCTGACCCTGCTGGATTCCAGCAGAACGCTTACGGTCGACAGCGTTACCCGCACCGAAAGCGTTGTGGCCATAGACTGGTCGAACGCCAGCACTGGTACGGGCTCATACGTTTCCGTCGCCATCCTCAACAGCGCGGGCGAGGTTCAATATTACACTAAGCTCGCGAATACGCTATCAACCAACTCGGGCACGTCCACCGTAACGCTCCCAACAGGATTCGACGCGAACAACTGGCGGCTGGAAATCTTCTCCGAGCATACGTATAACGACTGGAGAACGGACTACGCCGGCGCAAGGACCAACATCAACGCGTATTTTGACAACGGCACGGGCGATATTCCTCAGACCGGAGACACGGCGACGCCGTTCTTATGGCTTGGACTTGCTGTGACAGCGTGCGTCGGTTTCGTCTTCACGCGGCGCAGGTACGCGAAGTAAAACGGCTTGCGTAAGCATGGCTGCGGCCGCCCGCCGCAGCAGAACGATACAAAACCGCACAATCGACAAAACGTAAACACAAAAGAATCACAACAGCCCGCAAAACGTATGGCTTGCGGGCTGTTTTATGTTATGGTGAATTATACTACTATCGAGTGCAACACTTAAGAAGTTCACGCTCCCATAACGACTAGGGTGTGTTACTAAAGCCTGAAGCCTCATGTGTGGCTGTTACCTGTTGAGGATTCGTGGGAGAGAAAGCGTCGGAGAAGAAACCACAGCGCGGGCGTTTTGGACTGTCCTTTTAGTCGCTGCTTCGCATGTCGAAGGGTCAGGGGACGGCAGAAGGAGCGTTATTGATCGTTCTTTTATCGATCCTATGATAGACTATATAATTATTACCAGGAAATGGAGTGCGAGACAGATTTCACGAAGGAGGAAAGCTATGTTTCGAGTCCCACAGTCCAAGCTAATGTATACCGCAGAGCCTGAAAACGCAGGGGTCTATACGGATGAAATGGATAAAATCTACACAAGATTTGCAAAGGCCTACGATGGTTTTATGGCTCTGTTCCCTTTATGGAAGAAATGGATATGTGCCGTTCTTCCATACATTGAAGGCGATCGCGTGCTTGAAGTATCCTTCGGTCCCGCTTACCTGCTGCGTAAGATTCCTGATGACGTTGAGCTGTTCGGTCTTGATTACAATCGTACAATGGTAGCGCGAGCCAAGGACAAAATGCGTAAAATTAATAAAAAAGCGCATATCACGCAAGGAAATGTTGACAGCTTGCCTTATCCGGACAACTTTTTTGACACGGTCGTCAATACCATGGCCTTTAGCGGATATCCTGACGGATTGCGTGCGATGAAGGAACTAGTCCGGGTCATGAAACCTGACGGCATTCTCCTCCTGCTCGATTATGATTTTCCAAAAAACAGAAATGCCTTGGGGTACCTAATCGTCAGATTGATAGAAGCATGTGGGGATATCATGCGCAATGTGCCTGCAATTGTCGAAAAATGCAACTGTACGTGCGAGCGGAAGACGATCGGGTGCTTCGGGGCCGTTCAACTGTTTCTTATCCGCAAAATGAATTCGCAGAATGGGTCTTAAGCGTCTCTAAAGCGCGGCAGGGGGATTCTGAAGCACTCTCGTGTTTGGCGCATCGTCGCTGACAAACGACAGACGTGTTTATCATTTTTGTGACCTAGAGTGTGTTTCTAAAGTCCAGAAGACGCGGTTTTGCGTTTATCGGCTTGCAGATTGAGGCGCTAAACGCAGACGCAGTGGTACTGTGGCGAGGCTTTTCAACGAAAATATGCAATTCAAGGCGGCGAAAATGCGCTTTACGGATTTTGGGAATA
>CAYTHS010000176.1:0-4034 GCA_964437665.1 uncultured Oscillospiraceae bacterium
CGTGAAATTCTGCAGGACGCGCCCAAGTACATGGGGCCGCCGAGCTTCGCGTTCATCGTCGGGCCGTACACCATCGACCGGCATGGGACGCTGAACTGTCCGGATGATGTGGACACGGCGCAGATCGAAATGCTGATCCACGAACTGGAACACGACGGATTCATCGGCGAGTGCGTCGGCGAACCGGCGCAAAAGCAGGAGCGTACCACGGTTGAAGCGGTGGAGGAACCGGACCGGCTGGCGATCGAGATACCGAAGGGCGGCATGACACCGACCGCCTTGGAAAATCTGCGGCGGCTGATAGTAAGCAAAGCTACACTGCTGAAGAAAGCGCTTGGCACGGACAGCCTGCCGATTACGGAGCATGCGGACAGGATCGAGTTCGGGTGGTTTCGCCCGACCGGCGACCAGACGGAGATGACCGCCTATTATCAGCTCATAGAGAAACTCTGCGAAATGGCGAAAGCGCAAAAGCGCGTAACCGCCACCGAACAGCCGGTGGAGAACGAAAAATACGCGTTTCGTTGCTTCCTACTGCGGCTCGGATTTATCGGAGTGGAGTACAAGGAGCCGCGGAAGATTCTGCTGAAGAATCTTTCCGGCAACGCGGCGTTCAAAGGCACGCCGGAGAAAGAGGACGCAAATGAGTAACGGATTTTTCGCGGCATACGGTGCCGGATTGAACCGCACCGAGATGGCGAAGCGCTGCCCAACGGCGAAGCCGATCGGCTCTGCGGAATTGAAGAATTACAGGTTGGCGTTTCGCGGAGGTCATGCTTGCGCGACTGCAACGATCGAAAAGGAAAAGGGGGCGAACGTCCCCGCGCTGCTTTGGGAAATTATTCCGCAAGACGAGCCGGCGCTCGATCGGTGGTTTGGCGTACCGGGATCGTATCGCAAAGAAACGGTCAAAGTACGTGTAAACGGTACAACTGTGACCGCACTTACCTACGTCATGATTGGAGGAAAACCGCTGAACAAGCCAAGCGCTTTCTACTACAGCACGGTTTTGGAAGGGTACAAGGCGGCGGGGCTCGACACGGAGTTACTCAAGACGGCCGTGAATCGAAACGAGGAGGAACCCGAACATGAGTAAATCGGCATGCGAAGCATATGCCCGGGCGATTACCAAGCTCACAGAGAAAGCGCTCCGGCTGAATGCGTATTTGGAGACGCTAAGCGGCATGGGTGACGGCGCCACGTGGGGCGACGTCGCGGAAGCGAACCGCTTGTGCGAGCAAATGGACCGTTTGCTCGAAGCGACCGAATAAACCGAACCGGGGCGAACACGGAGGCTCACGCGGGCCTCCGTTTGCATAGGGTAAAACTGTGATGCCGATGCGGTGAGCAGGCTCTGCAATAGCGCAGGATTATCAACTATTCTGTAATAAATGACTTGCTATTTTCTTCGACTAGAGTGATAGATACACTACACCAAACGGACGGAGGAACACACCGTGAAAACCACGCAAGAAGCGATTCGCACCCTGCAAAAAACCGGCGAGTACACTTTTTCGGGATTAAGCCGCGAAGAGAGCCGGGCCGCGGCAGCGGAGCTCGCAAAGGCTGCGATGAAAGCCGACAGAGCCATTGGAATTACAAGCCGATATGGAATTGCCAGAGACGCTTTCGGATACTACAGCGCGCGTCAGATTAGCGACTAAGAACAAAGATACGGAGGGCGAGGCTATGTGGATCAGGAGAACGATAGACGATTATGATTTTCGGATCAAGCAATACTGCGCAAAGTCCAAATTCGGGATCGATGAAGGTCGAATTTCGAAACTGGAAATCTGGAAAGACGGCGAACTGTTGTCCCAATACGACAGGGGATGGGTCAAGAAACCACGTAGCGCTAAAGTAAAGGCGGTTTTCGAGGAGATTTTGAGACAACACAACTAACCAAACGTTAGCAATACCAAGATTCGAGCTTCCGAGAGGGAGCTTTTTCTTTTACCAGATAATATGAAAAGAGGCGGTACGCATACGAAAACTAAAAAAGTACGCGCCGACCCGCTTTATGGCGAAAAACTCGGTTTACGATAAAACGCGAGCTGACTTTGCCGTTGATTTCATCGAATGCCTGTCTCATACCAAAGGAACGTGGGCCGGGAAGCCGTTTCTGCTGATCGATTGGCAGGAGCGGATCATCCGCGACTTATTTGGCGTGGTCAAACCGAATGGGTACCGCCAGTTCAATACCGCGTATATCGAAATACCAAAGAAAAATGGAAAACAGCTGGCGTTGGATACACCGGTCCCGACTCCGGACGGATGGAAACAGATGGGCGGCATGCGCGCCGGTGATCGTGTTTTTGACGAGCACGGTAATCCCTGCACGGTGCTTGCGCTCAGTCCAATCGATGATACGGAGCAGGCCTATCGGGTTACCTTTGGCGACGGAAGCTCAATCGTTGCCGGAGCGCGGCATCTTTGGAATGTGCAGGTGATCAATAACGGCCGAAAGGAGAAACTTCTGGAAACGCAGCAAATGTATGAAGCGTTTTCGAAGTACTGTGAACGCCATAAAAGCGATCCGTTTCGCAGCATATACAGGATAGCTGTCGCTGATGGCTTTACGTTACCGGAGGTGATTCTTCCGGTCGATCCATATTTATATGGTTATTGGCTGGGAAACGGATGTGCCACGAAGCCGGAAATTACGATCCGGACCGAGGACGTAGCCGGCGTTCTCAGACGTACAGGATATGAGATTGCTTCGCTCTGGAAGAATGTGGGCGATAGCGTTGTTGTGCGCATTCCGAAACTAAAAGCCGTCCTGTTGAAATCTTTTCGGGAGAAGCATATTCCAAGCGAGTATTTGCGCTCGTCCGAATCGCAGAGGTGGGCATTGCTCCGGGGGCTCATGGATTCCGACGGTTGTATTTCAAACGTGCGAGCGCAAAGCGTCTATGTCAGCACGGTGGAGCAGCTCGCACGGGATGTACGCGAACTGTTATGGAGCCTGGGTATAAAAAACACGATGACATCAGGCCCATCGCTGCGTTACGGAATTCCGACAGGTGAAACTTTGTACACGATTCGGTTCACATCGTTTATAAACTTGCCTACCAGCGGGCTGGCGAGAAAGCTCAAGAACCGAAATCCTGAGAAAACAACGCTAAGGCGATCGGATTTCCATTATATTCACGCGATCGACCCAATCGACGGCAAGGTTCCTATGCGTTGTATTCAGGTAGATTCTCCTTCCCACCAATATCTGGCGGGTTCGTCTATGGTGCCTACGCATAATTCGGAGCTTGCGGCGGCGGTCGCGCTGCTGTTGACCTGCGGTGACAATGAAGAACGCGCCGAGGTATACGGCTGTGCAGCCGACCGGCAGCAGGCGTCGATCGTGTTCGAGGTCGCCAAGGATATGGTCACCATGTGCCTGGCTTTGTCGAAACGGGTGAAGATACTGGCGTCGCAGAAGCGGCTCGTATATCTGCCGACCGGAAGTTACTACCAAGTGCTCTCCGCCGACGTTGCGAATAAGCATGGCTTCAACACGCACGGCGTCATCTTCGATGAATTGCATACGCAACCGAACCGGAAGCTCTTTGACGTTATGACCAAGGGCAGCGGCGATGCGCGCATGCAACCACTGTATTTTTTGATCACAACGGCCGGCGACAATACCAACTCGATCTGCTGGGAAGTGCATTCGAAGGCGAAGGATATCCTTGACGGCAGGAAGACGGACGCGACGTTCTATCCAGTCATCTACGGAACGGAAGAGAGCGATTCCTGGACCGACCCGAAGGTGTGGAGAAAAGCGAATCCATCGCTTGGGATTACGATCGGGAAAGACAAAGTTCAGGCGGCGTGCGAAAGCGCGCAGCAGAATCCCGCTGAGGAGAACGCGTTTCGCCAGCTTCGACTGAACCAGTGGGTGAAACAGGCGATCCGCTGGATGCCGATGGACGCATGGGATAAATGCGCGTTTGCGGTTGACCCGGAGGAACTAGCCGGTCGTGTATGCTACGGTGGCCTCGATCTTTCGTCCAGTACGGATATCACGGCGTTCGTGCTTG
>CAYTHS010000177.1:0-3930 GCA_964437665.1 uncultured Oscillospiraceae bacterium
ATCGTTGGATTTATGGGTAATCGTTGGATTAATGGGGCTATCGTGGGATTATTGATTTAAGGACTAAACTGTACCCCGGAAAACTGAACTGTACCCCGAAAAATGGACATATGGTAAATCCAGAAACCCAAGTTGTGGACACCGAATTGTCTAGAATCCATGAATGTGGACACGAAATTATTCGGAAACCCAAAATGTGGGCACTGGAAAGGTTTATAATCAAAAAACCAGATCAGGAGGCACAAAATGCGAACATGGAAGACATTTACACCGGAGGAAGTAACGAATTTTAGAGCGCACCCATATGTCAAAAGCGCAACAACGAAGATGATTCGATTTACGGTGGAATTCAAAGAAGAATTTTGGCGTATGCATTCAGAAGAAGGCAAGTCGAGCCGTACGATCATGGAGGCATTGGGATTCGATGTTGAGATGCTGGGCGAAAATCGCGTCTATGGCATATTGACGCACATCAGAGATCAAGCAAAAAGTGGAGAAGGATTTCGAGATGTGCGTAAGGAGGCGTATAATGCGGAGCGCTACGATTTGTCTGCATTACCGCCGTCAAAAGCCCTATTACGCATGATGATGTTTGTAACGTCATTGAGGAATGGCTGGATTACTATAACAACGAACGTTATCAATGGGGGTTGGTAAAGTTGGCTCCAAACCAGTTTTATTAATTCATTATGGACGGCACATACCCTCTCGGGGCGCTGCCTCGAACCCCGGAGTTTAGCGTTTGGTTTCTGGAAAGGCGATGAAAAAGACGAGTAGCAATACTCGCCTTCCTCGCAAATCCGATACACCGCTCAGGTCGCTCTCCAGCGTTGCCCTACCCTGTGCATCGGCAAAGCATGAAAATTATCTCACGAAAATGTGACCCAAACAACCCCGTAACCTTTCAACCTTTTCTATTGTCCACAAAATGGGGTATACTTCAAACTGAGCTTACGCGATGTTTTACGTCTTCTCATTTTTATCTTTATAATAACGGCGCATTTGTTTCATGGCGTTTTTGCCACCAAACATGGTTTCAATTTTCGCTTGCTCAATTTCGCGATGATTGAGCCCATCAAATCGTGCTTCTTTTTTAAGTTTGTGAAAACTATCCAACCGCCGCTGCTAGATTTCGCCTGCGTCGATTGCTTGCAGAACAGCGCATCCAGGCTCGCTTGTGTGTGCAATCTGAGAAGCGACAGGTCGCTGCAAGCGCGTCAATGTTCGAGAACGACTTGCTCAGATCGACTGACTCCACTTCCATTGAGCGTATGCCGGGCGTGTCGATGACGATGCCGCCGTTTGGCAGAGAGATCAAATCTCGACGCGTTGTTGTGTGGCAACCTTTGCCGTCCTCGCGAATATCTGTAGGTACATGGGTTTCGTTCATCTAGCCTGCATCCGCATACTTCTTGCATGAGGATGGGATACATGCTTATAGAAACACACTCTAGTTCTGCGCTCAGTTGTTCAAGATATTCTTGTTTTTTCATATTGTTAATCCTCCAAAATGGTTGCGACTGATTCTGCAAATTTTAGATATTCGCTTCGTTCGGCTTCAAATGACTCTTTGCCGAGCTTTGTGAGCGAGTAGTATTTCCGCGGCGGACCCCCGCTCTCCTCGGAAAGATAGGTGGTGACCAAGCCTTCACTTTTGAGCTTGCGCAAAATGGGATAAACCGTTCCGTCCGCAATAACAATGCGCGAAGCAAGATGTTCCGATATCTCATATCCATAGCAATCAGCATTGCTTAGCAGCGCAAGCACGCAAAGTTCTAGAACGCCTTTTTTATATTGAGTGTTCAAGTGTACCTCCTAGCGGAGCAAAAAGTTAATACTCACTACTGATTAATAATTTATAGATAGTGTGTTGTCAAGTGATTTGAAATTTTGTTCTGATTTGCAACAACATATATATTATCTTTTTTATATTATCTTTTTATCCTTGACAAACATAACTAGAGGTGATACTATCCACTTCGCGAAAAGCAAAGAAAGAAGCATATTATGTTAGCTAGCATTCGTATATAATTACACTCCAATCATAAACAGATCGTTATCCTGCGGAAGGGGCAGTTTGTGTCGCATTATTATGTAGACCAATGTCTAAATTTCAGGCTGCAATCTGTTTTTTGTTACTCAAAACATGATTTTATGAATTTGGAGAATATACATGAATAAGAATAAATGGAGAAAACACTTTTTTACGATATGGACAGGTCAAGCGATCTCGCTCATCACTAGCTCGGTCATGCAAATGGCGATAATCTGGCACCTTACGACCACAACAGGCTCTGCGCTAGTGCTCTCAATAGCGGCGTTCATCGGGTTTTTGCCGCAAGCTGTTCTTGGCGCATTTGCTGGAGTATATGTCGATAGATGGAATAGAAAGCTTACAATGATTGGGTCAGATATTCTAATCGCGGGAGCGGCAGCGGCGTTGGCATTGATAGCAAGAGTTACAGAATTACCGATATGGGTTATCATGGTCATTTTGTTTGTTCGTAGCGTTGGAACGGCCTTTCATGCGCCTGCTTTGAATGCCGTAACACCCTTGTTGGTTCCGGAATCCCAGTTGGTGAAATGTGCCGGATATAGTCAATCAATACAATCTATTAGTTACATATTAAGCCCTGCAATCGCTGCGTTTTTGTATTCGGCTTGGAAATTGAATGCGGTGATTGCAATTGATGTGTTGGGAGCGCTCTTTGCAAGCGTTGCAGTTGCGGTTGTTAAAATTCCGAAATCACAACAAGAATGCAAGACAGAGCAAAGCAACGCAATTATTGAAGCAAAAGAAGGATATTTGATATTAAAGAGAAACAAAGGCTTGTTCGCTTTAATGTGGATTAGCGCGATATACTGTTTCATATTTATGCCAATCAACGCATTGTTTCCACTTATGAGCATCGGCTATTTTGGAGGGACGACGACGCAAGCTTCTATTGTTGAAACTGTGTTTGCCGTTGGAATGCTGGCTGGAGGTATGTTACTTGGCATATATGGAGGTCTTAAAAATCGCTCAAGTAGCATCGTTGCATCACTGCTTGCGATGGGTTCGGCGCTGATAATATCCGGGCTTATACCGACCAATGGTTTTCTTGTTTTTGTGCTGTGTAGTGCAATTATGGGTTTTTCCGCACCGTTCTACAATGGCGTGCAAACAGCGCTCATACAAGAGAAAATCAAGCCTGAGTTTCTTGGTAGAGTGTTTGGTCTGCTTGGAAGCACTATGTCGCTGGCAATGCCATTTGGGCTAATAGTGTCGGGTGTTTTTGCTGACCAATTTGGCATTCATAGATGGTTCGCACTTTCCGGTGGTTTAATAATAGTGCTAGCGGTCGTTTGTACTGGGCTTCCTTCAATTAAGGAACTCGGAAGCTCAACCGCCGAAGAGCAAATGCTTGAATAATTGTTTGATTGAAATAAATAATGCAGCAAATAGTATCGCATAGGTTGACTCAGACTCCGAAAATAGCGTAACAATCGCTTTATCAAAGTGATCATAGGACTATAATATGCTTATCACTTGTTGGAGGAGGGATAAACTTGCGAGAAATATCTTCAAAAGAATGGTGTGTTTCAATACAATCTTTCTTTAAATACAATAAGATACAAGGTCATATAAAAGGAATGAGTGGTGAACAAATGCAAATTTCACTGCCAACGTTTTCCCGCTTGCGGCGCGCACGTTTTCGGGCGATACCTCGCTGCAATTTCAGATCGGAAGGCGGGTGCGTTCCTTTCGCAAACGCAAGCTGTTTTTTCAAGTAATGCTGCTTCGTCACAGGTGAATCCGAAAAAGCGGGCGGTATTCCGTCCCGGTTCGGGTTGCTGCGCAATCCTCTGCCAGAAATCTGAAAATCGAAGACGCCCGGAACTTTCCCCGGGCATCTTCGTTGGATAGGGGTAGGGTATTTTGAGGTACGC
>CAYTHS010000178.1:0-3912 GCA_964437665.1 uncultured Oscillospiraceae bacterium
GAAGGCAGGTTTTGGGCTGTTCGATGGCTTCGACGAGCCGTGCCGCAGCTTCGCGGCCCATCGATTCGGCGTTTTGCCGGTAGGTTGTCAGCCGCGGGCGGAGAACCTGAGAAAGAAGGATCCCGTCGTAGCCCGCGACGCTCATATCGTTCGGGATGGAGACGCCCTGCGCCTCCAACTCGTTCATGCCGCCGATAAACGAAAAATCGTCCGGGTAGAGGATGCAGGTCGGCCGGTCGGGCAGCGCCAGCAGGGCGCGTGTGGCAAGGCCGCTGGAGGTTGGATCGTGATAAATCCCGGGACGGATGTATTCTTCCGGTACGTGGACGCCGAGGGTCGCGCAGCTTTTTCGGAAACTGATCAGGCGTTTTTGCGTAACGGACGTATCCTCGCCGTGGATGAAGGCGATTTTCCGGTGCCCCATTTCGTAAACATATCCAACCAGCGCCGCCATTCCGCCGATGTTGTCCGAAAGCACGGACGTTCGGTTATCAAACACATAATCGAGCGTGACGGTCGGTATTTCGCTGGAAACGAGTTTAACGACTGCCGGATCGGTGAAATCCACCGACGCGATGACCACGCCGTCGCAATTACGGTATTTTGCGTGCTCGTAATAGTTCATGGAGAATTCGCCGATGTCTTTGCTGATGAACGTTATATCGTAACCGCGGTGCTCCGCTTCAACCTTGAGACTGTCGAGGATGGCGGAGAAGTATTCGTGTGTCAGGCCGACGGCGGTTTGATCGACGAAAAGAACGCCGATATTATGAGAACGCCCGAGCTTGAGCGTGCGCGCGGTGGCATTGGGCAGATATCCCATTTCTTTGGCAACACGCCTGATCTGCGCGGTGGTTTTCGCGCCGATATCCGTATGACCGTTCAGGGCCTTGCTGACCGTTGCGCGCGAGACGCCGCATTTTTCTGAAATATCCTTTATCGTTACCATGTTGACCGCCTGCTGCAGAGAAACCGGCACAGAAATCCGAGAGATTATATTAGGGTTTAGCGAAGGTTGAAAAACAAAATTCTGATGTGAGGTTTCTATTCCGCATGATTTACTTAATCGATTTCGTTAATTTGATTATAGAGACGTATCCAAACAAAGTCAAGCCATTGATATGTAAAATCAGTGGAAAGCGGCACGGAAATTGAGAAAAAACCAATGTCGAATCGAATATTTTACATTATTTTTTTGACCTGAAAGGAATATTATCAGGATACAATGAAAATTGCTGCAGGGATACTTAAACGATTGCGAAGATGCGCTGCATAAAGAACGGGAGCCGGGCGGCAGTCAAGCCGAAGCACAGCGTAGTAAAGCCCCCGGAGGAAAAACCCGACCGGGGGCCATAGGATGCGTACGCTGCCGCTAGGGTGCGTTTCAAAAATCACAAAAGCGCAGTTCCGCCGCCTCGACTTGCATATTCTTGTTGAAAAGCCTCGCTGCACCACCACCGCGCCTGTGTTTTTTGTCTCAATCTGCAAGCCGATCCAGCATAACTGCATCTTTCAGACTTTTGCAACACACCCTAAACGGGTCCGTCTGCCGTCAGGTAAGCGCGTATCTCGTCTGTCAGTTGTGAAAACAGAGATGAAAAATCGTTGTAAAGCGTCTGGACTTCGTCCGCTTGCGCCTGCTCCAGCGCCGTTTGCAGCGCGGCCGCCGAACGATACACCGAATCCGATCCGATACTGCCGGTGCTGCTTTTGAGTTTGTGCGCTAAGTCGCGCGCCAAAGCAAAATTATCTGCGTTGAGCGCCGCCTTCAGTTCCGCGATGATACCGACCGCTTCGTCGAGATAGGTTTGCAGTATCAGCTTGTAAAGCGTCGTATCCCCGCCAATGTGCTTGACGCCTTCTTTTGTATTCAGAACACGGCCGGAAACGTCCGCGGATACGGATGATTCCTCGTGCCGGCGTTTTTCCGGAATACTGGACAGGATTTCCAGCAGCGTGTGGATCAGCAAATGCGGATCAAACGGTTTTGTGACGTAATGACGCATGCCGTGCGCCGCGCAGTTTTCGCGCACGCCGGCGATTGCATCGGCCGTCATCGCGACGATCGGAATGCCGTCGTCCTTCTCGCGGATCTTGTCCGCAGCCGTATATCCGTCCATAACCGGCATATGCAGGTCCATCAGGATCAAATCCAGTTCATCCCGGTGAGTCGCAAAATAATCGCAGCCTTCCCGCCCGTTTGCCGCGGTTGCAACCGTGAAGCCGGCCTGTTCAAGGATGACCCTCGCGATGAACTGATTCGTTTGGTTGTCCTCGACCAGCAGAACGCGGTATGGCTTCGCAGCGGTCGCCTGCATCGTGTTTCCGGAAAGCTTTTGGGAGGATGAATGCTTGATATGGAAAATATCTATAATGGTATCGTACAAGACTGAAGGTAAGACGGGTTTCGTCAGACCGCAGTCGATGTGTATGCCGTCCGTTTGCTCGAACAGGTCCTCGCGGGCGATAGGCGCGAGCAGGATGCACTTAAGCGGGCCTGAAAACGTGAACGAAGCGCGTACATTCCGTATAAACTGAATACCGCCGCTCGCCGGGGTAGCAAAATCCACAAGCAGAAGACGGCTGTGTTTTGTGCCTTCATGCTCGCCCTGCCGCAACAGGTCGAGCGCCTGTTCTTCAGTCTTGGCGAACTGTGCCTGTATGCCGAAAGACAGAAAACAGTCGCGGAGGAAAGCGAGGTTTTTTTCGTCGTTGCTCAAAACTAACGCCCGGATATTTTCAAAAAAGCCGGATATAGGCTGATCGTCCATTACCGCCCTGTTCACGTCCGCTGCCAGCGGCAGGCGCACGAGAAAAGAGGTCCCTTTCCCGGAGGCGCTGTCCACTGTGATTTCGCCGTGCATCAGGTCACAGAGCATTTTTGTGATGGACATGCCAAGTCCGGTACCGCCAAAGCGTCGGTTGATGCTTGCGTCCGCCTGATAAAACGGTGTGAAGAGATTGTTCAATTGCTTTTTCGTCATGCCGATGCCGGTGTCCGTAACGGAGAACCCGACGCATTCCGTTCCGTCGGAAAGCCGTTCGGCGCGGACGTCGAGCATAACGGTCCCTTGCTCGGTGAACTTGACTGCGTTATTGACCAGATTAAGAAGAATTTGCTCGATCCGTGTCGGGTCGCCGAGGTAATGCACCGGGAGGTCCGGATCCTTATGTACGGAAAAATCGATGCCGCGTTCTTCAATTTTAATAGAAACGATCGCTACGACGCGGTGCAGCAATTGGTCCAGATCGAAGGAGACGGTTTCGATTTCGATTTTGCCAGCCTCGATCTTGGAAAAATCGAGAATATCGTTGATCACGCCGAGCATGTTGTTGGCCGCTTCCGTCAGCTTATTGAGATAGAGCTTTTGCGTAGTGCTGAGATTGGTTTTTCGCATCAGATGCGTCATGCCCATGACCGCATTGAGCGGGGTGCGGATTTCATGGGACATTCTGGCGAGAAACAGCGACTTGGTCGCGTTGGCTTTTTCGGCCTCTTCCTTGGCCGCGTACAGTTCGTTTTGTATGATACCGCGTGTTTTGATTTCTTTTTGCAGCTTGAGGATCCAGAAGGCGGAAACGACGATGACCAGCAGGATAACGGCCCCGGCGATGATTCCGGCACGGATCAGATTCGAGTAATTTACGTCGTGCTCGACGCCGATCCATTTGTTGCTGATAGCGGCCCGTTCTTCCTGGTTGATACTCTCAAGAGCTTTATTGAGGATGCTCACCAGCTGCGGCCAGTCGTTGCGCACAGCAAAGTGGAGCTCCTGCGGGGTCTCGTTTTCGATCGAGATATACTAAAGATTTGTTATACCGTCGAGCTTGCTCAGATATACCGTCGATGGATTTTTGAAGATGAAAGGTGTTTACTTTAGTTTCTATATCGATTCTAGTTTTTCTTATATT
>CAYTHS010000179.1:0-3750 GCA_964437665.1 uncultured Oscillospiraceae bacterium
GGTAAAAACACGATTACGACGCATTTTGATTTCCATGCAATGGACGACCGGCTCGTAAAACTCGATATCCTCGGCCACGACGACCCGACCGCGCTTCGCATGCTGCAGGACTTAACGGGGATCGATCCGGTGACCATTCCGCTGGACGATCCGGAAACAATGCGGATTTACACGACAAGCGAGCCGCTCAATGCAGACCTCTCTTCACTCAACTGCTCTGTCGGCACGCTTGGCACGCCGGAATTTGGAACGGGTTTTGTACGTGGCGTTCTTGAGGCGACCAAGCCGACGACGACAGAAGAACTCGTGCGGATCTCCGGGCTGACGCATGGAACAGACGTTTGGCTCGGCAATGCGGAGCCTCTGGTCGCAAGCAAGACCGCGACGCTGTCCGAGGTCATCTGCACGCGCGACGACATCATGAATTACCTGATTATGCACGGGGTGGACGCCTCCAGCTCGTTTAAGATCATGGAGTCCGTGCGAAAAGGCAGAGGCCTGAAGCCGGAAATGGAAGAGAAACTGCTCGAAAACAATATTCCGGACTGGTATATCGATTCCTGTAAAAAGATTAAATATATGTTCCCGCGCGGGCATGCGGTTGCATATACGATGATGTCCTTCCGGGTAGCATATTACAAAGTGCATTATCCATTGGAGTTTTATTCCGTTTACTATACCGTTCGGGCCGATTTGTTCGACGTGTCCCTTGCAAGCGGAGGTGCGGAGCATGTCTTGGATACTATCCGTACATTGGAACGATCAACAGCAAAAATGGAAACGGAATCTGAAAAAAAGCGTACGAAAGATATCATAACGATTCTTGAAGTCGTTTATGAAATGAATCTTCGGGGCATTGAACTGCTGCCGGTTGATCTGTATCGCTCGCACGCGACGCAGTTTCTGATCGAAGATGGGGCGATTCGCCCGCCGTTTAACGCCATACCGAGCGTTGGAGACAATGCGGCAATCAATATGGCGGAGAACCGCGGCGATCATGTTTTCCACACGATCGACGAGTTTCGAAGGATTACGAAAGCCAACAGCGCCGTGATCGCAGCAATGGAAAAATGCGGCTGCTTTGCTGGTATGTCGAGGACGGACCAGATTGCTCTTTTCAGTCTGGACGAGCAAGATAACACGCCCGGCGATTGATCCAAACCTGCTCGAGGAGGGAATCGGCGCCGCCGTGACAATCCAAAACACTATTAACACAGGGAATATCTTGACGAGTTACGTTGTGTGATATATAATTTTTTGGAGTAATACTGCACTCTTATGGTGTGTTCATAATAGATCGTTTTGTAAGGACAGAGAAGAGGAATGATTTTTGTGAAGTGACCGTGCAGAGATGTGCGGTTACATTATTTATAGATCGGAGATATTTTATGTGGTGGTTATACCCCGTGATAGGCTTTTTTGCTTTGATCGCCGGATTCCTGATTGGATATGCGTACCGGCGGAATATAGCGGAAGCGAAAATTGCCAAAGCAGAGGATGCGGTTAAGAAGCTTTACGACGACGCACAGCGCCGGGCGGAAGAGATTAAAAAAGAAAAGATTCTTGAAGCAAAGGAAGAAGTTTTCAGAATAAGAACGGAAGCCGAACGTGAAAATCGTGAACGGCGTGGAGAGATACAAAGAAACGAACGGCGGATTTTCCAGCGTGAAGAAGTACTCGACAAGAAAATGGACACGCTTGAAAAACGCGAAGCGGCAATCGCTGGCCGCGAGGCCAGCATCGAAGCGGCGCAGGCTTCCATCCGCGAATTGCATGAACAGCAAATTAAGAAACTCGAGAGCATTTCCGGCATGTCGATGGACGCCGCTCGTGAAATGCTGCTGGCAAACGTCGAGAGGGACGCGCGGCACGATGCAGCGATTCTGATTCGGGAAATCGAAAGCAAAACGAAAGAGGAAGCGGACAAGCGTGCGCGCAACATCATTTCACTGGCAATCCAGCGGTGCGCGGCTGACCATGTGGCGGAGGCTACGGTTTCGGTCGTACCTCTTCCGAACGACGATATGAAGGGCCGTATTATCGGCCGAGAAGGTCGCAATATCCGCGCCCTTGAGACGGCGACCGGCGTAGATCTCATTATCGACGATACACCCGAGGCGGTCATTCTTTCCGGTTTTGATCCCGTCCGAAGGGAAATTGCGCGCATCGCGCTTGAGAAGCTGATCCTCGACGGACGCATCCATCCCGCACGTATCGAGGAAATGGTTGAAAAGGCGAAAAAGGAAGTCGATTCGGCCATTCGTGAAGCGGGAGAGGCCGCTGTGCTAGAAGTGGGAGTCAACGGCTTGCATCACGAACTGGTGCGGTATCTCGGCCGCATGCGGTATCGTACAAGCTATGGCCAGAACGTGCTCAAGCACTCCATCGAAGTTGCGCATCTTGCCGGGATTATGGCTGCTGAGCTTGGCGCGAACGTTGCGCTGGCAAAGAGGGCAGGGCTATTGCATGATATCGGCAAATCCATCGATCACGAGGTCGAAGGGCCGCATACGCAAATCGGCGCTGACCTTGCAAAAAAATATCGTGAAAATAACGCGATCATTCATGCGATCGCCGCCCATCACGGGGATATCGAACCGCAGACGGTCGAAGCCATTTTAGTACAGGCGGCGGACGCGATTTCCGCGGCTCGTCCGGGCGCAAGACGCGAAACGCTTGAAAGCTACATCAAGCGCCTCGAAAAACTTGAGGAAATCGCCAATTCGTTCGGGGGGGTGGACACGTCGTATGCTATTCAGGCGGGACGCGAAATCCGGATAATCGTGAAGCCCGACCGCGTAAGCGACGGAGACGCGGTCGTTCTGGCGAAGGAAATCGCAAAACGTATCGAAGCGGAACTCGAGTATCCAGGGCAAATCAAAGTCAGCGTTATCCGCGAAACACGGACCGTAGATTACGCAAAATAAGAAAATAACCAGAGGGGCATGCTTGCATGCTCCTCTGATACGGTTGGACCCGCATATTTATTTAAATGGAGTTTATACCCTTACTAAACGCTGAATCGTTTAGGTAGTGAGCGAAATTTTGTCCGCCGGAGTAATCGGGGACCGGGCGATTACAATAGGCGTTAACGATGTTTCTGTTTTTGAGGACGATATGAAAGGCCTTGTTATGAGAAAAGGCCGTTACCCATGCCCTGTGTATCCCGGCGCGTGGGGTTATATCACGCAACGGATCGCTCGTTTCGGGCGATTCTTTCAGTGTTTTCACCCTGAAAGCATAAGACTTACTGACAAAGGGAGGCTGGCCTGATAAAGCGGGCGTCCCATGACGGCGATTGCCGGCGGTTTCACTTGAAAGCATGAATAATCGGAGGGGAGAGCTATGTTTCCTGTTGCAGACGGGCATTGTGATTTTTTATATGGTATGGTGCAATCGGGTTATAATCTGAGAACCCCAAAGCGTGAACAGTCGATCAAACTGAACGAAATGCTGAAAGGCGGCGTATCAATTCAGTTTTTTGCATGCTGGACCGATACGGCGCTGGTGACGCCGCCGCTGCATCAATGTATCGCAATGACGGACGCGTACGAAACCATGCTGGCAAACAACCCAGAACTGGTCCGGCTGACAAAAGATTTTACGCCGGGAACCGGGAAAATCGCCACGGTTTTGACGGCGGAAGGCGGGGAGGCGATCGACGGCAGCATGGCGGTGCTCAGAACACTGTATCGGCTCGGTGTGCGCGCCATGACACTGACATGGAATGAGAACAACGAACTTTCCGGC
>CAYTHS010000180.1:0-3731 GCA_964437665.1 uncultured Oscillospiraceae bacterium
TTTCGATGACGGCGTTGGGGTTGATCTCCGCGTAGGCTTCCTTGAGCTTCTCCATGACCGGGGTGACGGAGGAGCTGCCGGCTACGACGACTTTGCCTTCGACCATGCTGCCGGCATAGGGCTGGGCGTTATCTACGCTCGAAATATATTTGTTGTCTTCGATGACGGCCTGTCCTTCGGCGCTGAGAATGAAATCGAGGAATGCCTGCGCCGCTTCGGAGATTTCCGCCTGCGTGGCGATGTTGAAGGGACGGGCGATCTTGTATTCGCCGCTCTTGATGTTTTCAACCGTCGCGTCCGCGCCGTCGATCTGCAGCGCTTTTACGCTGTCGTTCAGCGAACCAAGCGAGATGTAACCGATTGCGTCGGTGTTGTTAGCCACGGTCTCGATGACCACGGAAGTGCTGTTGACGAACTCGGCGTCCAGCGTGGTGTGGTCGATTTTGTCGCCGTTTTCGTCCTTCTGTTCAACGCCGAAGAGTTCGATGAACGCACCGCGCGTTCCGCTGCCGTCCTCACGAGATACGACGACGATTTCCTGCGCCGCCGCCTGTCCTTCGGAAGCGCTCTTACCCGCGCAGGCCGCGAGGCTGAGTGTCAGCAGCAGGGCGGCGGTCATTGCAAGCATTTTTTTCAACATTTTTTTAACTCCTTTTTGTTTCGTTTTCATGCCGTCATCATAACAGCGGCGTATACGGCGCGAATACAGGAAAGATCAAATGCATGTAAAATGTCAAACGGTTTTTTTATGTTTGTAAAACCCTGCGCAAAGGCCCGTGTGCTTGCAAATATACGCCGATTTCGTTATAATACGTTGGTTGCCGCACCCGCCTGAAAAAAGGCGCGGCGCATGGCGCGGGAAAAAGGAAAAAACACCATGCACACAAGCGATTTTTATTACGATTTGCCAAAGGAGCTTATCGCGCAGACGCCGATTGCGGACCGCGCGGCCTCGCGCCTTCTGGTCTACCACCGCGAAAGCGGAAAAATAGAGGACCGGGTGTTCGCCGACGTCGGCGAATACATCGGCGCAAAGGACGTGCTCGTGCGCAACAACACGCGCGTCATCCCCGCAAGACTCTTCGGAAAGCGCGCGGACACCGGCGGCACGATGGAGTTTTTGCTGCTCAAACGCACCGGCGAAAAAACATGGGAATGCCTCGCGCGCCCGGCGCGCCGCGCAAAGCCCGGCCGGGAATATACGGTTTCGGACGAACTGAACGTCCGTGTGCTCGCGGATACGTCCGCGGGGGGCGGAAAGTTAGTGGAACTGATCTACGACGGCGTGTTCGAGGAAGTGCTCGACCGCGCGGGGCAAACGCCCCTGCCGCCGTACATCACCGAAAAGCTGCAGGACAAAACCCGCTATCAAACGGTCTATGCGGCAATCAGCGGCTCCGCCGCCGCGCCGACCGCCGGACTGCACTTTACAAAGGAACTGCTCGGCGAGATCCGCGAGAGCGGCACGGACGTTGTGGACGTGCTGCTGCATGTCGGCCTCGGCACGTTCCGCCCGGTTTCGGAGGAAAACATCGAGGATCACGTGATGCACCGCGAGTACTACGAGGTAAGCGGCGACACGGCGGAACGCATCAACCGCGCACGGCGGAACGGCGGCCGCATCATCGCCGTCGGCACGACCAGCACGCGCACGCTCGAAAGCGTTTCGGCAAAGGACGGTACGGTGCTGCCCGGCTCGGACTGGACGGGCATCTACATCACGCCCGGATACCGCTTTAAGGCCGTGGACGCGCTGATTACGAACTTCCACCTGCCGGAATCGACGCTGCTGATGCTCGTTTCGGCGTTTATGGGCCGCGAAGAAGCGCTGCGATGCTATGAACACGCAATCAGCGAGCGCTATCGCTTCTTCAGTTTTGGCGACGCGATGCTCATCCTCTAAAAAAAAGAGGGCAAGGCACGATACGGAACGATAATTAATAAGGAAAGGCGAGAACTGCGCATGCAACAGGCGGAACACGTGCCATTTACATACGAGCTGATCCATACCTGCGCGCAGAGCGGCGCACGGCTCGGCGTGCTGCATACGCCGCACGGGGATATCCAGACGCCCTGCTATATGCCCGTCGGCACGCAGGCGACCGTCAAGGCGATGACCCCG
Organism: uncultured Oscillospiraceae bacterium; assembly: GCA_964437665.1. Classification (GTDB taxonomy): domain Bacteria; phylum Bacillota; class Clostridia; order Christensenellales; family CAG-138; genus UBA7703. The sequence goes on from CAYTHS010000180.1 coordinate 2,123, forward strand.
CGTGACCTGCGCGAAGTCGGCGCGAACATCATCCTCGCCAACACGTACCATCTGTACCTGCGTCCCGGCCACAGGCTGGTCGAGGAAGCGGGCGGGCTGCACGAATTCATGCGCTGGGAACGCCCGATCCTCACCGACAGCGGCGGGTTTCAGGTGTTTTCGCTGGCAAAGATCAACGATATCAAAGAGGACGGCGTGCTGTTCCGCTCGCATATCGACGGCAGCAAACACTTTTTTACGCCGGAGTCCGTCATGGAGATCGAGCAGGCGCTCGGCGCGGATATCGCCATGTGTTTCGACGAATGCGCGCCGTACCCCTCCGACAAGGCGTACACCATCGCCGCCATGGAGCGCACGCACCGCTGGGCAAAGCGCTGTAAGAAAGCGCATACAAGGAGCGACCAGGCGCTTTTCGGCATCGTGCAGGGCGGCATGTTCCCCGATTTGCGCATCCACAGCGCAAAGACGATTTCGGACATGGACTTCCCGGGTTTCGGCATCGGCGGTCTGAGCGTCGGGGAACCCAAACACGTGATGTACGAAATGCTCGAAACCATGATGCCTTATATGCCGGAATACAAGCCGCGTTACCTCATGGGCGTCGGCAGCCCGGACTGTCTGCTCGAAGGCGTGCTGCGCGGGATCGACATGTTTGACTGTGTGTTACAGACGCGTGCGGGACGAAACGGCATGGCGCTGACCCGGCACGGCAGGATTTCGATTAAGAACGCGCGCTTCGAGCGCGATTTCACGCCGCTGGAAGAAGGCTGCGAGTGCTACTGCTGCAAAAACTTTACCCGCGCGTACCTGCGGCATCTGCATAAGGAAAAGGAAATCCTAGGCGCGCACCTGCTGAGCCTGCACAACCTGTATTTTTCGCTCAAGCTCATGGAAGACGCGCGGCAGGCCATTGCGGAGGACCGCTTCGGCGACTTTGCGCGCGAACTGCTCGAACAGGGCATCTACGGCTGAGGCTGCAAAAAACGGACATGAAGACGATTGTTTGCAAAACCGAAGCGGAGACGATGGCGCTGGGCGCAAAGCTCGCAGAGCGCCTTTGTGCGCCCGCATTCGTCGCGCTCTACGGCGACCTCGGCGCGGGCAAGACCGCGCTCGTGCGCGGCATGGGAGTGCGCCTCGGCACGCGGGACGTGCGTTCGCCGACGTTCACCATCGTGCACGAATACCAGACCGACCCGCCGCTCTTGCATTTCGACGCGTATCGGCTTGCGGACGGCGAGGAGCTGTTTTCCGTCGGGTTTGAAGATTACCTGCGCCAAAGCGCCGTGCTCGTGCTGGAGTGGGCGGAGCGCGTGCCGGACGCGCTGCCGGAGCGCCGGCTGGACGTGTTACTCGAAGGCAGCGGGGAAGAGGCGCGGCGTGTGCGCTTTACCCCGCACGGCGAAGAATATGAAAGCGTGGTGGATGCGTTATGACGCTGCTTGCGCTGGACACGACCGCGGCGGTCGCGACCGCCGCGCTGCTGCAGGACGGCGAACTCGTTTTGGAACTCGAAGCGCAGAGTGAGAGGAAGCACGCGGAGACCGTCGTGCCGCTCATCGACCGCCTGCTGGAAGAAACCGGCACGCGCATGGAGCAAATCGACCTG
>CAYTHS010000181.1:0-3727 GCA_964437665.1 uncultured Oscillospiraceae bacterium
TCGCCTCAATCTGCAAGCCGATCCAGCAAAACTGCATCTTTCAGACTTTAGAAACACACCCTAAGAGTCGCAGCCCTTAACCTGTTGATTCCGGTTGTGCCGGTTCAGCCGGTACGCCGATTCGTCCGTTTTCGATTTGGGATCTCTGCGCTCTTTCCGTAAAAACATATTTTATCGGATCCCAACAACAGCAAAAGACCCCGCATGGGGCCTTTTGCTGTTGTCGATCGCTGTCGAAACGGCTGTTTTCGCTTACTGAAGCTTCAGCAGCTTGCTGCGCTCCTCGATATACGCCTGTGTCGTAATTTCAAGCCGCGCATACCGTTCTTTGAGATCGACTATCTCCTTGCTGCGGTAGTTATCGTTTTTTCCGCCCTCTAGAATCATACGTCTTTCCTCATAATCCGCCGCAGTGGTTTGATCCGCTTCACACTGAACGCGAAGGATTTCCATAATCCTGCTATGTGAATCGACGCTTGCCGTTGCGGAATCCTCCGGAGTCGTTTCAGCGGCGCTTTTTACCTTATTTTTCCGGTCGGTCAGAAAAACGATCAGCAGTACCAGTCCGACGACCAGCAGAAAACCGATTCCATACCAAGCCAGTCCGCCGGCGCCTGTTCTCAAAAACATAAAATGATGCAGCATGTGAATGCCTCCTTATTTTTTCGATTCGTTAGGGACTCGTTTATGTTGTGTAATCAGCATAATTTAAATTTATGTTGAATCTGTGATTAATCGATGATGCTTTTCCGAAACATACCCGCGCAATCCCGTAAAGATGCATCTTTTTTCAGCAGCAGGCGTTCCTGCTGCAATATGCGTTCGGCGCAGTCCTATGTCCCCGAATTGCCGTGTTTTACGCTTCGTTTATTCCGGCTGGCCGTCCTCGCCCGGAAAACCTGAAAATCCGCATTCTGAAACAAAGCATTTCAGCGCGCTCGCACCGGCCCTTGCCCATGTTCAGATTCAATTGACAGCCCGCAATGAAAATAGATATAATTACTCAGTGTCTGCAGGATAATTCCGGCACACAAGCGGAACAATATCCGCTGGATTGGGAGCGTTGTTTTGAAGAAATCTGCTGCGCCTGTCTATAAACTGAACGGGAGCGTAAAACGGCAGGACGGCATGTTCCTGCTTTTACTTGTGTTTCTAAGTGTTGCGGTCTACTGGAAATTTCTATTTGGAGCCGAGTCCTTTATTTTTGTTGACGTCGGGGACGATTCCTATCACCAGACGATCCCGATCATTATGAACCGCGCGCGCACGTTCTTTACGGAGTTCAATTTCGCGCGCTATAACATCCTGCTCGGGCTGGGTCAATTTGAAAGCGGGATCAATCTTACCGACTTTCTGATTGCACTGTTCGGCGAGAACGCAGTCCCTTATATGGCGGGGCTGTTTCAGGCACTAAAAACCATATTTGCCGGCTGGTTTTTCTATCGCTTCGTGCGCGTACGCGGATTCGACTACCACGCCTGCGTGCTTACGGGCCTCGGGTACGCGTTCAACGGCGCAATGCTCACGCGGCTGGCGTTCTTTTCCTATTCCAACGAATACATGTTCGTCGCACTCGCGCTCTATGCGCTGGAGCTTTTATATCAGAAAGGCAACAAGTGGCTTTTCCCGCTTTCCGCCGCACTGCTCGTGCAGTCGTTCGACGCAATCCGCGCCATCCTGTATTTCCTGCTCTTTGCGGTCTATACGGTGTTCCGCGGTTTCGTGGACGCCGATCACGCGAAGGTGAAAGATGTTTTAAAGCGAACGCTGCAAGTCATGGGGCTGCAGCTGCTCGGTTACGGCATGGTGGCCGTGCTGGTCCTGCCGGGATATCTCGATCTCGTATTCTCCAACCGTCTGGAAACCGTGAGCGGCGCCGCGAAAGCCGGAGGCGGGGAGTTGATCAATGCCAACGCCATTCTGACAAGCTTTTTAAGAAGCTTGTCCAACGAAATCATGGGAAATTCGACGACTTATACCGGACGCAACACCTATGTCTGCGGCCCGGCGTTCGTCATCGGCATTATGAACGTTTTAATTCTTCCGCAGGTATTCATTAAAACGACCGGCAAAAGGCGCATCTGGTACCTGCTCGCGATCTGCGCCATCGGCGCGTATATCATATTCGCGCCGCTGCGCCTGATTATGAACGGTTTTGCCTACGACCGCTTCAAACTCTCGTCGTTCTGGATCACGATCATCATGCTCTACTTCGGTGCAATCGTTTGGAACCGGTTCTTCCGCGAAGGCGTGTTCAATAAGCCGCTGTTCCTGCTTACCGGCGGAGGCGTGCTCGCTGTCCTGCTTGCGCTGACGCTGACAAATATTCGCCCGATCGACACGAACGCAGCCTGGATTACCATCGCGCTGGTTGCGGCAAGCATGCTCGTTGTGCTGTTGTATCAAGTGAAACGCAGCACGGTTTTCAGTGTTCTGCTTGTGCTCGTGCTCTCCGTCGATCTCGCCATAAACTCCTTTACGTCCGTCGACCATCGGCTGACGCTGACGACGGACGAATACAAGGCTTCCTACCTTGCTTCCGGCATCCGCGATCTAGCCGCTTCGCTGAAGAAAGGCGAAACGGATTATTTCCGTATCTGTAACTTCGACTCTTCGTATTCCGAGTTGCGTTGCGACGCACAGGCGAACGATTATCTTTCAACCAGCACCTACAACGGCGGTTCCGGCGTTTCCAACGAGTATAACCGCTTCACCGCACTGGTCGGCGGAAATCTGCTCAACGAGTATGGCTACCGAATCTATGCCAACAATGATTTTTCCACCATGCTGCCGATTCAGACGCTTCTTGGCATAAAATATCTCGTTTACGATCAGGACACCATCCCATACGAACCGGTCGTTCCGTATGGGTATACGCTCAGCGAGCAGGACGGCTATTGGGTGCTGGAAAATGAAAACTCCCTGCCTCTTGCGCTCGCATTCGACAGCGTCATTTCCGCCTCCAGCCTTGAACAAATGAGCCAGATCGAACGGCGCGAAGCGCTGCTTACCCGCGTGATGGCGGAGGACGGTTCACCGCTCCTGAACGCCGGGCTGAACGTCGATAACGAACCGGTTCGCGAGCTTGACGCGCTTCTGGCACGCACGGCAATTCCGCTGATGCAGACGGGCAGCGTTTTTTTCCGTGAAGACGGCGCCGAGATCACGCGTGCCGAGGCCGCGCTGGAGCGCCCGGTCGATTCGGACTACGCGATCTTGCTTGTCGACATCGCGTCGACCAACGGCAGCAACGAAGGCGAAACCTTCACCGTCTCTTGGTCGGAAACAGCGAACGGCTTTACGGATGAAAACTCAATGTGGTACTCTATGCCGCCGGGAGCAAACCAATTGCTGCTCGAATTGCCGATTCGGTGCGCACAGTATATTCGTATCGATACGGAATGGCTGCAAGGCAGCGTTTCGTTTGTTTCGGTCAGCGAGGCGGCGGGCGACTATTTCACGACGTATCAGACAAGTGTTTCCGCCCTTCGGCAAAACGAATTTACTTTTACGCGGCTTGATAACAAGCGCATCGAGGGTACGATTACGACGGACAAAACAAAGGTTCTGTGCTTCACGTTTCTGACCGATCCCGGCTGGTCGGCATACGTCAACGGCGAACCCGCCGAACTCTATACGCTCGACGGCGGTTTTATGGGCGTGCTGATCGATGCAGGCGAAAACGAAGTTTCCCTGCGGTATCACGTGCCGTATATCGGTACGTTTG
>CAYTHS010000182.1:0-3685 GCA_964437665.1 uncultured Oscillospiraceae bacterium
GCGTTTGGAAGCAATGGCAAACGCCGTCCGCATCAGCGGTGATGACCGAAAGTGGGATGAACTCTCAAAACTGCTGCAGGATGATTCTCGGATGTTCGCTCCGGACGGTGAACGCGAGAAACTGATCATTTTTACGGAGCACCGAGATACTCTGAATTATCTTGCTGGCAGAATACGATCAACTCTAGGATGCGCAGAAGCTGTCGTACTGATTCACGGCGGCATGCTCCGCGATGAGCGGCGTAAAGTAGAAGAACTGTTTAAGCAGGATCCAGCCGTAAGGATTCTGATAGCAACTGATGCCGCAGGCGAAGGAATCAACTTGCAGCGCGCGCACCTGATGATCAATTATGATCTGCCGTGGAATCCAAACCGTTTGGAACAACGCTTTGGGCGAATCCATCGTATAGGACAAACCGAAGTCTGCCACCTTTGGAATTTGGTTGCGAACGAAACTCGCGAGGGTATGGTGTTTCAACGTTTGTTTCAGAAACTGGAGCATGAACGTTCCGCATTGGGCGGAAAAGTGTTTGACATCCTTGGCAAGGTGAAATTTGACGATAAACCACTCCGCGATCTGCTGATCGAAGCGGTCCGTTATGGAAACGATCCGGAAGTCCGTGCGCGACTTTATCAGGTGGTTGATCATTCATTGGATCCGGAGGCAATCCGTAAACTGCTAGACGAACGCGCGCTGACGGCCGAAACGATGGATATCCATAAAGTTATGGCCATCCGCGAAGATATGGAACGTATGGAGGTGCATAAGCTCCAGCCACACTTCATTGAAGCGTTTTTCATTGCCGCTTTTCAGAACGTGGGTGGTACGATTCGCCCCCGGGAAAAGGGGCGATATGAAATTACAATGGTCCCTTATGCCGTACGAAACCGCGACATGCAGATCGGATTTGGCACTCCAGTGTTAAAGCATTACGAGCGTGTTTGTTTTGAAAAGGAACTGTGCAATCTGCCCGGTTTGCCGATCGCTGATTTACTTTGCCCAGGGCATCCGCTTCTTGAGGCCACAATCGATTTAATTCGCGAGCGTAACGGCAATCTCCTCAAGCGCGGTGCCGTCTTCATCGACGAACATGACGATGGAACGTCCCCCCGCTTGCTGTTTTATATTGAAGATATGATTCAGGACGGCCACATACTTCCAAACGGAAACAAACGGGTTATTTCCAAGAACGTTCATTTCGTTGAATTGATGGAGGACGGAACCGCTCGAAATGCCGGCTACGCGCCGTATCTCGATTATCGTGCCGTAACTCCGGAAGAAACTCCCGTGATCCTGCCGTATATCAAAAAGCAGGAATGGCTGTGTTCCGGGGTCGAGGACCGCGCAATGGAATATGCCGTTTCAACCTTGCTGCCGAATCATTTTCATGAAACCAAAGCGCGGATCGTCGGGCGCGTTGAAAAAACGAAAAAAGCCGTAAAAGAACGGTTGACTGCGGAAATTCAATATTGGGACTTCCGTGCCGGAGAACTAGCGCAAAAGGAAGCTGCCGGAAAAACAAATTCAAAACTCAACTCGATGCAGGCGCGTAACCGAGCGGATGGGCTTCAGCAACGCATGCAGAAGAGGCTTGCTGAACTTGAGGAGGAGAAACAAGTGCTCCCCGCTCCGCCAGTTATCGTTGGTGGCGCGTTGATTATCCCGGCCGGGTTGCTGAGACAGTTGTGCGGAACCCCGGCAGCGGAATCCTCTTTCGGCGGAGTGGACAAACGTTCTGTTGAATTGACCGCCATGCGTACCGTCATGGAAATTGAAACCTCCCTCGGATTTGAACCTAAAGACGTAAGCGCCGAAAACTGCGGTTATGATATTGAATCGGTCATCACTGAAGACAAGCGGGAAAAGGGCGGCCCGTGCCTGCGATTTATCGAAGTAAAAGGACGTGCGAAAGGTGCGGCAACGGTCACGGTCAGCAAAAATGAAATTCTTACAGGGCTTAATCGACCGGACGAGTACATTCTTGCAATCGTTGAAGTGGATGGGGCCGAAACCCATACGACATACCTGAGAAAGCCATTTCAGTCTGCCCCGGACTTCGGTGCAACCAGCGTCAATTATGATATGATAGGGATAGTTACATCAAGTACAATCGTATTTCAACAGTAAGTAGGTGAAGGTATGTCTTCCCGTTATTGGAGCGAGCGGCATAACAAGAAAAAAGTAACAGTTGCTAATAATCAAGATAATTCCCAAGCCGATTTCTTGATGCAGAATATTATTGATCTCGGTATGTATTCCTTTGAACTCGAAGAAAAGCGTGAGCAAAGTATTATTTTGCAGTCTGGAAATATGTTAACAGCGTTTTCTGTTGTTTCTGCAGCATTGATAATGGCAATACCGGTTGTTTTAGAAAATACTATCATTCCTAAAAACCAAGTACTATTTTGTGCAGGTATTGCTATCCTTTTGCTGCTCGGTAGTCTGGTATTATCAACTCTTGCACAATGGCGGTATAAATATCAAACAATGCAAACTGTTGATGAGATTTTTAACAGTGTAAATGCCGAACACTACAATTATTCGATACAAGCTCAATTTGATATTCAGTGGAAAGAGCAGCTATCACAAATTCATAAGAGTAAAATAAAAAATGACAATAAGCGCGTAAATCTGCTTAAAGCATCAATGATTGTATTTTGGCTCGCGATTGGAGTACTCGTATTTTCCGGTTTTACTTTAGCATTGATTAATTTGTAGGGAGTGACAATAATGGATGATAATAATAGTAATCACAAAACGCCAACAGCTTTACCGTCTAGCTCTCCATTGAACGGGATTCAAAAACCTACTCCTATTCAAGGTGTTAAGACAAGCTCGTATGATCCTCCAACGAATTATGCGATACCTTATTCAGGAGGGACTCATGAAGACGGAAATAAGTAGTGATGTTGCCCAGCATAAAGGTAATGTTCAGCAAGCCAATGCTGTTCCGCAAACATTAGGACCAAAGAAACCAACTTCTAGTAGTCCTCTAGATGCATTGGTTAAGCCTGCAGCTATCAAAACAATCGGGACTTTCACTCGACATGATGACGGTGATACAACAAAAGGTAAACAAGATTAGCATATTGAACAGGAATTTGAATGACAAACATGAAGAAACTCATTGAAGTCGCGCTTCCGCTGGAAGCGATCAATGCCGCGTCCGCCCGGGAGAAGTCCATCCGGCACGGTCATCCCTCCACGCTGCATCTCTGGTGGTCTCGAAAACCCACCGCCACTGCGCGTGCGGTCATCTGGTCGTCGCTTGTGGACGATCCCTCTTCGCATCCGGAGGAATTCCCGACGGAAGAAGCGCAGGAAAAAGAACGCGAGAGACTGTTCCGCATTTTAACCGAACTCGTACAATGGGAAAATTCCAATAACGAGCAGGTCCTTGCCGCCGCCAGGGCGGAGATAATGAAATCCACCGGTGGGAACCCACCACCTTTGCTCGACCCGTTTGCAGGCGGCGGCTCTATCCCGCTAGAAGCGCAGCGTCTCGGGCTGGAAGCGCACGCCAGCGACCTCAATCCCGTTGCAGTCATGATCAACAAGGCCATGATCGAAATCCCGCCGCACTTTTCCGGCATGCCGCCGGTCAACCCAGAAGCGCGCCGCAGGACGGATTACGGCGCACAATGGAAAGGCGCGCAGGGGCTTGCGGAAGATGTGCGTTACTAT
>CAYTHS010000183.1:0-3590 GCA_964437665.1 uncultured Oscillospiraceae bacterium
TCGCCGTATGGGAAGGCAGCGAAATCTCTCTGCGTAAAGCAAAAGGACGAATTGAAAACCTGAAAGCACTGCTGAACCAATCCCCGGTTTCCGGCAAATGCGGCATCGGCCACACGCGCTGGGCGACGCACGGCGAACCTTCCGATATCAATTCCCATCCACACACCGACAGCGATAAGACCCTTGCGCTCGTTCACAACGGCATCATCGAAAACTATCAGAAACTCAAGGAAATGCTGCAAAAGCGCGGCTGTGAATTCGTGTCCGAAACGGATACGGAAGTCGTCGCGCAGCTGCTCGGTTATCTTTACCGCGGCAATCCGCTTTATACGCTTAAGCAGGCGGCATCTCTGATCGAGGGATCGTTTGCGCTGGCGATTATCTTCGCCGACGATCCGGCGACGATTTACTGCACCTGCAAGGACAGTCCGATGGTCGTTGGACACGGGGACGGGGAAAGCGTCGTCGCGTCGGACATTCCGGCGATCCTTGCACATACGCGGGACGTCTGCTTTGTTCAGGATCGTCAGATTGCCGTACTCAAGCGGGACGGGATTTCCTATTACGACGAATTCGGCGTTTCGATTGAGAAGGAAACCACGCATGTGGACTGGGACGTGGAAGCCGCGAAAAAAGGCAACTACGAGCACTACATGATCAAAGAAATTTGCGAAGAGCCGGATGCGTTCCGAAGGACGTTCGAACAGTATGTCTCCGTAAAGGACGATACGCTCAAGCCGGATTGCTTCCCGTGGGACGAAACGCGCGCAAGCAGCATGGAACGGCTTACCATCGTCAGCTGCGGTACGGCTTATCACGCCGCCATGCTTGGCAAGAAGTTTATCGAACGCATGGCGAAACTCGATGTGGATGTGGACATCGCAAGCGAGTTTCGTTATGGCGACACGCTGCTGAAAAAAGGCGAACCTTTTTTGGTCATCAGCCAGTCCGGCGAAACGGCGGATACGATCGCCGCGCTGCGCAGGGCGAAGGCGATCGGCTGCGAGACGAGCGCCGTTTGCAACGTGACCGGAAGCACAATCTCCCGGGAAGCCGGGCATGTGCTCTATACCTACGCCGGCCCGGAGATTGCCGTTGCGGCGACCAAAACATATTTAACGCAGATTATCGTGATGTATCTTATCGCGCTCGATCTTGCACAGAAACGCGGCGCGATGTCCGCGGACGAGATTTCCGCCCGGCTTGCGCAGATGAAGAAAATACCAGATGCTATGCAGAAAATTCTGGACAGCAAAGAAAAAATCCAGTTTTTTGCTAGCAGGGCGTTCGCAGTCAAACACGTGTTTTTCATCGGCCGCGGCATCGACTATGCGCTGGCGATGGAAGCCGCGCTGAAGCTGAAGGAGATTTCATATATCCACTCCGAAGCATATGCGGCGGGCGAACTCAAGCATGGTACGATCGCGCTGATCGAGGACGGGTCGCTGGTGGTGGCGCTTGCGACACAACCGGACCTGCAGACAAAAATTGCGAGCAATATGGAGGAAGTCCGTGTGCGCGGCGCGCATGTCCTCGCCGTAACGAACGGCCGCTGGGACGGCGCGGCCGGCCACTCCAACGAACAATGGGAAATCGACGCGACGGACGCGACGCTTACGCCGTTCTGCGCCATTGTGCCCATGCAGCTTCTGGCATATTATCTTGCAGTGCAGAAAGGCTGCTCGGTGGATCAGCCGCGAAATCTTGCAAAAAGCGTAACGGTCGAGTAGCCGCTTTCTTGAGCGCCCCCTAAAAAGGGGCGTTCATTTTATATTTCTTTGTCCCGGCGGGCCATATTGCGGTGCGGTTTGCAGGTACGGGTGAAATAAGATACATTTTATCATGGACGATACGGAGGGGATTTCTTATGGCGAAGTATATTTTTGTAACGGGCGGCGTTGTGTCCGGCCTGGGGAAGGGGATTACTGCGGCGTCGCTCGGGCGGCTGCTCAAGGCGCGCGGATTGAAAGTTGCCGCGCAGAAGCTCGACCCGTATATCAACGTCGATCCGGGGACAATGAGTCCGTTTCAGCACGGCGAAGTATTCGTAACCGAGGACGGAGCGGAAACCGACCTTGACCTAGGCCACTACGAGCGGTTTATCGACGAGGATCTAAACCGGTTTTCCAACCTGACCACTGGCAAGGTTTACTGGAACATCCTGCATAACGAGCGCGAAGGCGCCTATCTGGGTGAAACGGTGCAGGTGATTCCGCATGTGACCAACGAGATCAAACGCTTCATTTACAGCGTTGCGGACGCGACCAACGCAGACGTGGTCATCACGGAAATCGGCGGTACCATCGGCGATATCGAAAGCCAGCCGTTTCTGGAAGCCATCCGTCAGGTCGGACACGAAGCCGGCCCGGGAAACTGCCTCTTTATCCACGTAACCCTCGTTCCGTATCTTTCCGGCTCGGACGAACACAAATCCAAGCCGACGCAGCACTCCGTCAAGGAACTGCAGTCCAGCGGGATCACCCCCAACGTGATCGTCATGCGCGTCGATCAGCCGGTGGACGAATCCATCAAGCGTAAAATTGCGTTGTTCTGCAATGTCAAGCAGGACTGCGTAATCGAGAACCTCACCGTAAACACGCTGTACGAAGCGCCCATCATGCTTGAGCGCAATAATTTCTCCGAAGTAGTCTGCCGTGAACTGCAGCTCGATCTTCCCGTGCCGAATCTGAGCGGGTGGAACGAAATGCTCGAGCGTGTGAAAAACTGCAGGCGGCATGTAAGAATCGGGCTGGTCGGCAAGTATGTTAAACTGCACGACGCATATCTTTCTGTTGCGGAAGCGCTGCATCACGCCGGATATGAAAACGGCGCCGCCGTCGATATCGAATGGATCGACTCGGAGGCGATTCATGAAAAAAATGTTTCCGAGAAGCTCGAGGGTCTCGACGGTATCGTTCTGCCGGGCGGATTCGGCGTGCGCGGCGTGGAAGGAATGATTCAAACCGCAAAATTTGCGCGAGAAAAGAAAATTCCGTATCTTGGCCTATGCCTTGGCATGCAGGTTGCCGTAATCGAGTTTGCCTGTAACGTCGCAGGGCTTCTCGGCGCGAACTCCGGTGAGTTTGACGAAGCGAGTCCCCATAAAGTGATTGACTTCATGCCGGACCAGTATGCCGGCATGCAAAAAGGCGGTACCATGCGCCTGGGCAGCTATCCTTGCAAGATAGCGGAGGATACGTTGCTTTACCGCTGCTACGGACAGGGTTTGATTCATGAACGGCACCGGCATCGTTATGAATTCAATAACGACTACCGCGATAAGCTGACCGAAGCTGGGTTGGTTCTTTCCGGGACGTCGCCGGACGGGCGTATTGTCGAAACGGTTGAACTGCAGGGCCATCCCTTCTATATCGGCGTACAGTTCCATCCGGAATTCAAGAGCAGGCCGAACCGTGCGCATCCTCTGTTCAGGCAGTTTGTTGACGCCGCGCTGCATACGAGTGAAAACAACTAAAAAATAAACCGGGATAAACGCGTCCGTTTCTGCGGGCGCGTCTTTCACTCCAATGAGTCTTAGGGTGTGTTTCTAAAATCACAAAAGCGCATTACCGCCGCCTCGACATGCATAT
>CAYTHS010000184.1:0-3513 GCA_964437665.1 uncultured Oscillospiraceae bacterium
GATGCAGACGCCACCGTCACGGACAGGGCAGCGGCTGTGAAACCGAAAAAGAATAAACAACTGGGGAGAAACAAAAATGAAGATAGCATTTTCCTGTACGGGAACCGACGATACGGCGCGGATGGACCCGCGCTTTGGCAGGTGTGAAGCGTTCGCCATAGCCGACACGGTAACGAACAAGATTGTATATGCGCAAAACGCAGCACAGTCGGCAGCCGGTGGTGCAGGCATCGCCGCGGCACAGCAACTGATCGACGCGGGCGTAAAGGGCGTCTGCACCGGCAACCTCGGGCCGAATGCGTTCCGCGTGCTGAGCGAGGCCGGAATAAAAGCGTACCGCATCGGCGAGATGTCGGTAGGCGAAGCGTTTGCGGCGTTCATGAGGGGCGGACTGGAGCCGATCGGCGAGGCGGGACGCGCGCACGCCGGGATGCGCGGAGGACCGAACGCGTGAACGTCTGTATCCTCAGCGGAAAGGGCGGAACGGGCAAAACGACTGTTGCGGTCAACCTCAGCGTGCTGCTGGGAGCGGACTATTTTGACTGCGACGTGGAAGAACCCAACGGGTTCCTCTTTTTAAAGCCCGAAAACGTCGTTTCCGAAGAATCGAAGGTCGATTACCCCGTGTTTGACAAGGAAAAGTGCGTGCTCTGCGGAAAATGCGCGGATGCTTGCGAATTTCATGCGCTTGCAAACACGAAAAAGAACATCCTTCTTTTTCCGGAACTCTGTCACGGCTGCCACGCCTGCGAGCTGGTTTGCAAACCCGGGGCGATATCCTACGCGCAGCGCACAACCGGCCGGATTGAGAAGGGGGAAGCGCACGGAAAACGGTGCGCCCGCGGCGTGCTTAACGTTGGAGAGAGCATGGCGGTGCCGGTGATACGGAAGCTGCTCGACGGCCTGTCAAATGGAAAAAAACGTGTGCTGGATTGTGCACCGGGCACTTCGTGCAATGTGACCGCGACGCTGAAATATGCGGATGCGGCGGTGATTGTGACGGAACCAACTGCGTTCGGACTGCACGATATGCTGCTTGCGGCAGAGCTGCTGGCAACACGCGGAATCCCGTACGGAGTCGTCGTTAACAAGAGCGACGGTGCCGACACGATTGTCGAAAATGCCTGCAAAGAGCGCGGTATTTCACTTTTCGGCAGGATTCCGTTTTCCCGTTCAGCGGCTGTGACTTATTCGCGTGGAGACTTACTGATCAGTTTACCGGAATACCGGATGGCGTTTGAAACGATCGCACGCAGCATCAGGGAGGCGTTTGCATGGAACTGACGATTATCAGCGGCAAGGGCGGCACGGGTAAGACGACCGTCGCCGTTGCGTTGGCCGATTTGATTGAAAATTCAGTAAAAGCGGATTGTGATGTAGACGCGCCGAACCTTTACCTATATTATAAAGGGGAAGACGTTGAGCGGGAGCCGTTTTCCGCGTCTAAAATAGCGGTTGTAGATGAAACGCGGTGCATCGACTGCGGTACCTGCGAATCCGTTTGCCGATTCGGCGCGGTCAAAGGGCATGCAATCGACCCGTTCGCCTGCGAAGGCTGCGGCGCATGCGCGCTGGCTTGTCCGCGGAATGCGATCACGCTGACTGAGCAAAACGACGCCCAGATCTTGCTGACCCGAACGCGCCAGGGAATGCTGTCGCGCGCGGAAATGACGGTTGGCAGCGAAGGCTCCGGTAAGCTCGTTACGCTGCTGCGCAAAAACGTGCGCAGGATCATGCGACTCAACGATTGGATTATTGCCGACGGGTCGCCCGGTGTGGGCTGCCCGGTCATCGCTTCAATTACGGGTGCGGATTTGGTTTTAATCGTGACGGAGCCAACGCTTTCCGGGTTGGAGGATTTTAAGCGTGTAGCCGAACTCTGCGGACACTTCCATATTGAAGCGGCGGTGTGCATCAACAAATACGACATCAATCCGGAGATTACAAGCACGATTAAGGCGTACTGTGACAAACACGGTATACCCGTGGCAGGAGAGATCCCGTTCGACGATGCGGTTCCGCGATCGATTAACGAGCTTAAGCCGATTACGGCATATGAACACAGCCCCGCTTGCGTGGCGGTCCTTTCGCTTTGGGACCGCTTGCAGGAGATTGCCGGGTCGGTTTCGGGCAACGCCTAACCGAATCAACGACGAAGGGAAGACCTGACAGATGCTGATGAAGACGCTGGTTGAAGATACCGCACTATCAGGGGAGATTTCATCCGAACATGGGTTGAGCCTCTATATCGAAGCAAACGGCAGGAGGCTGCTGTTCGATATGGGTAAAACGGATCTGTTTTTGGAGAATGCGGCTAAACTGGGCGTGCGGATAGACCGCGTCGATCTTGCGGTCGTTTCTCATGGACACTATGACCACGGCGGCGGACTAAGCGCGTTTCTGAATGCGAACCGCAACGCAATGGTCTATGTTCGAAAACAAGCGTTTGAGCGCCATCTTGCTTTGCGGGCCGACGGCAGGCTCGGCGACATTGGCATCGATCTTGCGTTCCTGCAGAGTGGCAGGTTGATCTACACGGGCGAGTACGAACGTGTTTCAAGCGGGATAGAATTGTTTTCCGACGTTACGGCGCGCGTGCTATATTCGGACTCCAATCAAGTGCTGCTGACGGAGCGCGGCGGCAAGATCGTTCAGGACGATTTTGTTCACGAACAGAATCTGATTTTGAACGAAAACGGAAAGTGCGTTCTGGTGGCGGGGTGCGCACACTGCGGAATCGTCAATATTGTCCGAAAGGCACAGGAAATTACCGGCAGACGGATAGACGTCGTAATCGGCGGGTTCCACTTGCACAACCCGACGTCGCATAAGACGGAGCAAAAGGGAAAGATCGTCAAAATTGGCGAGGCACTCCGGGAAACCGGTTCACTTTACTATACGGGCCACTGTACCGGTCCGGAGCCGTTTGCGATTCTGAAAGAAATCATGGGCGACCGTCTGGAGGCGCTTTCGGCGGGCAGCATAATAGAGATTTAGAATCATTTAAACAAATAAGAATGGAAACTGGAAAGGCGGAAAGAACGATGAAAAAAATTGCGGTAGCATGTGAACAAACGATGGTAACGGAGCATTTCGGGCATTGTGAGAACTTCATGATGTTTGATACGGAAAACGGTACAATCGTCAAAAGCGAATCGCTCCCGAATCCGGGTCATAAACCCGGGTTTTTACCGAATTATCTTGGCGAGCGCGGCGCAAACGTGATTATTTCCGGCGGCATGGGCGGCGGCGCGGTGCAGATTTTCAACCAGCGCGGCATCGAGGTTGTTACAGGTGCACGCGGAAGCGCGGAAGATGCGGTAAAGCGTTACCTTGCAGGCGAATTAGTTTCGAGCGGTTCAGTCTGTCACGAACATCAGCATCACGACGAATGCGGTGAGTGAAACAGTATTAATCTCAAAGCTTGCTTTTTAGCGGCCTTGGCCTCTCAAAAAAGTCCCGTTTGTGGACTTTTTTGGTTTACGGACATGGGTCAGTGTCTGGGGCGAGGCG
>CAYTHS010000185.1:0-3502 GCA_964437665.1 uncultured Oscillospiraceae bacterium
TTCAAGAGAATACCACTACCTTATCTTTTCTGTACACTTTACTGTAGCCAATCCAACCTCAACAAAGTCGTATGGCTTCTTCAATTCAGAAGAAGCCATACGAAATCATCTGGAAGATGGAGATTGCCTATGGATTTATTGCAAATGCAGAACATTACTAAGACCTTTCCGGGTATTGTAGCAAACGATGATATCACCCTGACTATACAAGAGGGGGAGATACATGCATTACTGGGAGAAAACGGGGCTGGCAAAACCACTTTGATGAATATTCTTTATGGCCTCTATCAGGCAAATTCCGGTAATATTCTGTGGAAAGGTCAACCAGTCCAAATTTCCTGCCCAGAAGACGCTATACGTTTTGGCATAGGCATGGTACATCAACATTTCATGCTTGTAAAAACCATGACCGTTTTAAAAAATATCGTTCTTGGGATCAGGGAAGATCGGTACCCATTGTTCAAAAAAAAGGAAGCTCTGTCACGAGTAAAGGCTCTGCTTGCACAGTACGGTTTTCAACTTGATCTCGAAAAACAGGTTTATGAATTGTCAGTCGGCAACCAGCAACGTATTGAAATCGTTAAAGCGCTGTATCGGAAAGCCAAACTTCTAATTCTGGACGAACCGACAGCAGTGCTCACGCCCCAGGAAACAGAAGAGTTTTTTCATATTCTTCGATCGCTTAAAGAGCACGGTCATAGCATTATTCTTATTTCTCATAATTTATCGGACATTATGGCCATTAGTGACCGCGTCACTGTATTGCGTGACGGTAAGCGCGTGTTTTGCGGCAACACTTCCAATACAACAGAACGAGAGCTATCCCGATACATGGTCGGACGCGAAATCATTTTTGAAAGCTACAAAAGAAAAGCCCTGCCGCAAAAGAACCCCACGCTGACCCTGTCGCACATAACGTTAAGCGAATCGCAGGAAAAGCGCATTCTCGACGATATATCTTTCGCGCTCCGGCAGCATGAAGTGTTGGGCGTTGCGGGCGTCGACGGTAATGGGCAGACCGAGTTGGCCGAAGCAATTACGGGAATTCGCCGAATAAGCAGTGGCTCTTTAAAACTTTCTGGTGTCGATATGGCGCGCTGGAGTGTTCGCGAACGGGCGGAACGAGGGCTCGCATATATTCCCGCCGACCGGCACAAGGACGCGCTGATCATGGACGCGGAACTACTCTACAATCTACATCTCAAAGATTATTACAAGCCTCCTTATGCAAAGAGCGGGTTGTTAAATTTACCGGTTATGTCCGCAGCGTGCGCGCAGGCAGCCGAACGATTTGGAATCAAAGCCGCCTCCATGATGGAAAAAGTACGGCTGCTGTCCGGCGGTAACCAGCAAAAAATCATCCTTGCACGCGAATTGAGCCAGGAAGCAAAAATTATCATTGCCTGTCAGCCAACGCGCGGATTGGACGTCGGCGCAACGGTTTATGTGCGCGACCGGTTGATGGAATACCGCGACCGGGGCTGCAGTGTGCTTCTTGTTTCCACGGACCTGAACGAAATCCTTGCCATGTCGGACCGGATTATCGTTCTGTACAGGGGTCGGATGATGGGGATCGTTGAAAATACCCCCGGGCTTTCTGCAGAACTGCTTGGAATGATGATGGGCGGCAAAAAGCAAGCGGAGGCTATGTGATGACAGCAAAGCATAACGGAAAAAAACTGGTGCAGGTTATAACCCGGGTTGTCGTCACACTTTGTATCAGTGTCCTTCTGGTGGTTCTGGCCGGGGGAAACCCGGTTGAAGCAATTTCGTCGTTTCTTTTTGGAATCTTCGGCACGACGAACGGGTTTGCGGAAATTTTCGTGCGTGCAACGCCGTTGATTCTCCTTGGGCTGTCGGTGGCGCTCTCTTTTAAAACCGGGTTTTTCAACCTAGGCGCGGACGGCCAATTTTACATGGGAGCGATCGCCGCAACAATTACAGTATTGTATACGCCGAACCTTCCCGGTACGATACGAATTCTGTTTGCTTTCTTCACTTCTTTTCTGGCGGGTGGGCTATGGGCTTTTTTACCTGCTTGGATGAAAAACAGTCTTGGAATTTCCGAGACTGTTAGCACTATTATGTTTAATTATATCGCAATCATGTTTGTCGGCATCTTTATACGCGGCTTCCTGCAGGATCCGAATACGACAGAGGCGATGTCCTCTCAGATTCCAGAAGAAGCGCGCCTGTCACAGCTCCTGTATCCGACGCGCCTTCATTCGGGTATTATTATTGCGGTACTGGCAGCTATCATAATATGGTTTATGTTGTATAGAACGACGTTTGGTCTCAACATGCGACTAGTCGGTTTAAGCAAGCGTGCTGCTTATTGTAACGGTCTTCCAGTGAAACGCTGGCTTGCAATATCCGCCATCATCAGCGGCGGCTTAGCCGGCCTTGCCGGAATGATCGAAATTCTTGGCCTACAGTATCGATTACTTGAAGGTGTTTCCAGTGGAAACGGGTATACCGCCGTCTTGATCGCATTGCTGGCAGCCAACCACCCGATCGGTATTATTGGCGTCGCGATTGGCTATGCTGTTCTGATGGTTGGAACTACAACTATGCAGAGACACTTGGGGATTCCGTCCTCCATTGTTAGTATCATCATCGGATTTATTGTCATGATGGTTCTTTCGAAGGATCTGATGAAATTCCTGAAGGAGCACGTTCGGACAAAAACCGTACATTGAGGAGAGTATAACGTTATGTGGAATTCCATTTTAACCCTGAGTTCTATCGAATCGCTGCTCTCCGCCGGCGTACGCCTTTCTGTGCCTCTAATATTCGGTGCGCTTGGTGAGACGGTGTCTCAAAAGGCAGGCACGCTAAATATCGGCTTGGAATCCAACATGATCAGTGGCGCATTTTTTGGATTTGCTGTAGCATATTGGACTGGGAATCTGGCATTGGGTTTCCTTGCCGGAATGATTGGCGGGGCCATTTTCAGTATGTTGCATGCATTTATCTCGCATGGTTTGGGGCAAAACCAAAGTGTTACTGGCACCGCACTGAATTTATTTGCCGCCGGTATTACAAGCTTTCTGTTTTCGCTCATCAATACCACTAGCACTTATCCTCAGGTAGTAACACTGAAAAATATTGCAATCCCCTATCTGAGTGGGATTCCGATTATCGGAGAAGTTTTCTTTAATAAAGATATTATAACGTATATTGCCTATCTCATGATTTTTATTGTGGCCTTCTTCCTTCATCATACAGTTTGGGGCATGCAACTCGTCGCTGTTGGCGAGAACCCCCAAGCCGCGGATACTGTGGGCGTAAAAGTCTTAAAAATACGGTATGCCGCTGCACTGTTTAACGGGCTGATGAATGGGCTTGCAGGTGCATTTCTAACGCTTGTGCAGTTGGGTTCTTTTTCAGACAACGTAACATCTGGGCGAGGATTCATAGCTCTTGCGCTGGTCGTGTTCGGCAAGAGAAATCCATTCGGAATATTCCTTGGAGCGCTTTTCATAGGGATGGCAAATGCGAT
>CAYTHS010000186.1:0-3418 GCA_964437665.1 uncultured Oscillospiraceae bacterium
TCCGCGCGGCGCATTTTCGCAGACGGCGCGGCGGAGCGAGTCCGCCCGCGCGCCGTATTGGAACGAAGCGAACGAAACGTTTGGCACGCCGCTTTCCCAGGCGGCGCGCCTTTTGATCGCGCCGCGGCTGAGCGTGTGGTAGCCAAGCGCGAGACCGAACGTTTTAAGCGCGTTCGCGTCCGTCTCACGGCAGAGCGAACGCAGCAGCGTATAGTATTCGCTGGAACGGTTCTCCAGCAGAGCTCCCGCCAACTGGAAAAAACGGCGCTGCTTCGCGCCCGAAGAAAACAGCCCGCCCAACTCCACGAGCCTGCGCGCGGTGCGGCGGGTATCGAATTCAAGATTGCGGATCCAGATGTCGGCGGAAACGCTGAGGATGGCGGACGCCGTCCGTTCGTTCATAAGCGGTAACCTCCAAAGCCGTTTTTTCTTCGCGTGCTGCGACCGGGGCAGGAACCAACGTTTACAGCTTAGTAGATTTTGCTGCGCTTCCCCATAGGCAAACCCGGAAGGGCGGGCAAAAACCTCACAATACTAGGAAAATGTCGAAAAAGGTGACACACGCGCCCGGCAATGAAAAAACTACACAGGAAGCTGATTTTGTTCGCAGACAGCGATATAAAAGCGCCATATGATGAAAAAAAAGCCGGAAGGGAAGGACGATTATGAGCAGGACGATTTCAGAAAGCATCAAGGCGTTCGCCTGTCGGCAGGTACTGTCTTATATAAGCAGCGACCCGGTCAAAAACGTGCCTAAAGTGCTGGACTGGCTTGAAAAGAACGACAGGAGCGATTCCGTGACCCGGCAGGCCGGCGCGATTCGGGAAGTGTTTCAGAATCCGCAGAGCAATTGGCATCAGCTCGTGATGAGCCTTTGGTCGGACGTCGACGACGGCGTGCGCGAGCGGCTGTTTGAAACGGTGGTCGTCAACGATTCGCTGATCGGCGCGGCGCGGCAGAAGAAAAACAGGAAAAAATACGGCTGCAATATCCCGTGGGCGATTCTTATGGACCCCACGAGCGCATGTAATCTGAAGTGTACGGGCTGCTGGGCGGCGGAATACGGCGACAGGCTCAGCCTTTCGCTTGCGGAACTCGAAAGCATCATCCGACAGGGCAAAGCGCTTGGCACCTATGTTTACATCTACTCCGGCGGCGAGCCTTTGGTGCGCAAAAAGGACATTATCACGCTTTGCCGGCGGCATCCGGAGTGCGCGTTCCTCGCGTTTACCAACGGCACGCTTATCGACGAAGCGTTTGCAGACGACATGCTGCGCGTGAAGAACTTCGTGCCCGCTATCAGCGTCGAGGGCTTTGAAACGGACACCGATTTCCGGCGCGGCAAAGGCACGTTCGCGGCGGTGCAGAAAGCCATGAAGATCCTGCGCGATCGCAAACTGCTTTTTGGTATTTCGTGCTGTTATACCAGCAAAAATGCGGAAACGATCGGCAGCGAAGAATACTTTGACGCAATGGTGACCTGGGGCGCGAAGTTTGCGTGGTTCTTCACCTATATGCCCGTTGGGCGGGACGCCGTTCCGGAGCTGATGGCCAGCGCCGATCAGCGCAAAATGATGTACGATCGTCTGCGGAGCTTCCGCAAGAGCAAACCGCTGTTCACAATAGACTTTTGGAACGACGGCGAATTTGTCGGCGGATGCATTGCGGGCGGCCGCAGGTACCTGCATATCAGCGCCGGCGGCGAGATCGAACCCTGCGCGTTCATTCATTATGCAGACAGCAACATTCGCAAAAAGACGCTGCTGGAGGCGCTGCGTTCCCCGCTGTTTATGCAGTATCACGACAACCAGCCGTTCAACGAGAACATGCTGCGGCCCTGCCCGGTATTGGACAACACCGGCAAGCTTGCCGAAATGGTGGAAAAGAGCGGCGCACACTCCACGGACGCGGTCGCGCCGGAACCCGCAAGCGATTACTGCGGCAAGTGTGCCGAACGCGCCGCGCAGTGGGCGCCCGTTGCGGACGAATTGTGGAAATGCTCGCATCCGTGCAATGGATGCAGCCGACGCTGACTAGGGTGCGTTTCAAAGATCACAAAAGCGCATTTCCGCCGCCTCGACATGCATATTTTCGTTGAAAAGCCTCGCCGCAGCACCACTGCGCCTGCGTTTTTCGTCTCAAGCTGCAAGCCGATCCAGCAAAACTGCATCTTTCAGACTTTAGAAACACACTCTAAGAAAACGGGGGGGGGAATTCCGATTGAAGGTGCTGATTCTCACCTGCTCGACCGGGCAGGGGCATAACACGGCCGCGGAGGCCGTGTGCGAGGCGTTGGAGGCACGCGGCGCGGCATGCATCGTGTTCGATCCCTTCCGACTGAAAAGCGAGCGAAAAGCGCGCGGCGTCGCCAACGCCTATGTCCGCAATGCGGTGCATGCGCCGGCGATCTTTGGCGCGGTTTACCGGCTCGGCAGTTTTCTGAGCACGCGCCGCGGACGCTCTCCGGTCTATTGGGCAAACATCCGCTATGCCGTGCAGTTGGAGCGGTTTCTCGCCGACGGTGGCTTTGACGCGGTCGTCGCGACGCATCTTTATCCCGCCGAAGCGCTGACGTTCCTAAAACGGCGCGGGCGGCTGAATCTTCCGTTTTATGCGGTATTTACCGATTATACCTGCAGCCCGTTCTGGGAAGAAACGCGCCCGGACGTCTGCTTCACGCCGGCAGACGAGATCAGCCGCCTCTGCGTCAGGCGAGGCATGCCGCCGGAAAAGCTGGCTGCCGTCGGTATACCGGTTAAAAAAGAAGCGCGTGAACGCATCGGCAAATCCGCCGCGCGCGCGAAGCTCGGGCTGGAATCCGGAATGAAGCTGGCCGTCGTGATGGGCGGCAGCATGGGCGGCGGCAAGATGACCGCGCTTGTAAGCGAACTGATGAAACGCATCGATTCCGATACGCGGGTAATTGTGCTCTGTGGTCATAACGGCGCGCTGAAAGAGCGGCTTACGATGCGGCTGTCACATAACGCGCGATTCCGTGCGCTTGGCTACACGCGCCAAACCGCGCTGTGGATGGAGGCGGCGGACGTGCTCCTGACCAAACCCGGCGGGCTTTCCATCACCGAAGCTGCCGCAAAGGGCGTGCCGCTTGTGCTGACCGCGCCGATTCCCGGGTGTGAAACGCATAATGCAGCTTATTTTCAGAAACGCGGCATGGCGAAACGCGCGTTCCTCCCGGCTGACGCGGCGGAGAGCGCCGTGGAGCTCATGGAAAACGAGCTGGCGTGTCATGTGATGCGTAGCCGCCAAAAGCGCGGGATCAACACGGACGCGGCGGACGAAATCGCGCGGGACATATGCAGCGCGGGGGAGGCGGGAGGCTATGGCGGACAAATCCGTTGTTGACGCGCTTCTTTTCATCGTGGCCGGGTTCTGCTCGGGCAGCGTGCTTTACTGCGTG
>CAYTHS010000187.1:0-3391 GCA_964437665.1 uncultured Oscillospiraceae bacterium
TTCGTCTCAATCTGCAAGCCGGTCCAGCAAAACTGCATCTTCTAGACTTTAGAAATACACCCTAAGCGGAACCCAATTGTATATTTGTATACAAGTGCTTGAATTCGTTGCCCGTACGCGGTACACTTTCAATAAGGAAGTGAATGTCATATGCCAACATTTTATGAATCCCGGGATTATACTTCTCTTTCCGAGAAAGTCTACCGTTTCCTCCGCGACGGAATTGCCGAGGAGCGTTATCATACGGGCGATTGCCTGATCGAAATGAAAATCGCCGAAGAACTCGGCGTAAGCCGCACGCCCGTACGCGAAGCGCTCAAGCAGCTTGAACTTGAGGACCTCGTTGTATCGCATCCCAACCGAGGCGTTGTAGTAAAGGGCTTTTCCGAAGAAGACCTGCAGGATGTTTCGACGATCCGTCATCTGCTGGAAGGACAGGCCGCATGCTGGGCGGCGGAACGAATAACGCCCAACCTGCTTGCCGAGCTCAAGGAAGTCGTCGAACTGATGGAGTTCTACACGCAGAAGAGCGACGTCGAACATCTCGTCCGTCTCGACACGCGGTTTCACGAAATCATCTATGAAGCCAGCGGCAGCCGTACGATCCGGCATATCCTTGCATCATTGCATCACAACATCAGCAAAGCGCGGCAAAGTTCGCTTACGCTGCCGGACCGCGCGGGATGCTCCCTGGAGGAACACCAGAAAATTTATCGTGCAATCGAAAGCCATGACGCGCCTTCCGCAAAGGAATATATGAGAGCGCACGTGGCCATCGCCGCCAGCCACCGGCCGAACAACTGACCTTAGATTCCTTCGGGGCTGCGCGGCTTCTGCCTATTCTTATTGCTCTTTGCTCATGTCGTTACCGCACAACTCTCTTTAAACATGATTCGGAGGAATCGCCATGCGCATGTACTGTACCGAAGAACTGCATCAAAACGGCGGACCCGGCCTGTTTCTTTCTGCGCGTGCGGAAGATGCGCTGGAAGCGCTCGGCAGCGAATACGCCGGGCGTGTACAATTGATCTATCTCGATCCTCCATTCGGCACAGGCGATACGTTCAGCATTAAACTTGGCATCGGGAAGAAAAACATGTCGCTGCCTGCGTTTTCCGACCGCATGAACGAAACGGACTATCTGGTATGGATGCGGCGCGTGCTGACCGGCGCATACGCTTTGCTAAACGATTCCGGCTCGATTTATCTGCATATCGACTTTCGTATGAGCGCGAAGCTTCGCCTTCTGCTTGACGAAATTTTCGGTGCGCGTAATTTCATGAACGAAATCGTATGGTGCTATAAATCCGGCGGACGAAGCACGCGCTATTATCCCCGTAAACACGACACCATCCTCTTTTATCGAAAGAGTAAAAACGTATACTTCAATATCCATGCGGTCGGTCGCCCGCGCGGGCCGGAAAAACGCAACCATATGAAACGCTATATCGACGAACAGGGCCGTATCTGCTTCTCCATCCGTTCCGCGGGCAAAGTGTACACGTATTACGAAGATACGCCGGTATTCCCCAGCGACGTTTGGGACGATATCGAACACCTGCAGCAGAAGGACCGCGAGCGCGTCGGTTACGCAACACAAAAACCGGAGGCGCTTCTGCGCCGCGTCATACTGGCATCGTCAAAGCCGGGCGATATTGTCTGCGATTTGTTCTCAGGCAGCGGCACAACCGCTTCTGCGGCGAGTAAACTCGGGCGCCGTTATATTGCGCTCGACGCTTCGCCGTTCGCACGGTACACGCTGCGCGCGCGCCAGCTGCAGAATGCGAGCGTTCTTTCACTGCTCGACGGGGAACACCAAATGCGCCTTTGCTACCCCGCCGAGCATATACCCGCTTCCTTTGTCTCGCATTTCACCACGATACACGGAAAAAAAATGCTTTCAGTCGATCAAGCGTGTTTTGATAACGAACAGCCTCTCGTGTATGCCGCGCTCGGCTCCGCCAATGGCGAACGGTTCCTTCCCGTCTATACGGACTGCAGCCCAACGCTGCCGGTTCTTTTCCCGATCGACGGTCTCGCGCATCCGGCTTTACATATTACGGATGTTCTCGGCAGGCAGGCGTTTTTCACCATTGAATGAAAGGAGCAAGCAAATGAGAGATTGGATCGTCCCCTACTGTCTGGAAAAGCCGGGCGTCACGGAAGAGTTCAAACCCGCATGGAACGCAACTCTCTGCCGAATCGGCGGGAAAATTTTTCTAATGCTCGGTGAGTATAAGAACGGACGCGCGCTTATGACCGTCAAACTGGAACCCGCCTTGTCCGAAATCCTTCGGGAGCAGTATCCTTCGAATGTCATTCCCGGTTATTATTGCGACAAGACGCACTGGAGTTCGCTCTTTCTCGACAGCGATGTTCCCGACGATACGGCGAAGGCGATGCTGGACAATGCTTACGAAACAACGCTTCGCACTCTGCCCAAAAAGAAAATTGCCGAAATCAACGGCGCTTGATTTCCCCGTCCTCGGTACTCCATTTAGTATTTCTGTCTGCTTCGGCGTTCGCTTAATGAACCGTCGATGATTGCGTTCATATTATTTTCACGATTCCTTGTTGGCGAAAATATGGCAATCCTACACGAAATCTAGTATGATACGACACATGAAGATTCACGAAGGCACAGAAGCAGCAACCAACGATACAGCCGCGATAAAAAACGAAACGGCGCATTCCGGCACGCAATCCCATAAAAAGAAGCACTGGCGGTTGCTCAGCTCGCTTCTGATGATCACACTAATCGCGGTCACAATGATCGTGATTTTTCACGATACATCGATATCCGACATCTGGACAAATGTAAAATCCGTTAACCCCGTCTGGCTTAGCTTTGCAATGGCCGCTTCCCTGCTTTCCATCGTTATGCTCGGCGTTGCGCTGCATATCTCGCTGTGTACGCTGCATAACAAACGCGTCTCCTTCTTGCGAAGCGTCGGATTTGCGTTTCTCGGGCAATACTACAGCTCAATTACGCCGTCTGCCAGCGGCGGACAGCCGATGCAGCTTTACTATATGTGCGCCTACGGCGTCGATATATCCTATGCGTCGCTTTCTCTGCTGCTGGTCAATATCGCTTATCAGCTCATCGTCCTGCTTGTTCCCGCGGCGCTTTTCCCGTTTCGTGCAAAGCTCGTACTCGCCAACATCGGACCGTTCCGCTGGTTTCTGCTGTTTGGCGTTTTTGTCAGTCTAACGCTAATCCTCTTTCTGGGATTCGCCGTGTTTTCAAAAACGTTTGTCGGGAGGGCGGCCGACTGGATTATACGCCTGCTGGCCAAAATTCGCATCGTCAAAGACACGAAAAAATCGCACATGCGCGTAGACGTCTACGTTCAGCGATACCGGCATGGCGCGCGCGTATTCCGGAGGCACC
>CAYTHS010000188.1:0-3350 GCA_964437665.1 uncultured Oscillospiraceae bacterium
CGCGGCGATGGGACGCGGCAACAAAGGCCTGACGGCCGTTGGAAGGGAAATAATTGACGAAATGTGCCGCATCGGCATGGCTGTCGATGTTTCACACCTCAGCGACCGTGGGGTCGAACAGGTGCTGGAGCGCGCAACGCGGCCGATCTTTGCTTCACATTCCAACGCGAGAGCCGTTTTTGAGCATCCGCGTTCACTCAGTGACGATTTGATCAAAGGCATTGCGGCGCAGGGAGGAACGATTGGGGTCAATTTTTACTATCAGCAGCTTTGCAAAGGCGCGCATGCAAGAATTTCGGACATTGTGCGGCATATCGGGCATATTGTGGAAATCGGCGGTATCGGATGCTGCGCGATCGGATCGGACTTCGACGGTATGCAGCAATATCCAAAAGATTTGCGTAACAGCGCGGATTTCCCCGCGCTGATGGAAGCGCTTGCAAAAGCCGGTTTCTCGGATAAAGAAATCTACCGGATTGCGTATCAGAATCTGCGCGATTATATTGTTCAGTTTATTTAGATATGGTCGTTTGTTTTGTCCGATCATAATACAAGATGAAGACGGGGGCTTAAGCTGTATTTAAACGTTATGCCCTTGCGCTCATTCAATTACTTAATTGTGTAAGACTGTGTATAAACCCATGAATGCCTTTCCCCGCATTCGTGGGTTCGCTTCAATAAATTTAAACATTGTTAGAGTGTGTTTCCAAAACCCGCAAAGCGCATGTTCGCCGTATCATGTTGCATATTCTTGTTGAAAAGCCTCGCCGCAGAACCATTGCGCCTGCGTTTATCGCCTCAATCTGAAAGCCGATCCAGCAAAACTGCATCTTCTAGGCTTTAGAAACACATCCTAGCGGCAGAGTACACAGCCATTCATTGGCCTTCGCCATGCCCTGCGATTGCCGCTATATCGGCGATCTGCGCGTCGAGTTCGGGCCCTAACCCCTCGATGTCGGCAAGCAGGAACCCGCGGATCAGCATGGAAATGGCTTCGGGTTCGTCCATGCCGCGCGACATCAGGTATTCCACCTGGTCAGGCGCAATTTTACCGATGCTTGCCTCATGACTCATGCGGGCGTCCGGATGGTGCGAGCGCAGCCCCGGTATCGACTCGATATAACCCTGCCCCGTCTGATCGAGCAGCATTCCGGCACAGTCGACATGCGCTTTGCAGGCCGCGTTGCCGATCAATAACCCGCCCTGGCGCATAATCCCCCCGGTGCAAACGCCCCGGTGCAGAAGCTCCGCTCCTGTATCGGGCGCATTGAGAAACACATTTCCCGCGGTTTCGATAACGGAGCCGGGAGTGCCAAGCACGACGGTCATATGCTTGGCGGACGCGCCTCTGCCGTTGAGGTATGTCTGTGGATTGCTTTTGATGCTGCGGGCGGCTTTGAGTGAAATATAGTTGCTCTCATAACGACCGTTTTCATCAACGATCGCTCCGGCGCGCGGATTGACCAGAACTTCGGAACTCCACGAATGCACCATTGTGCTGATTAGCTTCGCATTTTTACCGATATAATATTCTTCTACGGACAAATGGCGGCCTTTCCTAAGATCATTCTTCGAAACACAGCCTGTGATCAATTGCAACTGAGCGCCTTCTTCCAGGATTACAATGTTGTGGATGGCCTGCGTGAGGTTTTCGCTTGCAAGATACATAGCCGCCTGGCAGGGAAGGGTAATAGAGACGCCTTTTTTTACGTGGATGAATACACCGGGCGGCGACGGACGTTTTGCGCACTCGGCGCTTACCTCGTCGAAATCTTGAGATATCGCCCGAAAGTAAAACCGTTCGCGCAGCCAAGCATAGCGTTTAAGCGCCAACGATATCGGCAGCATTTCAAAGTTTTGCGTTTCCTGTGATTGCATATACACCGGTTCAAGGTCCCGAACGATCATCGTAGCGGAACGATTCCGATCTTCGGGATGAACGCCAACCGCCGCAATCGCGCCGGCGTCCTCTGCAGGAATCGGAGCGAACGAGCTTAAAACCGGACACGATGCGTGTTCTGCGGGTTTGTTTTTATAATGCGGATAAATCTCTTTTACAGATGGCATGATTTCTCCTTTTGCTTGATACAGCGTATGCATTCGGCATACCCGTGACTTCCAATCGTCTCCATGATCAGTGCCGGATTACCGGAGCAGCCGATTCTGCCGTCGTGCATGATGTGCGCTTTGTCAAGATGCACATGCTTCAGAATTTCGCCGCTGTGCGTAATGATCAGCCCTGCCCTGCGCTTTACGGGATGCGTTTTGTCCTGCGCGAATAATTGATTAATCAGGCTGCCCACGAGTTCCAGCGACTGAATATCGACGCCTGAATCCGGCTCGTCCATCATAGAAAAAGCAGGAGACATGGAAAGCATCTGCAGTAATTCAGAACGCTTAATTTCGCCGCCTGAAAGACCGTCGTTCACGGCACGGTCCAGGAATGCATCCATTTGTGCGTTCTCCGCGAGGCATTGCAGCGTTTCTTTGCAGTGCTGCGAATCGCGAAGCGTATATTGCAATACGCCGCGCAGCTTTACGCCGTTGATCGTCGGCGGGCGTTGCTGGGCAATTGCAATACCTAACCTGGCCCTCTCACAGATGTCGAACGATGTTATGTCTTTGCCCATGAAAAGAATCCGTCCCTTTGTGACCTCGTACGCGGAGAAACCCATAATGGTCATCAGAAGAGAGGTTTTTCCGCTGCCGTTCTGCCCAAGCAGGGCGTGCACCTCGCCGTAGGGAATGGCGAGATTGACGGATTCAAGCAACGTCTTTTCACCGCAGCGGACGCTGAGGTCTTTTATTTCAAGTATGTTGTTTTGAACAGCCATAGCGTTGTCATCTCCTTTCATTCTTGAAGATTTTTTTAAATGCGGCGCGTGCAGTATATCGGAAGCAGTGCTGCCTACGGTACCTGGCCGGGGCTTGCGTTATCGCCCGTAAAATTATCGGGAAACGCGTAACGAACCAGCGTATGCGAAGGGCAGGCATAGGCAGAACGTCGAACCAGACAAATCACGCAGACACCGCGGTTAGAAGCATCTAACCAATATTGTAATGAATTGA
Organism: uncultured Oscillospiraceae bacterium; assembly: GCA_964437665.1. Taxonomy (GTDB): domain Bacteria; phylum Bacillota; class Clostridia; order Christensenellales; family CAG-138; genus UBA7703. Next base: position 3,070 of record CAYTHS010000188.1, read on the forward strand.
TGAAATTTGTCAAGAACAGACGACGGTTTTGGCCAAAACAATGCCGATGCATGAAGAACTTGTATCAATGCGTTTCTTGACAGGAATGGGCATGCTGCTGTAAGCCGAGTTAGTCAAAGCATCTAACTACAAGGTGGTGATACCTCCTTGCTCAACAACGCGCTATGTTGAGAGGAACGGTTTCAGACTGTTAATCATGCTGATTGTCGTGGTAAAACTAAGTTGAGTTTCCAAAATCCGCAAAGCGCATTTTCGCCGTCTCAACTTGCATATTCTTGTTG
>CAYTHS010000189.1:0-3342 GCA_964437665.1 uncultured Oscillospiraceae bacterium
AACGGATCCAACACAATGCAGTTTGCCATGCTGGAGTTCAGAATCGGATATGCCAGCAACTCGACCGGCTTCATGGTCGGATGATCGGGGTTGTTCTTTGGTTTGTCGAACTCCCAAATTGTAGTCTGCTTCCGATCGGCATACCATTCGTGCTTGCCCTTTTTCTTCCAGCCGAAGAGGATCGGTTCGTGCCGCCACTGGTACGGGCTCCGGCCAAGAACAAGTGACTGTTTCTTCCAGATGCACGTGCCGGACAGATAAAAACCTGCGTCCGAGAACGCCCTGCGAAAGTTCAGGCCCTCCGTATCCGCATGGAACACATAGATCGACGCGTCGGAGGCCATGCAGGCTTCCATATTCTGAAACGAAGCCAACAAGAAGTCGTAGAACGCGGAGTCCGTCATGTTGTCGTTTTTGATCTTGCCGGCGCTGCCTTCGTAGTTCACATTGTAAGGGGGATCGGTCACCACGAGGTTTACCTGGCGGCCGTCCATGAGCAGGTCGAACACATCCTTCTTCGTGCTGTCGCCGCAGATAAGCCTATGCTTACCCAAAATCCATAGGTCGCCGGCCTTCGTAATCGCCGGTTCTTTCAGCGCGGCGTCGACGTCGAAATCATCGTCGTGAACGCCATCGCGCTGCGCGTCCTTGAACAGCGCGTCGATCTCCGGCGCATTAAAGCCGGTCAGCGATACATCGAAATCCGCTCCCTGCAGGTCGGCGATGAGTAGCGAAAGTTTCTCTTTGTCCCAGTCGCCGCTGATCTTGTTCAGCGCGACGTTGAGCGCTTTTTCCTTTTCTTCGCTCATCTCCACGACCACACACTCGACCTCGGTCACGCCGGTATCGATCAGGACCTTCAGACGCTGATGGCCGCCGACGACGTGGCCGGTGACCTTGTTCCAGACAACCGGTTCCACGTACCCGAATTCCGTGAGCGATCGTTTCAGCTTCTCGTATTCCGGGTCGCCGGGCTTCAGGTCCTTACGCGGGTTATATTCCGCCGGTGCGAGTTTCGTCACCGGCAGCGTTTGAATGTCCATGCTGATACCCTCTCTTCACGATTCTGTGCAATCCCACCTTTGCTGCCGGGAGATTTCCGGCCAGAGCCTGCCCGCGCAGCGTTTTTCGCTGCTGGCTGGTCAGGCGGTAATATCGGAGGGAGCGGACGAATTCCTGTACTTCGTCCATGGGTTCATCCGCCTCTCCGCGCCGTTAGCAATCGCTCCATTACGTCGTCCTGCGGCGTTTCGCCGGTATATCCGGTGGCGCAGTTTTCTTTGACAATCTGGTAGATTTCGTACCAAAGCCGGTTCGTCTGCGCCATGTAGTTTTGGCTCATAGCCACATACGGCGACTGAATCGCATTACCGGTCGTCGGATGCCTTGCTAAGAACCCATACTCCGAAATCGCCGTTTCGCACTGGATCCATCGCGCGGCGCTCATGGCATACCGTTCCAGTACCTGTGGTGAAATAAGAGCGGCACAGCCGCGCTCATTCAGCCAAGTCCACGTCCGTTCGTAAATCTCCGAAGCAATGAGCGGCTTGCCGTCCTTCTGCACCGCCGACAACATTTCACGCGGCGGCGGCATGGGCTGTCCCTGCAGGTCCGTAGATGTTTTAAACTCGATCACCTGCATTTGCCGCTTTCCAGGGTTGCCCTCAAGCACCTTATCTGCAAGCGGTTTTTTCTTTTTGCCGGCACCGGGCCGCGCTCCGCCATGACCGTTTGCCATATCCGTTTCCTCCCCAAAATAATAAGGGGGGCTATTCACCCTCTTGAAATCGCGAAAGTTTGTACGCGACCCGACCGCGTTGTCCAAAAATTAAGCCTGTAGCGATTTATATACCCCACGGGGTAGCTTTCGAAGATATTCCAATACATCTTTCAATATCCTTTGCCATTGCCGCTTGCCGCCGTTATCTTTGAGTGACAGCTCTTACACAGCGCCATGAGGTTGCTCTCGTCGTTCGTACCGCCGTCTGCCAGCGGCAGGATGTGGTGCACTTCCTCCGCAGGCGTCAGCCTGCCTATCTTCTTACACTGTTCACACAGTGGATGCTGTAAAAGAAACCGCGCACGGATCTTTTTCCACGCGCGGCCGTAGCGTTTGTTGGTGTCGGGATCGCGACCGTACCGGTTGTACTGCCGCTCCGACATCCATTTGTGCTCTTCACAGTACTGTCCGTCGGTCAGCCTGCCGCAGCCCGGATATGAACACGGACGCTTCGGTTTCCTTGGCATGATACACTCTCTTTCAAACAAACAGCGGCTCCCGCGCAATATGGAAGCCGCTGTATTCTTTTCTTGCAGTTTAATAATACCAAATACCTAAAGTGCGAAACAATGCGGTTTAGTGCGGACTTTCAAAAGAAATTTCGCTTAGCGCCAGATCATGCAATTCGTACAGCCGTCTCAGGCTGTACCCCATCTCGACGGCAACTTCCTCCCAATGCTTAAAGCAAAGGTATCTTAACTCCAGCAGCGTCTGGTACTCCGTGTTGTCCACGCGCTTAATGCAGCGCATGATCTCTGCTTTAAGATCGACCAGCGTATCGATGTCGTCGTTGATCTCGCTCTCCAAGTCGACCATCTTCACTATGATGTCCTCCATGGAGTGCGGATTCGGCGTCGGGGTCTTCGGCATGCCCGTCAACGTCACGTTCGCTTTCCCCAGCAAATCACGCAGGGACATCACCTGTTCCAGCTTGCTGTTGATCCGCTGGTCAATGCGATATGCCTGCGATAAATATTCTTTAGCATTCATGTGGTACTCCTCCTTTGTTTAAATCTCAATTCCTGCGTAAGCCCACAGGACGGCTTTTACGTCGTCGACCGACCGGACCACGAACGCGTGGCCGCCGGCGTCCTTGATCCTTTGGATGGTATGCTCCTGCAGTTTGGTCAGCCTGCCTTCCGGAGTCTTGACCTCGAAAGCAAAGAACCAGCCGTCCAGGCAGCAAATCACATCGGGTACTCCGGCGGTGCCATATAGCCCGCCATGCTCTTTCCACGCAAAGCAGTGTGGAACCGTCTTCAGCCACCGCATGATCGTGGCGACGATATCTTTCTCCAGCATTTCAATGTTCTCTTTCCAGAGCTTGTAATTTTGTAACGGAAATTACGAAAGGGATAGAGCTCTTTCTATATACGCGTGTTTACGTGCGCACGCGCACGCGCGCGAGGCAAACAACTTTTTCCGCGTAGCTCTATTCATTAACAATTACAAGTTACAAATTACAAGATTACTTGTGATTAATCCCATGGACAGTCAAAATCCGGTGCGTTCACGTCTAAACTCTGAATCCCACATCTTGTTCGTATCAAATCAAAATTCAA
>CAYTHS010000190.1:0-3294 GCA_964437665.1 uncultured Oscillospiraceae bacterium
ATGGTCTGCGATTTTGCGAGAATCCGCCTTTATCGCCAGAGCACCGATCAACAATGGGAATTCTTCACGGCCAATCTTGTAGACAATATTGAATTGTTCTCCATTCTCACTAACGATCCACGGGAAATCGATACAGATCTAGATCGAGAACTGAGTACTGATGCGGCGTATAAAATGGCAAAGTTGCACGATATGCTTCGCAATAATCGCTATGATGGACACGCCTTGGAGCTGTATCTTGTCCGCCTACTATTCTGTTTGTTTGCAGATTATTCCGGCATCTTCAATCGACATCAATTTTTTCAATATGTGAGGAACGGCGCCGCCAGTGGTCACGATCTTTCGGGCAGAATGATTCAACTCTTTGACGTTTTAAACACACAAATTGCTAACAGACCTCCCACATTGCCGCAAGATCTGCGTGACTTTCCATATGTGAACGGCGGGCTGTTTAGTGAAAACCTTCGCCCCGCCGACTTTGACCGAGGCATGCGCGACCTTCTGCTAGAATGCTGCGAATTTGATTGGTCGGAAATCTCGCCCGCGATTTTTGGCGCCATGTTTCAAGAGGTCATGGATCCCGCCGTGCGCGATATTCTAGGAGCCCAGTACACGCCGAGAAACTTTATTATGGACGTTATAAGACCTCTTTTTCTAGACAATCTTTACGTTGAGCTTGAAGATATCGGTGCAAATCGCGTGCTACTTGAGGATTTTCATCGTCGAATCGCCACTCTTACTTTCCTTGACACCGCTTGTGGCTGCGGAAATTTCCTTATGGTCACATATCACGAGTTACGGGTTTTGGAACTTGAAGTGTTGCGACGCCTATATCCCGATGTAATGCAAGTTCCCGCAGGTTTTTCGCTTGACAATGAAATCCGCGTGAACGTGGGGCAGTTTTACGGAATCGAACTTGAGGAATTCCCTTGCCAGATTGCACAAGTTGGTATGTGGCTCGTAGACCAACAGATGAACGACATGGTGTCGCGAGAGTTTGGCAGACAACTTTTACATATTCCCTTAACGCTGGGAGCGCATATTCACCAAGGCAATGCGTTGGATATGGACTGGGAATCAATAATTCCCGCAGCTAATCTAAAATACATTATCGGTAACCCTCCATATGCTGGTGCGAGAACGATGACTGATTCTCAGAAGCAGGACTTGCATCGGGTAGCCGCCGGTTGGGATCATCTCGGGGCTTTGGATTATATTTCCGGTTGGTATATCAAAGCTGCCGATTATATGTGTCGTAATCGTTACGTCCGTACAGCATTTGTGTCAACAAACTCGATTTCTCAAGGCGTACACCCCGCCGTCCTTTGGAAGCCACTTTTCGAACGGCGCAACATGACAATTGATTTCGCGCGCAGGTCGTTTCGCTGGGAAAATGAAGCGCATGGCGCGGCTACTGTGCATTGTGTGATCATCGGTTTCTCACATATCGGAAACCGTGTGCCCAAAGTCCTGTTCGATGAAGCTGGCGATGCCGTAGTACCTGCACCCAATAATATTAACCCGTATCTTGAGAGTGCTCCAAACTACTTTCTATTTAGCCGTCGGACGCCAATTTGTGCTGTGCCGAGGATGATAAGTGGAAACAAACCAATTGATGATGGCAACTATCTGTTCAATCCTGAAGAAAGGGATGCGTTCATTGCGCGAGAACCACTTTCGGCACGATGGTTTCGACCTTGGTATGGGTCAGTTGAGTTTATTTACAAGCGTCCGAGATATTGCCTGCTTTTAAAAGATTGTCCACCAGACGAGCTACAGCGGATGCCCCATGCTTTGCAGCGGATCGAGGCGGTACGTCGGTACCGCGCAAATAGTATAAGCACAGGGACGCGCAGGTTAGCGGATCGGCCCTTGAAATTCCACGTTGAGGCATTTCCTGCTGAGCAATATTTGCTCGTCCCGGAAGTTTCGGGGGAAGGAAGGGCGTACATCCCAATGGGCTTCATGCCCCCCGAAGTCCTGTGCAGCAACCTTGCGATGCTGTTACCGGGCGCGAATCTTTACCATTTCGGCATCTTGACGTCGAGTATTCATATGGCGTGGATGAGGGCGGTTTGCGGCAGACTCGAAATGCGGTACAGATATTCAATTGAAATCGTCTACAACAATTTCCCTTGGCCTGACCCCACGGATGCTCAGCGTCAAGCTATAGAACGGGCAGCTCAGGGCATTTTAAATGCGAGGGAACATTTTGCGGCGGTTACTTATCACGTTTTGTACAATCAGAATGTAATGCCTGACGAATTACGGCAAGCTCACGCCGCCCTTGACCGTACGGTGAAAAATGCGTATGGTATCGCTGGAGGAGCACAAGAGTCTGAAGTCGCACAGATGTTGCTTATTAGGTATCAAGAGATTATTAACCGTCTTGAAGAATCAGAACGAGGGTGACCCATCATGCCCGACGTTTTTGACAAAGATAAACGCTCCGAAATTATGCGGCGCGTTCGCTCCAAAGGTAACAAATCTACCGAGTTGAAGCTGATATCCATATTCCGCGAGCTTGGGATTACTGGCTGGCGTCGGGGGTATCCTGTGAAAGGACACCCCGACTTTGTTTTTTTGGAAAAAAAGATAGCTGTCTTCGTTGATGGGTGCTTTTGGCATGGTCATGACTGTCGCAACACACGTCCCAAAGAAAACGAGAAATACTGGGATAAAAAGCGAGAGCGTAATATTCAACACGATGCAGAAATCACAACACACTTTGAAAGTCGAGGCTGGAGAGTATTGCGAATTTGGGAGTGTGAACTTACGAGGAAGAATAGGGCGGAGCTGATGGCGAAACTTATTGAAAAGATAAACAATTTCAATAAGTAATTGTTCATTGCTCCGACTAACGATGAGTGGAATTACCGTTTAAGTGATTCTAGCAATAGAAGATTATCGACAATAGACTAATTGACAGATTTACGCAATTCGCACATGTTTATTAATACTCTCGCGCGTTTTTCCAATACTCTCGCGCGTTTCCTCTGAGGTGGGTGCAAATTTACTTACCGTTTATGACAAAAGGCATGATCGGCAGATTCTCGCACAAACAACCAAACCTTGAAAACCAGAAAAGCCCAGAAAGTCTGGGCTTTTTGCATGAAAAAAGTACCCACGAATTGTATCATTTCGTGAGTACTTAGCTGGAGGCGCCACCCGGAATCGAACCGGGGATGAAGGTTTTGCAGACCTCTGCCTTACCGCTTGGCTATGGCGCCGTATCAAATTGGAGCGGGAGACGGGGCTCGAACCCGCCACCTCAGCCTTGGCAAGGCTGCGCTC
>CAYTHS010000191.1:0-3140 GCA_964437665.1 uncultured Oscillospiraceae bacterium
CATCAACCACTGGGGCACGGAGGCGGTGGTAAACGGCGTTGCCGGTATGGTCCCGACGCCGCCGCTCTTCCTCGTTTCCGCCGCGGTCACCGCGCTGACAATCCTGCCGCTGATCGCCGCCAACCGTCTGCACAAACAACGCCTGCTGAACAAGTCGGAACCGGCAGTCTGACAGTATTATTATGCCTGATCAAAATCCGCAAAACAGCTTCACCTCTTACCGTTACGCACCCGGCGAACACGCACTCGACCGCAAGGGGCGCCCCTTGCCCGGCTATTCACTGGACGGTTCTTCGGTTTACGAACGAAAGCGCGTGCGTGCCGCGCCTTGGCGGCTCAAGGAATGGGATTTTTACCAGATTGCTGACGATACGCTCTGCCTTCAGCTCGTAATCGGGCACGTGTCCTATGCAGGCAACTGCAACATTGCGCTGTTCGACCATAAAAACGGAAAAAACCTTTTTGAGCGCGGCGTGACAATTCCGTTCCCGTGCCGCAGCATGCATATGCCCGAAAGCGCACACGTCGATTCGCTGCTGACGTTCGAACACGGCGGCGCGTCTCTTGCGTTTGAAACACGCGGCGGCGTTCGCACGCTGCTCGCGCGCTTCGGCGAGTTCTCGGCAAAAGTCCTTCTCACGCCCACCCGAAAGGAGAGCGTAACGCTCTGCACGCCTTTTGAACAAAGCAATGCATTCTACTATAACGAAAAGGTCAACCTTCTCCATGCGGACGTTTTCGCACGTCTCCGCGGTGAACAGATTCGTTTCGACCCGGAAAACACGTTCGCGCTGCTCGATTGGGGGCGCGGCGTGTGGCCCCGCGCGCACGAGTGGTATTGGAGCAGCGCGAACACGCTGCTGGAAAGCCGTCTTTTCGGCTTCAACCTCGGCTGCGGTTTCGGCGACGAAACACGCATGCGCGCAACGGAAAACATCGTGTATTACGGCAATTCCTTCTTGAAGATTGGCCGCGTCCGATTCGTTACCGGCAATGACCCCATGCAGCCGTGGCGTATCGAGTCGGACGACAGAAGCTTTTCCGCCGTGCTTACCCCACGATACGACCGGGACACGGTCACAAAGCTGCTGTTTGTCGATAATCGCTGCCATCAGATGTTCGGTACGTTTTCCGGCCGTTTCCATACGCGGGAAGGCGTCCGCGTTTCGTTTGAAAACGTGACCGGTTTCGCCGAGCATGCCGTCAATCATTGGTAGGGTTCCTTTCCTGCATTCACTGTATATTTATTCCAAATATTCCGTTTTTACGCTCGTCTCCCGGAGTCGTCGACCGCTTTTTTTCAGGCCCGCAAACCTCGGATCCATAAATCGAACGATTGTCGCCGGCGCGTGGATACACGTGAAAAAATGTCAATCAAAAGGAAACGATTTGTGAAATGGCGTGCGAATCTTAGCATAAAGTGTTATGGTTTAGGCACGTTTTGACAAATGTTACGGTTTTCTTTCCGCGATGTGTGAAATATCCGTAACATCTTTGTCCGCTGTTTTTACATATATATACCGCTCATGTATAATTTCTCCGACAGAATGTCTTTCATGCAAGAAAGGATGTGTATCGAATGAAACGCACCATCGCATTGATGCTGAGCGTGCTTTTCGTGCTGACTCTGCTTCCCGCAGTCAATGGCGCGAAGGCGGACGAAATAAAACCGCTTAGCATCGAAATCGACACACCCGCCACGACGCGTGTATACGCCGTCGGCGAAGCGTTGACTATCTCCGGACTGATCCTCACGTATAACGACGGCGTATCCCAGCCCGGCACCCCGGTTCTGGAAGCAAGTTACGTTGCCGAAGACCCGACCGAGGGCCAGTACACGACGAGCATCGCCAACGGATATGTCTTCAAGGCGGAAGACATCGGCGAGAAGACCATCACCATCACCTACAACGCGGGTACCCCCGCCGGTTATACGCAGGTACAGAAACCCGCCACGTCGTATACCGTAACGGTCGTGGCAGCCGAAACCGGATATCCAACCGGCTTCTCTATCGTGTCGTATCCGGCCAACATCTCGTATTATGAAGGCGAAAATCTTGTGACCGAAGGTCTCGAGCTCCGCGCGACCTATTCGAGCGGCGCGAACCCCGACCTTCCGCTCAGCGACGTGGTCATCACCCCGGCAAGCGATTACCTGCTGACCACCGCCGACAGCGGCGCGGACATGGCGACGATCACCTGGTCAAAGGTGTACCCGTCCCAGACCCTTGTCTTTACAAAAACGTTCGACCTGAACGTCGATGACGCGGCGATCTCCCTCTCGCTTAGCTCTACGGATCATACATTCGCCTATACAGATATCGGCGACACCTACGATGTGGGCGCCGATCTGACCGTCGATCCCAGTGGTGCAGGCGTGACTTGGGGCAGCAGCAATCCCGCCGTGGCGTCCGTCGATTCCAGCGGCGTGGTAACGGCGCTCGCGCCTGGTTCCGTAACCATCACCGTTACGGCACGCGGCTTTGATATGGACGCGGACCCGATCACTTATGTCAACGAACAGGCGATCTTTGCCGTTACCGTCGACGACAATGAAGTTGAAGCGACCCATATCACGCTCAACAAGACGTCTACCACACTCGGCGTGGGCTCCACCGACGAACTCATCCCGACGTTCACGCCGACCGACACGACGCTGACCAAGGTAAAGTATGTCAGCAGTGATACAGCCGTCGCGACCGTTGGCGAAAACACCGGCATCATCACAGGCGTCGGCGCCGGTACGGCCACGATTACGGCCTATGCGCTCGATTCGGGCGATATTGAAATTCCGGGTGTCGAAGCAACCTGCGCAGTCACCGTCATCGACATCCCGGTCGACAGCATCACGATTTCGCAGGCAACCGCAACGCTTTTTGCGGGCAGCACGCTGACGCTCAACGCCAACGTCCTTCCGCTCAACGCTTCCAACCCGACGGTCACCTGGGGCACCAGCGACAGCACCCTTGCAACCGTTGTGGACGGCAAGGTCACGACGATTGACGCGGCGGCCAGCTATCCCGCGACCGTGAACATCACCGCCACCGCCGGCACACATACCGCAACGTGCACCATCACACTCAAGGACCCGACGATCCTCACGCAGCTCAACCTGAGCAAAACGAACGCCGCCCTCAGCG
>CAYTHS010000192.1:0-3127 GCA_964437665.1 uncultured Oscillospiraceae bacterium
GGAAACGATCTGCCCATCGTCGGATGCCTCTGCGCCATAGAGACCGTCAACCCGAAGATGCCATGCACCGTGGAAGCCGCGGAGTTGGTGCGTCTAAACCGTGCGGGAGAAATCCGAAACTGCGCCGTTTCAGGGCCGCTGGCGCTCGACAACTGCCTCTTTCGCGAGGCGGCGCTGCACAAGGGTATTGCAGACCCCAACGCGGGCAGAGCGGACATATTGCTCGCTCCACAGATCGAAACCGGGAACGCATTGTATAAATCCTTTGCATTTGTGGCGGGCGCGTCCTGCGCAGGCGTCGTCGTTGGGGCAAGCGCACCGGTCATTCTTACCAGCCGCGCCGACACCGCGGAAACGAAGCTCAAGTCCATCGCGCTGGCGATGCGCATCGCTTACGAAAGGATGAACTGACATGCCCAACCGGATCCTCGCGATCAATCCCGGCTCCACCACGACGAAAATCGCGGTATACGACGACGAAACGACATTGTTTGAAACTACGCTGAATCACACCCGCGAAGAACTCTCCTCCTGCGGCGAGCTGGTGGCGTCGATGGCGTTTCGCAAGAGCGCCATCGATGCGGAGCTCGCCCGGCACAAGGTTGCCGTGCGCTCCCTGAGCGCCGTAATCGGACGCGGCGGCCTGCTTCGGCCGATCCCCGGCGGCACATACGCCGTCAACGAGCGGATGCTTGCCGACCTGAAAAGCTGCAAATACGGGGAGCACGCCTGCAACCTCGGCGCAATGCTCGCCGACGAGATCGCGCGCGCCGCAGGCGTACCCGCCTATATTGCGGATTCCGTGGTAACGGACGAACTCTGCGATCTTGCGCGGCTCTCCGGACATCCGGAGATCAGCCGCGTTTCGATATTTCACGCGCTGAATCAAAAAGCCGAAGCAAAGCGCTTCTGTGCCGCCCGTGGACTTCGTTACGAAGAGGTCAACCTGATTGTCGCGCATATCGGCGGCGGCGCAACCATCGGTGCGCACCAAAATGGACGCGTGATCGACGTGAACGACGGTCTCGGCGGAGAAGGTCCCTACAGCGCGCAGCGCTGCGGAGGCCTGCCGACAAATTCCGTGATCAAGCTCTGCCGCCGCGAAAACCTGCCCGCCGCCGACCTGATCCGCAAGCTGAACACGCACGGTGGACTGCTCGGCTATCTCGGCACGGACGACGGCCGGGAAATCAGCCGCCGCGCGCAAAGCGGCGACGAAAAAGCCCGCCTCGTTTACGAGGGAATGGCTTATCAGGCCGCCAAGGCAATCGGCGCATGCGCCGCCGTTTTGGAAGGCGACGTCCGCGCAATCATCCTAACCGGCGGCTTTGCATACGACCGGCTGTTTACGGACTGGATTGCATCCAGAACGGCGTTTATTGCGGAAATTGTGATTATGCCCGGCGAAGACGAGCAAAAAGCGCTCTGCGAAGCCGCGCTCCGCGTTCTTTCCGGCGAAGAACAGCTCAGAACATACTGACTTGACTGAAAAAACCTGTCTTTATGCGGTAAACATGATGGAAAACATGCAAAGTGCAGCGGAAAAACACCTGCATATCATCACCGGCCATTACGGCAGCGGAAAAACGGAATTCGCGGTCAATTATGCGTTTCGGCTTTCCCTCGCCGGTTACAACGTGACCCTCGCAGATCTGGACATCGTCAACCCGTATTTCTGCTCCCGCGGGCAGAGGGAAGCGCTCGAATCGCGCGGCGCACGCGTGATCGCCTCCACCGGCGGAGACGCCGACGTACCCGCGCTGAACCCCGAAGTATACGCCTTGCTGGAAAAAGACGTCTGCGGCATTCTGGACGTCGGCGGAGACGCGGCCGGCGCGCGCGTGTTGGGCCGGTTCGCGCCGAAAATCCGAACGATGGAATACGAACTGTTCTGCGTGCTGAATTTTAACCGGCCCGAGACCGCAACGCCGGAAAAAGCCGGGCGATACCTGCGCGCAATCGAGCGCAGCGCGAAACTCGCGGCGACGGGGCTGATCAACAACACGCATCTTTGCGGCGATACGACGGTGGAAGACGTGCTGCGCGGTGCGGAGCTTGCAGAAGAACTCGCCTCGTGCGTCAAAATCCCCGTCCGCTATCACGCGTTCCCGCGGTGGGTCGGCAATATCGCGGGTCTTCCGCCGGAAACGCTCTTTCCCATGGAAATCGTGCTGAAAAAGCCCTGGGAAAACGGAAGCGAGTTTGAAAAGGAGGAAATGCTGTGGCAGGAAAAGTAACCTTCGACCGGGACCGCTGCAAGGGCTGCGAACTTTGCGTTGCAGTGTGTCCCAAACACATCGTCGAGATGGACACGGCGACCAACGCCAAGGGCTATCATCCCGCGACGGTGCGGCGCATGAGCGAATGCACCGGCTGCGCAAGCTGCGCGCGCATGTGCCCGGACAGCGTGATCACCGTTGAAAGGATGTGAAACAATGGCAAAAGAACTTTGGAAAGGCAACGAAGCGGTCGCCGAAGCCGCGATCCGCGCGGGCTGCCGCTGCTTTTTCGGCTATCCGATCACCCCGCAGAACGAAATCCCCGAGTATCTTTCCCGGCACCTGCCGGAGCACGGCGGCTGCTTTTTGCAGGCGGAAAGCGAAATTGCCGCAATCAACATGGTCTACGGCGCGGCGGGCTCCGGCGTGCGCGTGATGACGTCCTCCTCGTCCCCGGGCGTCAGCCTCAAGCAGGAGGGCATCACCTATATCGCCGGCGCGGAACTGCCCGCCGTCATCGTCAACATGATGCGCGGCGGACCGGGGCTCGGCAACATCGCGCCCTCGCAGGCGGACTATTTTCAGGCGACGCGCGGCGGCGGCAACGGGGATTACCGCACCGTCGTGCTCGCGCCCGCAACGATTCAGGAAGCGGCGGACCTCACGCAGGAAGCTTTCGACATCGCCGATGTGTACCGGATTCCCGTGGTCGTGCTCGCGGACGGCATGATCGGGCAGATGATGGAGGCGATCGAATGGCATAAACCCAAAACGCGCGCGCTTCCGCCGAAGGACTGGGCGACCGACGGCACGCAGAACAAACGCGGGCATAACGTCGTCAATTCGCTGTTTATCGACGCGAAGGACTGCGCGGAGCAAAACCGCAAACTCCAGGCAAAATACGACCG
>CAYTHS010000193.1:0-3034 GCA_964437665.1 uncultured Oscillospiraceae bacterium
CATTTCGGACATCACATGCGGATGGACAATACTGTTGAGACTCTCAAGCTTCTTCCGATCGGAAAAAACAATAGCCGAAAGAGCTTTCCGGTCGATTTTGCCGTCGGCGCCGAGAATACCCTCTCCAAACACCGCTAACACCGATCCATAACATGCTCCGTCTGGTTCAAGTGTTCGCCGCGCGATCTCATCCGCATCGATGATATAGGCCCCGAGCGCGCGCAAATGCGCCGATGCGGTCGATTTCCCCGCGCCGATTCCGCCCGTCAGTCCGATTCGCCTGCAGTGCCGCCCTGTCATTTCGTTTCAAACCAACTCTTTCCGACCTTGACATCCGCGTCAAGTGGAACTTTTAACGCTGCCACCCGCTCCATGCAATCGTGAACGAGCAGCACGACCTCGTCCCGTTCGGCGAACGGTGTGTCGAGGATCAGTTCATCGTGTACCTGCAAAATGAGTTTAGCCTGCAACCCTTTTTTTTGCAGCTCACGATATACTTTTACCATTGCCAGCTTGATTACGTCCGCCGCCGTCCCCTGAATCGGCATGTTCATGGCGACTCGCTCACCGAACGAACGTGTGTTATAGTTGGAACTCTTCAGTTCCGGCATTGCGCGGCGACGATCAAACATTGTTTTTGCATAGCCGTGCTTTCTGGCAGATTCAACGCTCTTGTCGAGATACGCCTTGACTTGCGGATACCGCTCAAAATATAGTTTAATATACTCTCCCGCGCGCTTGACCGGGATATCAAGGTTGCGTGCCAGACCGAAATCGCTGATGCCGTAGACGATGCCGAAGTTGACGGCTTTTGCGGCGTTCCGCAAATCAGCCGATACTTCGTCGAACGGCACCCCGAACACTTCGCTTGCGGTCGTACGGTGAATGTCCTTACCGCTGTTGAAAGCAGCAATCATCCCTTCGTCCCCGCTGATATGCGCGAGGATACGCAATTCGATCTGCGAATAGTCCGCGTCGACAAGCACACACCCTTCCGACGCGACGAACGCTTTGCGAATCTCGCGTCCCTGCGGGGTACGCACCGGGATATTCTGCATATTCGGCTCGGTGCTGGAAATACGCCCAGTCGCGGTCACGCATTGATTGAACTGCGAACGAACGCGTCCATCCTTATCGCTGCGTACGTTCAAAAGCCCATCGACAAATGTACTCTTGAGTTTCGTAATAAAGCGGTATTCCAAAATCAGCGGGACCGCCGGGTGGCGCTCTCGGAGTGATTCGAGCGTACCTGCGTCTGTGGAATACCCGCTCTTGGTTTTCCTGCCTGTGGGTAGGCCGAGCTTTACAAAAAGCACTTCGCCGAGCTGTTTTGGAGAAAGGATATTGAATGTTTCCCCCGTGAGCTCGTATATCTGCTTCGCCAGTCTTTCCGCCTGTTCGCCGAACTGAGACTGGAGCTGCTTCAGGATCGCTTCATCCACAAAAAAACCTTCGCGCTCCATATCGTAAAGCACGTGGGAGAGCGGCAATTCCATTTCTTCGTAAAGATCAGTCATGCCCGCCCGTGCCAGCTCGCGCGTCATGCGTTCATACAGCGGAAACAGCAGTGCCGCGCTTGGCTTTGCATATGCGTCGAATCGTTCGCAGAGCGCGGTGAAAGACGGCGCGGGCCGCGTTGCGTCAAGCAGGTAGTCGACAATCATCGCGTCGAACACGCGAGCCTTGAGCGTGATGCCGAAGCTGTCAAGCATATGGCGCAATCGCTTCGTGCCGAACGCAAGAACAAGACATTTTTCGTCCTCAAAAACGCTCTTCAGCGTCGTCCAAATATCTTTGTCGTCGATCGGGACGGAAAACAAATCCTCACCCTGAACGATTTCGTAATAGCGCTTTTCGTCAAGCGCAAACGTTATTGTGTCCCCCGCGTCGATTGCAAACCTTGTTACATTGGAAAACCCGCCGACCGCTTTTTTAAGCGCGTCAGCCGATTCCAGCACAACGCGTTCAAACTCCCGTTTTTCTTCCGGCGCGGCTTCCGTTTCGCCCGGTAGTCTGGACGCGATGCCGCGCATTTCCAGTTCGATGAGTTTGCCGCGCGCGCCGGAAAGCGCGCTTTCGCGATACCGGCATTCATCGATGGTCAGCGGCACCGGCGCGCTGGTGCAGATGGTGCCGATCTCATAGCTCATGCGCGCCGAAGAAGCAAACTCGCGCACCTTCTCGCCGAGTTTTCCTTTGATCTCGTCCGCGTGGGACAAAACGCCCTCGATCGTTCCGTATTGACCGAGGAGTTTGAGCGCCGTCTTTTCGCCCACGCCCGGAATGCCGGGGATGTTGTCGGACGAATCGCCCATCAGGCCTTTAAGATCACGCATGCGCTCGGGTTCCAGCCCGTATGTGTCCCGAAGCGTTTCTTTGTCGTACTCAATGGTTTCGCTGATGCCCTTTTTCGTCATCAGTACGTGTGTGTGTTTGCCAACGAGTTGAAATGCGTCCCGGTCGCCCGTGACAAGCAGCGCGTCGATTCCCTTTGTTTCGCATTGCTTTGCAAACGTACCCAGGATGTCGTCCGCCTCGTATTGCGGCGTTTCGCAGACCGCAATCCCCATGCCGCGCAGGAGTTCCTTAAGCACGGGAAACTGCATGCGCAGATCGTCCGGCGTCTCTCGTCGGCCGGCTTTGTACGCAGCGTATTGCTCGTGCCGGAACGTCGGTCCGTGCATGTCGAACGCAACCACGAGATAGTCCGGTTTGCGTTCGGCAAGCTTGAGAAGCATGTTCAGAAAACCATGCAACGCATTTGTCGGGAATCCTTCCCGCGTGGTCATGGCCGGCAGCGCATAAAACGCGCGATGCATCAGACTATTTCCGTCCACGGCGATCAATTGCTGCTGAATATTTTTTCCCATCGCGTTTCCCCGCTTTCATCTTTCGCCGCTGGTTGTGTTTCTAAAGTCTGGAAGATGCAGTTTTGCTGGATCGGCTTGCAGATTGAGGCGAAAAACGCAGGCGCAGTGGTGCTGCGGCGAGGCTTTTCAACAAGAATATGCAAGTTGAGACGGCGAAAATGCGC
>CAYTHS010000194.1:0-3023 GCA_964437665.1 uncultured Oscillospiraceae bacterium
TGCTTGATCAGCAACTCGGAGTCTCGAATTTGCGAACTTTTGTTGACAGTACCAACATCTCAGCGATATTTTTATAATAGACTATTATTTGAGAATTAAACTTATCATAATCGGCGCTTCTGAGAAAAATTTCAAATGCATCTTTCACTAAATCAGAAGGCTGAAATATATATTGACGTATATATTCACCATCAAAAAGCATAACTTTTTTGAATTCAACGCCACTAGCGCTCGGTAATGTTGATTCGGGACTTCCAGCGGGTAACTGAAAAGGCATTAATGGTGCCAGAGAATTATCTTGTGAAGCGAGCAAAATTGCTTTTGCAATTGTGGACTTTCCCGTTCCATTTATCGCATACTTTATATTTAGCGAACCTCGGACAACACCAATATCGCAGGAAGTGATATTGTTGCATAATTCTAAGTGTATCAACGCTTTGCTATCAAGGCTTCCCATATAAAACCATACCTCTTTCGTAATTGCTTCTTACATGTGTTTTTAGTTATATAGGCGTTAATACATTTAAGTATAGTATCTGATGTTTGTAAGTTCAATAATAATTTTTTTAAAACAATTTTTTATAACGCTATTTAAATCAAAAATACAACATATATCTGCATCAACATAAATGCGACGTATGAAAAATTAAGTAAGCAAAGTAGCTCATCATTCGACAAGCTACTTTCTTTCTTAACGGAATTAGTTAGCGGCTTTTCGCTCTACACCAGATAGATCGATTTGTCCCCTTTGGGCATCACGATCCCGATGCGCTGCGCGCTCGGGACGCTCGCTTTGAGATCTCTTTCCAGCGCGTCCGCGTCCTTCGGGTCGACCGCGATGAGCAGCCCGCCGGAGGTCTGGGGGTCGTAGAGCGCGTCGCGCACCTGCAGCGGCAGGTCGCCTTCGTCCACGGACGCTTCGGCAAACGCGCGGTTGCGGTATACGCCCGCGGGCAGAAGCCCCGTTTCCGCAAACTCCAGCACGCGCGGCAAAAAATCCACCGAGCCGGTCTCCACACGAGCGGAAACGTCCGAACCCTGCATCATTTCGAGCATATGTCCCATCAGGCTGAAACCCGTTATATCCGTGCAGGCGTGAACACGGTAGTTGACCGCGCAGTCCCTTGCGCCGCGGTTGAGCGTCGTCATCAATTCGATCACGCGGTCAATCGCGCCTTCTTCGAGCATCTCGGCCTTTTCCGCCGTGGTGAGTATGCCGACGCCAAGCGGCTTAGTCAGGAACAGCACGTCGCCTTCGCGGGCGCCGAGATTTTTATAGAGTTTATCGGGATGCACGAACCCCGTGACGGCGAGGCCGTATTTCGGCACGTCGTCGAAGATGCTGTGTCCTCCGGTGATGATCGCGCCAGCTTCATACGCCTTGTCGTACCCGCCGGCTAAAATGGCGCGCACCGCGTCGCCCGGCATGTTTTCCGGCACGCAGAGCAGGTTGAGCGCAAGCTTGGGTTCGCCGCCCATCGCGTACACGTCCGAAAGCGCGTTGGTCGCGGCCACCTGGCCGAACGTGAACGGGTCGTTGACGATCGGCGGGAAAAAGTCGACAGTCTGCACCAGCGCCAGTTCGTCGCTGACGCGGTAGACCGAAGCGTCGTCCGAGCGGTCGAAGCCAACCAGCAGGTTCGGGTCCTCCCTTGCGGGCAGTCCGCCCAGCAACCCCGCCAGCACGCCCGCGCCGACCTTCGCGCCGCAGCCCGCGCATTTTGCAAGTTTCGTGAGCTTTACTTCCGTTTCCATTCGTATCCTTCCTTTGCCTGTAAGTGCAGAATCGCTTCCAGCACGCCGCCGCCGACGGCGAGCGCTTTGTCGGAAACCGTGTAGCAGTGCGAAATCTCGCACCGCGGGTCCACGTCCCCGCTCTTCATCCCTTTATAAACAGTCAGCCCGTCCGGCAGCAGTCCGCGCAGTACGCCGGAAAGGCTGCTTGCTACCGGCTTGTCGTCCACATAGGCGCATATTTCGCCTTTTTCCACAACGTCGCCGATCTTCTTAGCGCCCTTGAACGTCCCCGCACACGGCGCACGCAGGATCCGTTCCAGTGTGAATCCGCCGATGCTGCCCGGTACGCCGGTGTTCGCAAGCGCAGTTCCCTCGTAATAAACACGCCCTAGCGTGTGGCCCCGCATGGTCTCCACGACCGCATGGCAGTCTTCACCCGCCGTGAATCCCGGGCCTACGCCGACCACGACGCCCGCGTCGGTCATGCACGTGCCGAGGTTTTTCTTGGCAAGGATTGCGTCAACCACGGCGGCGGGATGGAGCTTCTTTGCCTCTGTGCCATCCGGGTCGGCCAGCACCGCGATTCTGCCGTCTTCAAGCACGCGCTCCGCATCCTGCGCGTCCTTTGCAAACATCGCCGTGATGTCCTCTACGCGCGTACTACCGTTGATAATCGCTTCTGAAAAACAGATCGTCCGCCGGATAGAAGTTGGAATCGCAAGATCGCTCATCACGACCGAGAACCCGCTTTTATAGAGCCGGAACGCCGCGCCAGTGGCGATATCTCCCGCGCCTCGTACCCATACGACCATAATAAAATCCTCGCTTTCACGAATATTTCCGAGCTTGATCCGCGCCCAACGCTGCGATCACCGTCCGCTCGGCGGCGTTTGCATTTTCCAGCGCCTGTGCGATTAAAAGCGCATCGCGTTTTTGCGCCTCGCCGTCGGCTTTGTTGAGCAGAATGCAGTACCGCATGCCGCTTAAAACGCCCTTTTTCTGCCCGTCTGCATGCGCCAGCACGCGGGCGACGTCCTCTGGCGCGATAACATCTGTTTCCGGTTTTTGAATCAGTGCGGCGTAGCGTTCCGGCCGGAAGGCCGTTTCGCAGACCGGTTTGCCGATTCCATCCAGCCCCGCAACCGCAATCACCAGTTTCGCCTGCGGCGGGATTACCGGTTCGTGCGAGGCCGGCGCTTTGAGCGGCCTTTTTTTCGCGCCGTCCGCCTCGCAGAGCACATAGTCCGCAAGGCGCAGCATCGTTTCCGGCGGCAGCAGCGGTACGG
>CAYTHS010000195.1:0-2986 GCA_964437665.1 uncultured Oscillospiraceae bacterium
CAGTTTAAGCTGCAAATTTTTAACATTGGTCTGCCTGCGCAGTTCTTTACAGGACTGCCGTATATTCTGACGATTGCAGCGCTTCTGCTGAGCGCATCAAAAAAAGGAACGGAACCCGCTAGTCTAGGAAAGCCTTATATCCGCAGCGCCCGCTAAAAGAAAATCCCAAATTTGATTTAGCAACGCTTGTTATCTGTTTGTCGAGCATTGCTTGCTTAAGTATGTTCATTAAAAGTATTTACACGACGGTGTCCGCGTATTTGAAATAGCTTATCAACCAACAATGATAGATTATTTGGAGGAAAAACTATGCGTATCGGATGTGTGAAGGAAATCAAAAACTATGAATTCCGGGTCGGGCTTACCCCAGACAACGTGAAAAGCTATACAAACGCCGGTCACATGGTCCTGATTGAGAGCGTGCTGGCGTCGGCAGTGCTTACCCCGATGAACAATATGTCGCTTCGGGGGCTGAAATTGTTGCCGATGCAAAAACAGTTTGGCAGAGGTCGGAAATGCTCATAAAGGTCAAGGAACCCCTCAGTGAAGAATACCCTTTGATACATGAAGACCTTATATTGTTCACCTATCTTCATTTGGCGGCTGATCGTCCACTGCTGGATACGTTGATGCAAAATCGGGTGAGAAGCGTAGCATATGAAACCTTGATGGAACCCGATCATTCCTTGCCCCTTCTGACCCCCATGAGTCAGATTGCCGGTAGGCTTAGCATTCAGGAAGGTGCAAAATGTCTGGAAAGGCATCAGGGCGGAAGAGGCGTGCTGCTGGCCGGCGTTCCGGGTACGCCAAAAGCAAGGGTTACTATCCTTGGCGGCGGTACGGTCGGTACTAACGCATGTAAAATGGCCGCTGGTCTTGGGGCAGACATTAGAATTCTCGATATCAGTCTTCCCCGGCTGGCTTATCTGGACGATCTTTTTGGAGCGCGGATACAAACACTTTATGGCAGCGAGGCGAATATTGAAGAGTCCGTAGCGAATGCTGACCTGGTAATCGGGTCGATTTTAATCCCAGGCAAAGCCGCGCCAAAAATTCTTAAGAAGGATTATCTGAAGCAAATGCGAGAAGGCAGTGTAATCGTAGACGTTGCCGTCGATCAAGGTGGATGCTGTGAAACGACAAAAGTAACATATCACGACCAACCGACTTACGTCGTAGACGGCATCGTGCATTATTGCGTTGGCAACATGCCCGGCTGCGTCGCCCGGACTTCGACAATCGCATTGACAAACGCAACTTTGAAATATGGGCTTGAGATTGCAAATCGCGGACTGGAAGGCGCCTGCCGGCATAATCCCGCAATCTATTCCGCAGTCAATACATATGCTGCAAAATGCACTTGCAAAAACGTTGCAGATACGTTTCAAATCGAGCATGTGGGCCCCAAAACATTGATGCATGAAACAGCTTGATAATATCCGTGACACGCGTGTAGAAATAAACATCGACACCCTGCGAAAAAATATGCAGGCAATCCGTTCAGTCGTTTCTTCGGATACGAGGATATCGGCTGTTGTCAAAGCGAATGCTTACGGGCACGGAGCGATTGAAGCCGCACGAATCCTGCTGGAAAGCGGCGCGGATTGCCTGGCTGTTGCAATTGTAGAAGAAGCAATCGAATTACGTATCGCCGGCATTACTGCATCAATCTTGATCCTTGGGCATATCAGATTTCAACACGCGACTGAGGTGGCACTGTATGATCTAGAACCGTGTGTCTACCGTATAGAAGATGCACAAGCATTTTCCGATGAAGCTGTCCGTCAAAAAAACGCATAAAAATACATATTAAAATCAACAGCGGAATGAACCGGATTGGATATTCCCCGTGTTCGGCAGCCATAGCAGAAATCACACAAATCGCGAAACTGCCTAATATTATAATGGAAGGTATCTTTACCCATTTTTGCAGTTCCGATGCGTTGGATCGCTCTTTTACCTTGTTGCAGGCGGAACGTTTCATACGGTTTTGTGCGTTACTTGAGCGGAATGGAATCTCGTTTCGTCTGAAACACTGTAATAACAGTGCCGCGATTATCAATTACCCGGAGTATAGCTTCGATATGGTTCGTGCCGGCATCCTGCTGTACGGGTTGCAACCTTCAGCAGAGATGTCGGCGGGCGACATCCCTATCAGGCCCGTTATGAGTTTGAAAACACGAATCGTACAGATTCATCAAATTCGCTCCGGAGAAAGTGTGGGTTATGGTAGAAAGTATATTGCCCCGACCAAATGAACGATTGCTACTCTGCCAATCGGATATGCAGACGGATATCCGAGGTTACTATCCGGGAAAGCTGACGTGCTGGTTCACGGTCAACGGGCAAAGCTGATCGGCAACATCTGTATGGACATGTGTATGGTGGACGTTACTCCGATAGAAAACGTTGATATTGGCGATGAAGTCGTTTTATTCGGAAATCAGGGTAACGTAATTTTGCCAGTAGACGAACTAGCTAATATTTTAGGAACTATCATCTATGAAATTGTTTGCAGAATCGGATGTCGTGTGCCTCGAGTCTACGTAAACAACGGAGATATCTTCAAAATATCTGAGTTAGCCAATGCATGAAGGCGTAGATCGCTTTTGCATTGAAGCAGTCTGACCTGGCTAAGCCGATATCGGAGTTATGCCAAAACTTGGGATTGCGAAGCAGACGTTTTACCAGTGGAAGAAAAAGTATGGCAAGATGCTGCCGAGCGGCATGAAGTGTCTCTGCTAAATTGCATTGATGAACTATCCCTATATAATAGGATAGTATTAAAGGAACGAAGGGGCAAAATGATATAACCCCATAGAAATGGGCGAAATCATGACAACATGTCATTATCCGTTTTCTGGGCTGCAGTACTTGTTTGCGCAAAATGATCGCGGTAAATCATAGAGGCGGCAAGTATCCCGGATTTCAAATGATTAATAAGCTTCTTGTTCCCGGCGATAAAGCAATCATAAGAAGAACCGAT
>CAYTHS010000196.1:0-2962 GCA_964437665.1 uncultured Oscillospiraceae bacterium
TATCGCCGTCCTGAACCGAAACCGTTTCTCCCGGCAAACCAATCACCCGCTTGACGCAGCTTTCCGTATAACCCGGATAGTAGCAAATTACGATATCGCCACGCATCGGTTCCTTGAACCAGTAACTCACCTTTTCCACGAGCATATCCTCGGCGTCGTAAAGCGTCGGCACCATGGAGGCGCCGTCAACGCTGATCGGTTCGGTAATAAAGGAACGGATGGACAGCGCGGTCAGAACAACAATCAGAATATAAATAAAAAACTCCACGTTGCGATACGCACGTGAACCGCGCATGTTTTCATATTGTTCTTCCGCCTGTTCGCGCAGATACCGAATCTGGCCCGGCGTGAATTTCCTGCGTTTCACTCGGTTTTTCCCGTTTTCATCAATGTTTTTTTACCCATGCGCACAAAATCGGCACGGTCAAGCATCACAATGCGTCCGCAGTGGTTGCATTTGATCTTAACGTCCGCGCCGACCCGAATAATCGTCCATTCATTTGTACCACAAGCGTGCGGCTTCTTCATCGCCACCACATCGCCCAGTGAAAAATCAGCAATCATTCTTCGTCTTCCGCAAGGCGCTGCGTATAGCGGTATACGTCGTAATTCGGTACGGCCGGCGGAATGTAGCTGTAGATGATTTCCAACAGTTTTGCCGGCGCTTCCTCCTGCAGCAGGTGGCCGGCGTTTCGCACCAGGTAATACCTTCCCGAGCGAAGAATGCTCTGAAAATATACACTGCCGGAGGGCGGATGCCACAGATCGTTTTTCCCCCAAAGCACGAGCACCTCGTGCTCAACGGGGAGCAATCCTCCCGCAACCGTCTCCATATCGAGATTTCTCAGCGCGTACATAATCGCTTCCCGTGCCAGCCCGTCGGAAACCGGTTCGTAATACTGCTTAACGACATGATCGTCAATCAACTGCGGGTCCGTCACGCATTCTTCCAAAAGCGCACGAACGTTGCCGGCCGTATAAAGATTTCTTGCAAACACCGAAATCAGCGGTTTCTGCAGTCTGTGCACAAGCTTCGGCATCTGTTCCGTTACCCCGCCCGGCGAAATCGCGATGCAGTTGGCAACCCTCTTCGGATAAAGGGAAAGGAAACGAAGCATATAGACCGCTCCGATTGAAAACCCGATAATATGCGCGCTTTTGATGTCCAGAGCGTCTAAAAATGCATTTAGAACAAACGCCAGATCGTCCGCGGTATACGTCAGCGTGTCAGGCCGCGCAGAATACCCATGACCCGGCAGGTCAATGGCTATCACACGGTAATTATCGGACAATTCGGCAAAAACGTTTCTCCATGTGTAAAGGGACTGCCCGATCGAATGAACGAGTAATAACGGCTCCCCAACGCCCGCTTCCAAATAATGGATGCGCGTAAGCTCGCCCTCTTCCTCTTCCCCGGACGCGGGTAAAACGATGTCTACAAAATCGCCCACCTTTTCGGAGTTGATGAATAACTGGCTGCGCAGTGATTCTCCCACGGGCAATCTTCCCCCGATACCAATATTCTTTTCTTATTGTAAACCTTGCAGGAACGATTTGCAATCAAACCGCTTCTTTGTCACAGATTGTTAACCCCTCAAGCCCTTTTTTACCAGAATTTTATGATATGTGGGGCATAATACAGCTATTTTGCGTTTTTTTCCTATTTGCGGGGGAGAAACCTGTGTTTTTCTTCTCTTGCCGTGCAGGATTTCCTGCGTTTTTTACCCGCCTTTCCGAGCCGCATCCCTCTATTCCCAGCAGCGGCACGCCGTATTGCAGCATGTATGTATATATTTCATGCGTATGCATCCGTTTGCCTGCAGGATTCGTTCTCCTTTCGTTTATATTTCACCGCTCTTTTCGGATTCGGAAGTCAACATTAATTTTGCTTTTTCAACGCTTCTGCAGCCGCTTTCCCGCCTGCCCCTCAAGCGAGCCATACCTTGAAAACAAGCGGTGTTTTTGCTATGATGGAGAGTAATATAGGGGGTAAAGCAAATATGGATCAATTGCAATCGATTTGGGCGGCCGCGCGTGAAAATATCCGTCCTCAAATGACGGGATTGTCGTTTCACGCCTGGATCGACGTGATCGTTCCGCTTGCGCTTCGACAGAACGTTTTGGTTTTGGAAGTGCCGACGCCCGACATACAAACGACTCTGGAAGATTTCTATTTTGATAATCTGCTGAACGCTGTAAAAGCGGCAAACGATTTGATTACGGAAATCAAAATCGTGCTTCCCGAAGACCGGGATATTTACATCAATCCCGTGACCGCCGAACCGATCAACGTATTCGCACTGAATCCGAAATATACGTTTGAAACGTTCGTTGTCGGCGGATCGAACCATTTTGCGCACGCCGCGGCCCTCGCGGTCGCGCAGAATCCGGCCGCCGCATACAACCCGCTTTTTATTTACGGCGGCGTTGGCTTGGGCAAAACGCACCTTATGCACGCAATCGGTCATTCGGTAAAGGCAAAGGACCCCGCCGCGCGCGTAATGTATGTAACAAGCGAAACATTCACAAACGAGCTGATTACGGCAATTCAGATGGATAAACGTCTGGAGTTTCGCAAACGTTATCGCAATGTCGACGTCCTTTTGATCGACGACGTGCAGTTTATTGCAAAAAAGCAGTCCGTGCAGGAAGAATTCTTCAACACGTTCAATACGCTGCATAACGCCAATAAACAGATTATCATCAGTTCCGACCGGCCGCCGAAGGAAATATCCAGCCTGGAGGAACGTCTTCGTTCCCGTTTTGAATGGGGTTTAATTGCAGACATCCAACCGCCGGACGTCGAGACGCGTATTGCAATCCTGCGAAACCGTGCCCGTCTGGATAATCTGAATGTGAGCGACGATATTATCCAGTTTATCGCCGAACATGTCGTCAGCAATATTCGTGAATTGGAGGGGTCGCTGACCCGCGTGGTCGCCTACTCCCAGTTAAGACGGCG
>CAYTHS010000197.1:0-2790 GCA_964437665.1 uncultured Oscillospiraceae bacterium
CGCGATGAATGCGGGCTTTGCATTGCTCGAAATTCGACATCGAGTAATCCAGAGAGTAAAACACCATTGTGCTTGCCGCTGTAAGCGTGATGCCCAATCCCGCAGTCGCTACCTGTCCAACAAATATGGGTACATCAGGGTCATTCTGAAATCTTGCAACTTGCTCGTCGCGGTCTTTTACACCGCCTTTGATGAGCGAATAATTGATGCGTTTTTTCTCAAGCATGGCGCAAATGGCATCCAGTTCCGGTACAAAGCGGGCGATAATGACGAGCTTGCGGTTCTCCTCCAACGCCGAATCGATGATATCCTCCAGCACGTCCAGTTTTGCTTTACTAACCTGTTCAGTAGCGCTGCTTTCATCACTGCCAATGAAACCGCCCGTAAGTTGGGACAGACGAAGGAGCTTTGTCAGTACATTTGTGATGGTGACCTCGCCGTCAGACAGCTCGGCATAACTTTCCTTGACAAGACTCTGATACAGTTTCATTGCCTTCGGCTCCAGTTCTACTTTGCGAATGATGTCAGTCGTTTCTGGCAGGTCGAGGCATTCCTTTTTTGTTGCACGAAACGCGATGGAATGCATACGACGGGTAATTTCATCCTCCATACTCTTTTTTAGAACAGGCGTGTGGTTGCCGTAGCCTGTCATGAAGAAGAATTGATTTCTAAAGCTGTAGAAACTCTGTCCGAAGATGCGCGGGTCGAGAAATTTGTACTGACTGAATATGTCGATTGCCTTATTCGTCACGGGCGTTCCTGTCAGGAGCAGTCTATATTTTGCCATTGCGCCCAGCCGGTGCATCGCCTTAGAAGCGGAGATGTTGTGCGTCTTAATTTTGTGTCCTTCGTCGGCGATGATGAGATCAGGCTTCCATGCCGTTAACTCGCGTTCCAGTCGCCACGCGGATTCATAGTTCACAACGACCACCTGAAGCGGCCGACCTGTCATATGCCTAAGGGTATCAAGCTTCTTTTCACCACTGCCTTTAAGTACGGCGAGCGTGTAGTCAAAATCCGCGTATGCATCGTGCTCATCTTTCCATACGCCCGTAACCGAAAGAGGTGATAATACCAGCACCCTGCGGATGCGCCCGGCATTATACAAAGCGCCTTCGACCGCAATTGTTGTGAGCGTTTTTCCGGTTCCCATTTCCATGAGTAGGGCAGCTCCGTAGCTAGTTGACGAATACACGCTTTCCGGTATAAGTCCGAGTTTCTTGCAGACAAAATTGAATGCGGTGATCTGATGTGCATAGGGCTTAACTTTAATGGGCATTGGGAGCAGCGGTGCGTTGTCAGCATTCATCGGCTACATCACCTCCGTCCGGCAGTTCCGTTATGGATACGCACTCGACGGTATCACCCGGCACGATTACCATCACACGACGCTTTTCACCGAAGAAATGCCGAAGTAGTCGTTCGCGCATTGATACACGTTGGCATCTGACGACACCTCCCTCGGTGGGCTTCTTCGAAACGCTGATTTTCAAATTATGCTTCATTTTTATCTCCGTCCTTTCCGAGGAACGGTGTAGATGTGTCCCTCGGTATACGGAGAAAAGACGGGTGTTTTATACACCCATTCAAAAATGTTTTTTAAATTTTTTCTTTGCGCCTTCTATTGATTTCCATGCAGCGTTTGGAGCGACACCTTCGATACGAGCAATCTCATTTACCGACAAGCCGTCAGCAAACATTAATAAGCGGCGCTTCTGCGTTTCCGAAAGCTTGTCCAGCGCAGTGTTGATTCGAGCGGCATTTTCCTCGCGTATCAAATCAGTTTCGGGGGTAACGTCTGTCGCATATTCCAGCCCCTCATAAACGATAGCGTCGAGCGAATAACAGTGATAGCGCTCCTTGCGGTCGAGATTGCTCTCCTCGCGTCGTGATGCGGTGATGTAATTCCCGATTTCCTCGTTGACCTCGACTTCGGATGTGGTTCCGTCTGCAAATTTCCATTGAATCTTCATGTGTGTTCCTCCAGATTTCAAATTTAATTGAAAAATCCGCAGGAACCGAAAAATCCGTGAAACGGAAAAGACGGCGCTGGGAACACCTTTTCAGGTATCCCGCACTGCCGTCTTGCGGTCTCGCGGATTTCTTTGTTATGTAGCTACTTACGCAGCCTTGTTTGTGATCTCGATAGTACCGTCATTAAGAAAACGGATTGTGGTCACGATATCTTTGTTTTTGAATTCGACAATCTTGTCCTTAGCGTCGGCGCGGCAGATTGTCTTGCCGCCGCTATTTTTGATTACTTCCACTTGCATTCACCTCCTGTTGATATAAATTTGCGTTGGCTGGACGTGTCGTTTAAGGTCTTGTTGCCTAAGCTGCTTGAATCCAACTCTTTTTGATTCGAAAAGAGCCAGCTATAAAGGGTTAAAAATGGACAAAAAAAGAGCCTGACAAATAGCTTGTTTAGCTACTCGTCAGGCTCTTATATCAGGTATTGGCTCTGTACTAAGTATTGAATTATTTTATTGTTGTCAGTGCGGCATATTAGGTAACTCTCTTGGTTCCAGCTTTGCTCTGCACATCAAGTTCAGCTTTGCTTGTACTCGTTACTTTTTCTGGTATGAAGGTCAGCTTAATGATTTTTTTGCATTGCGGACATTTTATGACCATACCGCCAATTAGGTATTGATCAATATCAAAAAGCCTTTTCGAGCAAATCGGACACTTCGTCTGTTCGCCCATTTAATTACTCAATTTGGGATTTCAGCTGAATCAATGACGGCCTTGCTGTTGCTTTGGTTTTCAAGGTTCCTTTCTTAAGGCATAGCA
>CAYTHS010000198.1:0-2743 GCA_964437665.1 uncultured Oscillospiraceae bacterium
GATGCCGTATCGGAAGGACTCATGCAGCCTCCGACCCATACCGCCGCTATTATGCATACTGCTATCCAATATGTCTGTTTCATATAAGCCTCCGTTCTTTATCATCGGGCTTTTGAGCGCGTTTTGTGCACAAAATTTACCGGCGGCGCTATTCTGTACACACTGCACCGTTATTGCAAGCAAAAAACCGTTTCCCGTCGCTGGGGACAGGCCCCTTGCTAAAAGGCAATTAAATGTCCAGATTCTGCACTTCCAGCGCGTGCTCCTGAATAAAATTGCGCCGTTTTTCCACATCATCACCCATCAGAATACTGAACAGACGATCCGCCTCGCCGGCGTCTTCCATCTGCACCTTCAACAGCGTCCGGCCGGCCGGATTCATGGTCGTTTCCCAAAGCTGCTCGGAATTCATCTCGCCTAACCCCTTGAATCGCTTGATTTCCATATCCCCGGCGCCGATCTGGCGAATGGCAACCGGAATCTGGTCCAGCGACGCGACCGGATGCCGGTTCGAACCGCTGACAACCTCAAATCGTGTCGGCAGGTCTTCACCGGCGACCGTCTTTTGCTGTTTGAGCAGATAATCGCGCAGATCCAGCCCATAATCGGCGCTGAGCCGCTCGGCAATCTCATTGAGCCGCAGGACCTCATGGAGCTCTTCAGCCAAAAAGGTCTCGTCCGGCTGCACCTCGTCCGGCGTTTCGCTCAGATGCGGAATCTCCGCCAGCCGCCGTTCGTATGATTCTTTGTCGTAGAAAAACTCATTTTGCCCCTGCATGCGCACCTGCCAGGCGGGCAGCCGCTTGCCGTCATATTACTGCTCAACATACTCTTTGAAGACGACGCCGCGGCGCTGCAAAACATAGATACTGCGTTCGGCCTCATTGAGAATCTTGACCAGCAGCGCCAATTGAGCCGAATCATAGCTGCGTGTCGTCCCGTCCGGTTCGCGCACGATCAGGCAAGCACCTTCCAGACCCCGATTTTCGGTGTGCTTTCGCATCTGAGCCTCGTTGAGGATATATTCCGACTCCCGCGCCCCTTTACGCCGAATTTCATACAGCGGAGGCTGGGCGACGAAAATCCGCTCTTCTTCGATCAGCTTCGGCATCTGACGGAAGAAAAACGTCAGCAGCAGCGTACGAATATGCGCTCCATCCACGTCGGCGTCGGTCATCAGAATGATTTTGCCGTAACGGCATTTGCTCAAGTCAAATTCATCCGTGCCGATGCCGGTGCCCAGCGCGCTGATGATAGTGCGGATTTCCTCATGGCCGAGCATTTTTTCCAGCCGGGCTTTTTCGACATTGAGGATTTTTCCCTTCAGCGGCAATATCGCCTGAATCGTGCGGTCGCGTCCGGCTTTGGCCGAACCGCCGGCCGAGTCGCCCTCAACGATGAAGATCTCTGTGTTGACGGTCTCCCGACTGGAACAATCCCACAGTTTGCCCGGCAGGTTGCCGCTGCTCAGGGCGCCTTTGCGCCGGGTCAGCTCGCGCGCCTTGCGCGCCGCTTCACGGGCCTGGGCGGCCTGAATGGCTTTGTTCAGAATCCGTTTGGCCTCCGTCGGATTTTCCTCAAGATAGATCGCCAACTGCTCGTTGAGCATCGTTTCCACAAAGCCGGACACTTCCGGATTGGACAGACGCACTTTGGTTTGCGCCTCAAAATGCGGATCGCGCAGTTTCACAGAGATCACCGCCGTCAACCCCTCGCGCAGATCGTCGCCCGACGGCGCCAGATTGCCCTTGATTAGATTGGCGCTGCGGGCATAAGCGTTCATCGTGCGCGTCAGGCCGGTGCGAAACCCCGACAGGTGCGTGCCGCCGTCGATATTGCGGATATTATTGGCGTACGCCATGACCATCTCGTTATAACTGTCATTGTACTGAAACGCCAATTCACACGCCAATCCGTTGTCCGGATCTTCCTTGCTGAAATAAACCACGTTCGACAGCGGCGTTTTGCCTTCATTCAGATATTCCACAAACGCCCGAATACCTTTATCGTAATGATAGACTTCCCGCTTTTCAACGCGGTCATCCTGAAATGTAATATGAGCGCCGGCGTTCAGATACGCCAGTTCGCGTATGCGTTTTTGCAAAATGTCAAACTTGAATTCCGTATCGGGAAAGATGTCGCTGTCCGGCAGAAAATTGATGCGCGTGCCGCGTTTGGAGGTCTCGCCGATTTCACGCACCGGCCCTTTGGGCACGCCGCGTTCACATTCGAAATGATAGTGTTTGCCGTTGCGCCACACATCCGCTTCGAGCCGTTCGCTCAGGGCATTGACTACGCTGACGCCGACGCCGTGCAGGCCGCCGGACACTTTGTACGCCTTGTTGTCAAACTTGCCGCCGGCATGCAGCACCGTCAACACCACTTCCAATGCGCTTTTGCCCGCCTCGGCGTGAAGCTCGGTGGGAATACCGTAACCGTTATCTTCGACTGAACAACTGCCGTCCATATGGATATGTACAAGAATCTGGTCGCATCGTCCGGCCAGCGCTTCATCGATGGAGTTGTCCAATACCTCATACACCAGATGATGCAGGCCGCCTTCCTGGCGGTTGCCGATATACATCTCCGGCCGCTTGCGCACGGCCTGCAAACCTTCGAGTATTTTAATATTTTCCGCACCGTATTCGTACTGCGACGTCGTCGTCATTTAGATATCCTCTTTATAATCTTTCATTGGAATAATCCGCAGCTTTCGGACCGTGGCGGTCGGACAGCAGCGATG
>CAYTHS010000199.1:0-2635 GCA_964437665.1 uncultured Oscillospiraceae bacterium
GGCGCAGTGGTGCTGCGGCGAGGCTTTTCAACGAAAATATGCAAGCCGAGGCGGCAGAAATACGCTTTTGTGATTTTAGAAACACACCCTAATCGGAGGGAAAAGACTTGTACAGTTCGTCGGCGCGAGCGGATGCAGGCATGAAACCTGCTCACCCGGCAAAAACGAATGTATTTTTGCAATCCTGCCCCAAACTATTCACGATACGGTAACACCCCAGTGTCTTTGCGTATTTACAGAAACGGCGCGGACTGATATAATTCACCTAACTAAGATATGGAGGTGTGCATATGCCAGAAGAGAAAAAAACCGGCACCGAGGTATCCGCAGAAAAGACTGACGGCGGTCGAATCGTATTTGCAGACGACGTAGTGGCAACCATTGCCGCGCTCGCCGTTGCCGATGTGGAAGGCGTTTCCGCCCTGAGCGGCGGAATGGTGGAAGGCATCACCGAAATGCTCGGCAAGAAAAACGTTACCAAAGGTATCAAGGTCGAGGTCGGCACAGAAGAAGCCGCCGTCGATATTTCCGTCAGTATAAAATATGGATTTAAAATCAAGGAAGTCTGCGAAAATATCCAGCTTGCCGTGAAGAACGCGATTGAGACTATGACGGGGCTGAAAGTTATAGAGATCAACGTTTTCGTTCAAAGCGTAACGTTCGACCAGCCGGAACCTGAGCCGTCTCGCGCCGAGAAGCGCAAAGCCGCTAAAGAAAAGGAAAAAGCCGTCGCTGAAGCGGAAGAAGCGGCAAAAGCGATTCCCGAATCGGAACCGCCGCGGGTCAAGTAAAGAAAAATAAAAAAACAGCGGGCGGACGGCTCTCCGCCCGTTCTGCAGGGATAACGATCATCAGCCGCTTTGCGTGCCAAACCGGCTGCGTCACGTCGTGCAAGACGGTTTGCCGCCGGTTTGCAGGGCAATTCGACAAGAAGGGGCCCTACTTATGAGACTGAAAGTATTCGATCGGATTTTGCTTGGCATTCTGCTCATCGTCGCCATTGTCGCGTCGTTTGTGCTTTTTGGAATGGCGGCGAATATCATCCGCGAAGACGTTGTAACGAGCTTTATTAAGCTGTTCTATCTATTCAGAGAAAACGCGATGATCCTTGCGGGCTCCGGGCTCGTGCTGCTTTTGATCAGTATTAAGCTACTCTTCGCCGGACGCGGGAAAAAGGCCGAAGTTCGCCCCGCTTCCGCGCTTATGAAGCAAACAGAGTTCGGAGGCACGTTCATCTCACTGGAAGCGCTCGACACGATGGTGCAGAAGCACTGCCGCGCGCAGCAGCGCGTGCGCGAATGCCACACCACGCTGCATTCATCCGAAACGGGTGTGACGATAGGAATCCGCCTTTCCGTTTTGCCGGATACCGACGTTGTAACGCTTTCCTCCGAACTGCAAAAGTCGCTGAAGGAATATGTGGAAAGCCTGACCGGGATTCAGGTTGGCGAAATCGGGATTCTGGTGGAAAATGCATCGGCTTCTCCCGCCCAGAACGCTTCCGTTGCGCGTGTGGAATAGGGAGGATCGTATGGAAGGCGGATTTGAGGAGTTTGTCAGAAAACACAAGTTTACGATACTGCTCGTTCTAATCGGGCTGATTCTGACAATACTGTTTTTCACAATCGGGTTTTGGAAAACGATCCTGCTGGCGCTGATTCTCGCGTTGTGTTTCTTTGCGGGATATCTGCTCGACAAAGGCGGCCCGGAGGGGTTTCGCGAGTTTTTCGAGCGGTTGTTTGCCAAAAAGAAAAAATCGTAAACGTTCTGCCTCTCAGGAAAGAACGAATTAGAAAAGGGTAAGGACAGGAATCAGATTACATGAGCAGAACGACCGCGCGCGAAGTCGCGATGATGATGGAATTTTCCCGCATGCTTGGCGGTGAAAACACGCCTGCCGACATCTGCGAGAAAGCTGCCGAAATCGGTATTGGCGCGCTGGATGAGGCGGACGTCAGCTATGTTGAACAGATTATTGCCGGTGTAAGCGCACATCGGGAACAGGTTGACGAACTGGTGAAAAAATACTCCGTAGACTGGTCGATCGAGCGGATTGCGCGTGTTGACCTGTGTATTTTGCGCGTTGCGATTTTCGAAATGCTTTATCGCCGGCAAGACGTGCCGACCGGCGCGGCGATCAACGAGGCTGTTGAGCTTGCAAAGCGTTATGGCGGCGAACGGTCCTATGCGTTTATCAACGGGATTCTCGGCAGCGTCGCAAAAGAGCTTACCGCGACATGAGCCGCTTGTTTTTGGGCGTCGATACCAGCGCGTATACGACGTCAATATGCTGCACTTGCGAGGAAGGCATCGTTTTCGAACGGAGAACGATGCTTTCCGTGCCGTTGGGAAGCCGCGGATTAAGACAGTCCGAGGCATTGTTCCAGCATGTGAAAAACCTTCCTGCGCTTACAAACGAGCTTTTTCGGGAAATTGAGAGCAAGCGGGTATGCGCCGTTGCAGTAAGCGCAAGCCCCACGGCGGACGAAGGGTCCTATATGCCGGTGTTTCTTGCCGGAAAGCTTGCCGCCTGCTCGATATCGGACGCGCTCGGCGTGCCGCTTTATGAAACGACGCATCAGGCGGGACATGTGCGCGCGGCGATGTTCGGCAACGAAGAGTGCCTCCCGAAAGA
>CAYTHS010000200.1:0-2501 GCA_964437665.1 uncultured Oscillospiraceae bacterium
CGAAGGACGAGAGGCAAAGAGCGGTTATCCCGTCAAAAAACAAGTTTTTTGACGGCCTCAAGACCCGGCGGCGCCGGTTTTTTTATGCGAAAAAGACAGGCTAAACCGATCTTGACAACGCTTGTCTAAAATGCTAGACTCTTAATAGTCTAAAAGATTAGACAAGGAGGTGCGCCATGGAAAGGGACAGCTTACTGACCAATGCGGACTGGCGGCTGATGGACATCGCGTGGGACCATGAACCGCTCAAATCGACCGAACTTTGCGCTTTTGCCGCGCGGGAGCTCGACTGGAAGCGGACGACGACCTATACGGTGATGAAACGCCTGAGTGAAAAAGGATACCTGAAAAACGAAGCTTCGGTCGTCACATCTTTGATCGCGCGGGAGGAAGCGGGACGTGAAGAGGGAAAACAACTCGTCCGGCGCGGCTTTAAAGGATCGCTTCCCGCGTTTCTTGCCGCGTTCATCGACGATGGCGACGTTTCAAAAGAAGACGCCGCCGAAATTGAACGGATGATTGGAAACTATCGAGGGAGGGACTGAAACATGGAGCGGATTATAATCGGTGTGCTCAATATGAGCGTTACGGCGTCGCTTGTCGCGCTGGCTGTGATGATACTCCGCCTGCCGCTGAAAAAAGCGCCGCGCTGGATCAGCTATGCACTTTGGGCGGTCGTGCTGATCCGGCTTGTCTGTCCGGTCAGCTTTTCCGCATCCGCTTCACTTCCGGGCGGCGTGGGCGCGACCACGACGGAGAGCGGGACGCTTGAATATCTGTCGTTTGAGGCGATTGGAACGGAAGCCCAGACCACGGCGGAAAGCATGACAACAGCGGCTCAAACGGACGGGAGCATCACATCTGCCGCGACGGCGGCGAGGGAAAGCGGGCTTTCGCCTGCACAGATTTGGCTGAAGATTGCATTCGTGCTTTGGGTCGCGGGAGCGGCGGGCATGCTGCTAAACGCCGCCGTATCGTATGCGAAACTCAAGCGCAGGATCGCGGACGCGGCCCCTGCCGAATCGGGGGTCTACGAAACGGACGAGGTTGGAACGCCGTTTGTCTGCGGCCTGTTTAAGCCGAGAATTTACCTGCCTTCCGAGTTGGAACCGGGTGAACGAAAATACATTCTGCTGCACGAACGCGCGCATATCGAGCGCGGCGACCACTGGATGAAACTGATCGCGTTCCTTGCGCTTGCGGTGCACTGGTTCAATCCCGTGATCTGGCTTTCGTTCCGGCTGATGAGCCGGGACATGGAAATCAGCTGCGATGAGCGTGCGATTCGCTCGCTTGACCGTGATGAAAAGGCGGATTACGGCGAAACGCTGTTTTTACTCGGCTGTTCGCGGATGGTGTTCGCCGGGAGTCCGCTTGCGTTTGGCGAAAACTGCACGAAAGGACGGGTTATGAATATTCTGAACTACCGGAAGCCTGCGTTTTGGATCGTGCTTGCGGCCATCCTTGCCGCTGTCGCCGCGGCTGTCCTGCTGCTGGCGAACCCCTGGCCGGGGAAAAA
The DNA here is from genome assembly GCA_964437665.1 of uncultured Oscillospiraceae bacterium. Lineage (GTDB taxonomy): Bacteria > Bacillota > Clostridia > Christensenellales > CAG-138 > UBA7703. Next base: position 1,520 of record CAYTHS010000200.1, read on the forward strand.
CAGCGTTACGCCCGTTCAGGATGTTGAAATCGAAGGATATGTTTTCCGCGTGGGAGCAGAAAAACCTTATCAGAAAACGATAGAAGGTAATGCGGGCGGAAAAGCTTATTTCGATTTGGATACGTCCTCGTTTGAATCGGAAAATGAGTCCCTGAACGATATGATTGAAGCCTTTCTGGCAAGGCTGACGAACGGGCAGCTCTATATACAGGCATACCTTGCCGCCAACGCGGCTGGGATGTACGACGAAACGCTCCTGGACAAGTCCGTGCACTATACTGTAAGGGACGACGGTGTTTACGCATATACGACGAACCGCGATTACATTACCGTGCGCGTCGGCAAGAGTTACTGGCACTGCGCGGAAGAATATCTCTACGCGCTCATGCAGCCGTCTTCGCTCCATTGGCAGCATTACGGATATGCATATTATCTTGGCAGCATGATCAACCCGTATGACGAAATACGGGCACGCATGGGGGAAACCGGGATACAGACCAACGAAGCGTATGGCGATAACTATGCCGCGCGCGGCGGAAACATGACGGAAATCAGCAACGATGATTACCGGATGCTTGCGGACACGATCGCATACCAGTGCCTGACGGACGGCATGCACTGGGGAACACAGTATGAGTCGTACCCGGTCGGCGAGCTTTCAACGTTTGGCGGGCTGATGGACACGGGCGACGACATGAGCGTTATGATGGCGGCGTCGTTTACGGCCTGGCTGGCAGAACATTACGGATTCGACAAACTGAGCGGCTACTGCTTCGGGAAAATGGAGTTTGAGCAGGCGTTCGGCCGCTCGTTCGACAAGGTTTATGGGAAGTGGAAGGACTGGATTCTTTCGACCTATGCCGCCTGAAAAATGGTACCCAAAGCATTGCCGGAGAATTCCGGCGAGCCGAAAAGCCCGATCATTTCTGATCGGGCTTCAGACTGTCAAAGAACCCGATTCCATTAAACAGGAATCGGGTTC
>CAYTHS010000201.1:0-2499 GCA_964437665.1 uncultured Oscillospiraceae bacterium
AGCATGGTGCAAAAAAACTTGGATGGACGAACTACAGCAAAAAGACTGTGACCGTTACAGCTGGTTTTGGCTGGATGATAGTATAAGCTTCAGCATGCTGCCGGAGGTCCCTCGATATCGGGATTCCGCCGGGCCGCCAAACGTTCGAACAAAGAAAAAACGATTCTGCGCGTCTGTAACAATGGTCTTGCCCGGAAACTAAGCTTGGGTCGAAAATACACCGAAACGTCGAATGTACAGGGCGATTCATACGCTTTGATCGGACCGACGCACTGCGGAACGGTTGTGAAGCGGAGCAGCCGCCGCTATACCGGAAGGCTCCGGAGGAAGCGCGTAAAAATCTTTTCGGTGACATTTTCCTTCCTGCATGCTATCATGATAGCATTGATATATCACAAGTACAAACACGAAAATACCGCATGCAACAACAGCCTTTTGACTGTTGCCGCGTGCAGATGGAGCCGGACAATGAATTTTACGAGCCTGCGATATTTCATGATGGTTGCAGAGGAACTCAACGTCACCAGAGCCGCAAAACGGCTCTACATTACGCAGCAGTCGCTCAGCGCGCATATCGCAGCGCTTGAGAAGGATCTGGGGATCAAGCTGTTTGAACGCTCTCCTGCATTTTCGCTTACCTATGCAGGGACCAGGCTGGAATTGTTTGCGGGGAGAGTGCTTGATCTGGAGCGGCAGATCTATAGCGAGATGGGAGATATTGCGGGACACCGGCGCGGCGCGGTCCGCATCGGGATTTCCCATACCTGCGGGCTTGCGATCCTGCCCAGAATACTGCCTGCGTTTTATGAAAAAAACCCGCTGATCGAAGTGACTGTTTTGGAGGGCAACTCCGCCGAACTCGAGGATTATTTCAAGCACGGGCAAATCGATATGATGATCGTCTTTACACCGATCGGGCTGGAATCCATGGAGATCATCCCGCTCGCATTCGAGCGCCTGCTGCTGCTTGTACCCAAACGGATGACGGAAGAGCTGTTCGGTGACAGCACGGACTATATGCGCGGCAAGTTTTCGATTTCCGCCGATATAACCCGCTTTCAGCAGATGCCGTTCATCCTCCTGAAAAAGGGGAACCGCGTTCGCAGTATGATCGACAATTACACCAGCGCGAAGGGCGTGAAGCTGAACATCCGTTTCGAAACGGAAAATACGGAGACCGCCTATGCGCTGGCGCGAAGCGGAATGGGGATTGCCGTCTATCCAGAGCTGTTTTTGAAGTATATCCACAGCGAGTTTCCTCTGAAGCAGGACGAAAAAATCGACTATTTTCCGATTACGGACGCCTCCGCTTCAGAGACGCTGGCGGTCTGCTACGACCGCAGCCGCTATCTGTCGAATGCGGCGCGCGATTTCATCGAGATTGCCTGCAGCGCACTGCATGAATAACTGCGTTTCTGCCGCAATTGTCCTTTTTACACAAAACTTTCAGCGCTGCCGGATTTTGAGCTTTCCGTTGCACCGATCCACAGGCCCAAAACATCTTTTTGTCCTTCCATGTCGGTCCCGATCGCGATATAAACGGCTTTCTTGACGACGACGCCTTCTTCGCGGACTTTGTAGTGTATCGCGTCCAGTATCACCATGGCGTATACGCTTTCCAGCGGTCGATTCTGCCACTCGCGAATAACGGGCAGAATCTTGTCCGTAATCTTGGACACCCGAGTCGCGTCTACCTCGATCCCGTACAGCTCCTGCATCGTGCGTTCGATATCCCGCGTCGATGTTCCCTGCGAATACAAGAAAATGATCTTGTCCTCAATGTCCGAGATGTCCATCTGGTGTTTCTTTACGATCTGCGGTTCATACTCGCCGTTTCGGTCGCGCGGCACCGTCAGTTCCACATCACCCTGGCTGCTGGCAACAGTTTTCTTGTAGCTGCCATTCCGGCTGTTGTCCGTTTGTTTATTCCGGTAGTCGTACTTGCTGTACCCGAGGTCGCTTTCAAGCTCTGCTCAGCGGTCAGTTCCTTCACCAATGCCTGCACGCCGGCTACATCCTTGATCCCGCGCTCGTCGATCAGTTGTCGCATGAGGCTCTTTTCTTTCTTTGCCATTTGGGAAAACCTCCATTGTCGTTATTTTATCTGACAATCGAGGTTTACACAATTTTCGATACGCTCTCGCAAACTGAAAGAGTTTCGCCGCGTTGCCACCCGTTACGATAAACATGCAAACAGGTATTTGGGCTTTGTGCATCTTGCCTGCATCCGCATACTTCTTGCATGATACTCGGATTTATGCTTTTAGAAACACACTCTAGTGTAGCCAATCCAAAGTCCCACGAAATTTGAAGCGCAGAATCCATATAAACCTTATCTTTGTGTCCGCTTTTTCTTGACCGTTCCACTTTGGGACTTTGGAAACATACCCTAGTCCTTTTTCTCTTTTTCTAACATTGTAGCTGCCCCGGTTCTGCGGGGCTGGTGGATTGGCTACAGTAAAGTGTACAGAAAAGATAAGGTAGTGGTATTCTCTTGAA
>CAYTHS010000202.1:0-2436 GCA_964437665.1 uncultured Oscillospiraceae bacterium
GAAGGTGTCAGCAAAATGGCGGTCTGCGCTGCAATCAAACGTGGATTAAAACAAATGCAAAAACAATTAGAAAAATTTAAGTAATCATGTTTACATTTACCCGGTAAGTCTCCTGATAAGTGAGAGGCTTAATTCATTAAAAGCACTTTGACAACAACATATACAACGTTCAGGTACGAATCCATGCACCGAGCGACGCAAGGCATGGCGAAATAAGCCGTGACTTCCTTGGATACGATTGTGGCAGATCGATCGCGAAGACGTGCATGGTGAGAATGATACTTCCTCACGGCCACCTGTGGACTTAGGTGGAACCCTGTTGTACGCGATAGCCTTGGCAAAGCATCGGTACAGGCAGAGTTATGACGCGGTCGCCAACCACGGCCTGAACGTTTCTTTTTCGCTGGGGCGCGTGGCAATATGGCGATTGTTAGAGAAAACGTACCTTAAAGCATTGATTTTTGTTATCTATATTTGTACGGACTAAAAACTCGAAGTGATTAATCCCCCACTTTTGATGCCGAATTATAATCCTTGAAGGGTTTACCATTATGGCGATCATCGCCGTACCCATCATGATGAAAAAGGTAATATCGTTATGAACGCAACATTATCAAAAAAGGATGCGTATCGGACAATGTTTCGGGAATATCCCGATGTGGTGTCCGTGGAACAGATGAGCGAAATGCTTGGTATCTGCGAGAAATCCGCATATCGATTGCTGCACGAGAACAGGATCGCTCATTTCAGAATAGGACGAACCTACAAAATTCCAAAACTTCATATTCTTGCCTACCTCAACGTAATCCACTGCGGTTGACCTCGTACCCTTGCACCAGAATATGCCTGTTGCTATACTCGAAGTGTCAACAACGGGTGAAATGGCTGCTACAAAAAAAGGAGGATTACACAATGGTAGCAGGACACCTAAGAGAACAAAACGGATTTTATCAAATTGTACTGAGCTTTAATGATGCGCTTGGTAAACGCAAAACCAAATCCATCAGCACGGGGCTTTCCGCAAAGGGAAACAAGAGACGGGCGGAAACCATGCTTCTTGAAGCTCGGCAGAACTTTGACAATGGCGTTTCCATCGGCGACAAAGACGCGTCCGGCAACATCCTGTTTACGGATTTCATGCTGGAATGGCTGGAACTGATGAAGAACTGCGTTGAGATCACCACCTATGCTAATTATGCAATGGTAATCAAAAGCCGTATCGTTCCGTATTTCAAGCAGAAGGGGTTGACGTTATCGGAACTGACCCCCAAACATATTCAAGACTATTATCTATACGGTTTGAACGTGGAAAAGGTCAGCGCGAATACTGTGATTCATCGTCACGCCAACATAAGAAAGGCTCTCCAATACGCGCTGCGACTTGGCTTGATCGACTTCAATCCAGCCGACAGGGTGGAACGCCCGAAAAAGAGCAAGTATGTAGCGACAACCTACAACGAAAAGGAACTGGAAAACTTGTTTTCCGTCGTCAAGGGCAAGCGGATCGAATTTGCCGTTACCCTTGGTGCATTCTACGGTTTGCGACGAAGTGAAATCGTCGGCCTAAAATGGGACGCTATCGACTTTGAGCGGAAAACCCTCACGATCAAGCATACTGTCACGGAAGTCATGCTGGACGGTAGAGTGACTATGATCGACAAGGAACGGACGAAAACGAAATCCAGTCATCGAACACTGCCTTTGGTTAAACCCTTCGAGGACATTTTAATCCGCATGAAAGCTGAGCAGGAAAGCAATCGTCAGGTATGTGGCCGTATGTATTGCAAAGATTACTTGGACTATATCTATGTGAACGAACTTGGAGAACTCGTAAAGCCGAATTTTATCACACAGAATTTTGGAATCACTCTTGCGAACAACCATCTAAAGAAGATCAGATTTCACGATCTTCGGCACAGCTGCGCCAGTCTCCTATATGCACATGGCGTCAGCCTAAAAGAGATACAGGAATGGTTGGGACACAGCGATATATCTACGACCTCCAATATTTATACACACCTGGATTACAGCTCGAAAGTGACCTCGGCAAATGCTATTCTGAGCATTTTCCCCACACAAAGCCCACCGGCGCAAGAGGGATGATTTGGCGGGGTGTAGTCCCCGATAGGGCTTTTTTTCAAAGCTCGATGGATATTGGAGGAATAAAAAAGCCCGAAAACCTTAGATTTTATGCGGGTTTTCGGGCGTGGTGCCGGTGGCCGGACTCGAACCGGCACGGTATCACTACCGGTGGATTTTGAATCCACTACGTCTGCCAATTCCATCACACCGGCTTATCTTCAATCCCAGGAACAAATCTCGGAAATCCGAGGGATGTTTGGAGGGATGTAGAAGCCAAAACGGATATTCATTTGTCAAAATTGCCCCAGTACGGGCGGTTTTCCGGGTATCACGGGAATCGGCGCAGTAGATTTT
>CAYTHS010000203.1:0-2369 GCA_964437665.1 uncultured Oscillospiraceae bacterium
ACTTGCATATTTTCGTTGAAAAGCCTCGCCGCAGCACCACTGCGCCTGTGTTTTTTGGCCTCAATCTGCAAGTTGAGTCGACGAAAATGCGCTTTGCGGGTTTTGGAAACTCACCCTAGATTAACGGTACCAAATTAATCGAAAAGGAGAAAGCGGATTATGCAAAAAATGATTCTCCATCCCATTGGAAAGATTTCTGTCTGTGATGGAAAAGCGGCGGTCGTGCTGGACGAAGAATACGCGCCAGCGCTGACCGGCCTGGAAGGATTCTCTTGCGCACAGATACTCTGGTGGTTCGACGGCTGCGACAACGAAAACTCCCGTACAAAACTGACGATGGAAAAACCTTACCGGCATGGTCCGGACGATATGGGCACGTTTGCAACACGTTCGCCGGAGCGTCCGAACCCGATCGCGCTCTCCTGTGCATTTGTCACCGGCATCGACCGAGCGAACGGAATCGTCCACCTTGCATATATCGACGCGTTCGACGGCAGTCCCGTTCTGGACGTCAAGCCGTACACGCCGAGCCTCGATCGGGTAGAAGCGCCGCAGGTGCCTGATTGGTGCGGGCATTGGCCGGACAGCGTGGAAAAATCCGGTGAATTCGACTGGGAAGCGGAGTTCAACTTCTAGGGTGCGTTTCTAAAGTCGAGAAGATGCAGTTTTGCTGGATCGGCTTGCAGATTGAGGCGAAAAACGCAGGCGCAGTGGTGCTGCGGCGAGGCTTTTAACAAGAATCTGCAAGTTGAGTCGACGAAAATGCGCTTTGCGGGTTTTGGAAACTCACCCTGGCAGGCAGACCGGAAATAAATTTAATAGGGAAGAACGGAGCGGCTGGGAATATCCCCGGCCGCCTGTTTTTTATACTCCTAAAAACAAAAGAAGCAAAAAAGATTGGCTGATATTCGGGACGATTCGCATACGTTATGCGCATCAAAAAGCTTTCCTTTTTTCTTAAAAGAAAAAAGGGAAGCACAACTTGTCGAATCAATCTCCGCCAGAGCTGAGGGCGCAGCCTATAATCCATTAATTCCGGATACGCAGGATTATTCTGGACAGTACCATCGCCTGGAACGGGTGATTTCCTTGTGCGTTATGTCACCCGCGCGTCCGATAGATGAGCAGCGAAGGGCGGTTATCCCGTTCAAAAAAGGTTCGCTGACGGTTTCGCTTACAGTCCCAGCGCTTCGTGTACGTCCCGCATGCCGAGGATCGCTTCCTGAATGACCTCGTCAAGCGTCACGCCGAGCATTTCGCAGCCGCCGCGGATGACGTCGCGGTTGACGCCGGCGGCAAAGCCCTTGTCTTTAAACTTCTTTTTCACGCTTTTGACTTCCATGTCCATGACGCTGCGCGACGGGCGCATATAGGCCGCCGCCGTGATGAGACCTGTCAGTTCGTCGATGGTATAGAGTACGATTTCCATCTTTTTTTCGGGCTTGACTTCCGAGCAAAGCCCCCAGCCGTGACTTTCCACCGCGTGGATGAAGTCCGCGTCGAACCCGGCTTCTCCCAGCAGCTTCGGCGCAACTTTGAGGTGCTCTTCCGGCCATTTTTCGTAATCCACGTCGTGCAGAAGGCCGACCAGTCCCCAGTATTCCGCGTCCTCGCCGAGCTTTTGAGCGAAACGCCGCATGACGCCTTCAACGGCATATGCGTGCCGGATCAGAGCGTCGTTTGTATTGTGTGTTTTCAGCAGTTCCAGAGCTTCTTCCCGCGTTTTCATCGTTTGTTGTTGCCCGCCTTTCCGTACAAATGCAAAATAAATGTGAAATAAACCGATATTTCTCAATATCATACAACAAAACAGCTAAAATCGGCAATATATTTCGGAATCTTTTCTTGACAGGCGACAAACTGGATGATATCATTCATGATTGACTTATGATTATTAAACTGAAGTAGTATGCCCCGAAATATGCTTTTTTATGCGCGTAGGCATAAAACAGTGTACAGCATCGGGGCATGTGCGCGGCGGAACGTTATAAGTCGGAACACGTTTTTTGTGCGAGAAAATCAGCAAAGGCGCGGCCGCAAACCGCGTCGGCAAGGGGAGTACGCGATGATGCATGACGTTCAAATGGGCAGACAGACGCGAAAGAGCTTTTCCAGAATTCGGGAAGTTCTCGACATGCCGGATCTGATCGAGATCCAAAAGAATTCGTACTATCGTTTTCTAAAGGAGGACCTGCGAGACGTTTTTGACGATATTTCCCCGATAACCGATTATTCCGGCAAGCTCGTTTTAGAGTTTGTCGATTACCACATTGATTTAGACAAACCGAAATATTCTATGGAAGAAAGCAAAGAGCGCGACGTAAACTACGCCGCGCCGCTTCGCGTGGTCGTTCGCCTTATTAATAAGG
>CAYTHS010000204.1:0-2278 GCA_964437665.1 uncultured Oscillospiraceae bacterium
GTGGGTTAAGGGTTACGACCCTTAACAATCCCAGAAGCTTTTTTGACAGGCTGAGGCCGCTTTCTTCAAAAGAAAGCGGCCTGAGTTTGCATCCGGTCGTATAACAAGCTTTTATTCGCCGATAACCTGTATCTGTACGGTGCGTTCGCGTCCGCGCGTCTGGTCGAAATCGATAAAATAGATAAACCCGAATTCGCCGAGGTCCAGCTGCCCGTCGATGAGTACGATGGTTTCGCTCCGGCCGACCAGCGCGCTGCGCAGGTGCGCGTCGGTATTGTGGCAGCCGAACGCGTCCTCGTCGTGCTCGGCTGCAAACGCAAGCGCCTTGGGACCGGGGTGCAGATACATGCCCTCCCGGCGGCAGACCGGCATGAACGATTCGAATGCGTCCACGAAGTCCTGCTGGAGCGTTTCCAACCCGGTCATGGACTCGTCGAACGCCGCCTCCTGCGTGATGACGCAGCAGGTCGTGTGGTGCGAATAGACGACGACGATCCCGTTTTGGATGCCGGAACGCGCCACAACGTCCTTCGCCTGCGCCGTGACGTTATGAAAGGTAACGGTGCGGTGGTTGCTCTGAACTTGAAAGGATTCCCTGTATACCATGCTGTCCTCCTGATAAAGTTACTTATGCTTTGCCCTGCCTGGCCAGCGCTTCGCCCGCTTTTTTCGTGTACAGCACCATTTCGTCCAGCAGTTCATAAGGGTGCGGCGAACGAAGGATGCCGGAAGCGGAACCCGCCGCCTCCGATCCGGCCATGATGAAATCATAGATCTGCTGCGCGGTGGTGATGCCGGCCGCCTGTTCCACGAGGATGTTCGGGTCGATGGCTTTGACCGCCTGAATCGCTTTCTTCACATAGCGCATGTCGCTTGCGGCGGTGCCGCCGATCAGTTCGGTCGGCTCGGGGTTGATGATGTCCGGATGAAAATGTGCGACGGCCTGCGCTTCCGCGACGGTGTCCGCGCAGACGAACGAAAGCATGTCCAGTTCCTTTGCGCGTTCGACGGCCTGGCGGATATGGCTCAGCGTCATCGGGCGCTCGCAGTGGTTGAGCACCACGCCATGCGCGCCGGCGGCTGCGAGCGCTTCCGGCAGCACGTCGGCAATGCCGCGCCCCGGACGGAGCACGTCCATATACGGCGCGAGAACGATCAGCCTCTTCGTGTGTTCGCGGATACGGCGGATCTCCGTATACGGCGCGATGAAAAGCACGTCCACGTCGTGCCGGATGGAAGCAGCGTCGGCGGCTATGGCGTATTCGAGAACCGCGTCGCCGTAGATGTAGTTTTTTACGCCGGTTTCAAAGTACGGCGTACGGATTTTCGGTTTCATGTATGGTTTGTTCCTCCTTGTGCATTCTTATAAAAAAATTCCGGGCGGCAACCCGCGTTATTCTTCCGCTACATGGACGATGACGCCGCTGTCGGCGAGCGCGGTATGCAGTTCGCCCTCGGGCGCGCGATCGGTTATGACCGCGGGAACTTCGCTCGTCTGTGCGTAGGACACCAGCGAACGACGGCCGAATTTGCTTTTGTCCAGCAGGATAAATGTTTTGTCCGAACGTTCCATGACCGCCGCGTTCAGGCTGGAGATGCTGAAAAGATTGGAAGAGAACCCCATTTTTGCATCCAGTCCGTCGCAGCCGAGAAAGCACTTTGAAAAGTGCAGCGGCGAAACGAATTTCTCCGTCAGCGGGCCGGAAAAATCGCGTTGTTTGCTGTTGTATTCGCCGCCGATCAAAATGACGCGGCAGAACGGGGAAGGGGCGATCGCCTGCACGTTGGCGATGGAATTTGTAACGAGGTTGAGCGAGCGGAAAACGCCGTCGCAGAGCATTGCGCTGAGCGCGAGCGCCATCTGCAGCAGCGTTGTCCCACAGTCGAGGTAGATCGTATCGCCGTCTTTCACGAACGAGGCGGCCAGGCGGCCGATCCGTATTTTTTCCTGCTGAAAGACTTTTTCGCGCAGTTCAAACGGAAAATCGCCGGTTTTTGCGGCGGGACGGACGCCGCCGTAGTCGCGCAGCACTTTTCCGTCCCTCTCCAGCTCGGTAAACATGCGTCTTGCGGTCGCTTCCGAAATGCCGAGCAAGTCCGTAGCTTCCGCGGTTGTGACGCGGCCGGTGGAATGCAGCATGTTGAGAAGCTGCGTGATGCGTGTGTCCTTTTTACCCATGCGGCGGATTCCTTTGCAATTGCTTATTAGGTTGTGTTTCTAAAATCACAAAAGCGCATTACCGCCGTCCCGACGGCATGTTTTCGTTGAAAAGCCTCG
>CAYTHS010000205.1:0-2242 GCA_964437665.1 uncultured Oscillospiraceae bacterium
ACGTCTTGGAAAGATGGCCGACCTGCAAAATATTTCCTTCCATCATTCAGCGGCCCCCTTCCTTTTGTGCACCGCGTTTCTTTCCCGGGAAGCGTGTCAGCCCGCTGGTATGGGCCAGCGTGTCCATTGTCGCAAGGTCGTAGCTGTCGCTGCCGTCCATCCGTTTTTCCCAGAACCGCAGCAAAAACGAGCTGACCAGCGTCATAAACAGATATCCCGCCATCTCAATGGTCGCGGACGGAAAATAGAGGAACGTAGCTCCGACGACCGCTTTGTGCGTTGCGAAAAACTCGGTATAGCCGATGATGAACATCACCGACGTATCCTTTAGATTGATAATAAAGTTATTGCCAATCTGTGGCAGGATGCTGCGCAGCGCCTGCGGCAGGATGACGTGCAGCATCGTCTGCACATGCGTCATGCCGATTGCTTTGGCGCCTTCGGTCTGACCGGAATCGACGGAAAGGATGCCGCCGCGCACCGTTTCCGCCATATATGCGCCCGTATTGATCGAAACGACCGTAAACGCGGCCATCCAGACGCTGCTCCAGTGCACCGCGTTGTTGGTAAAGTATGGCAGCCCATAATAGACGAAAACCGCCTGCAGGATCATCGGCGTTCCCCGAAACACTTCCACATATACGCGTACAAGCGCCCGGATAAAACCCAGAAACGTACGTTTTGCGGGATGATCGGTCTTCGTATAGGGAATTGTCTGCAGGATTCCGCAGATGAAACCGATGATACAGCCAACCGCGGTACAGACGACGGCAAGTGAAACCGTTTTCCACATGCCGTTGAGATACACGAGGCCGTAATGATTCCAAAGCTTCACAATATCGCTGCCAAGCTGTGCCAGATTACTCACTCCGCCCCTTCTCCTTTCCGGCCACGGCGGGGCACGCCGTGCATGGCGCGCCCGTTTCGCGATCCGTTCGTTTCAAAAAAGTTCAAGCCGCCAATCCGCCCCGGTCAGTTATTCGTGATGGGCTGAATGGCGATCGCCTGCGCCATAAGCGCGTTGAAATCGTCCGCGGTCATCGTACCGAGCACACTATCGAGCGCATCCTTCAGGACGGTATTTCCCTTCATCACGGAGATACCGATGTTGACGTCGCTCTCTTCCACCGTGAAGTCGTCTCCACCTCCCGCAAAATCTAGGATCACCATATCGGGATATGCGGCAACCGCGCCCTGCGCCGTCGGCATATCGGTGCAGACAAAATCGACCGTACCGGTTTCGAGCGCCATCAGCATCGCGGGCGCGGTCTCGGATGCGGGCTGGATTCGGGCATCCGGAATCTGCGGCAGACAGGTATCGTACCAAATCGTGCCGAGCTGGCTGGTGCAAGCGCCGCCCGCAAAGTCGGAAATCCCCTTTGCGGATGCATAGCTGCTGCCGTCAAGCGTAAGGCATACGATCGTTGCATAGAGGTACGGCCCCGCAAAGTCGACCTGCTCCATGCGCTCTGGCGTCATGGACTGGCCGGCGATGACCGCGTCGATCTGGCCGGTTTGCACGGCGGGAATCAGCGAATCCCAGTCAAGCCGCACGACCTCGAGTTCCCAGCCGTTGGCTTCGCAGATCTTCTGCGCCATCATTACGTCGTAGCCGTTGGCATATTCGCTGGAATCCTTAATCGGCGCCGCTCCGTTGGAATCGTCCGGCTGCGTCCAGTTATAAGGCGCATATGCACACTCCATCGCGACGGTCAGCACGCCGTCCTCCACGCCGGTAACTGCGGCTTCGCTTGTTTCTTTTGCACACGCGCCGAACGAAACGATCAGCGCGGCGGCAAGCATCAGGGCAAGTATTTTTTTCATAGTAATTTCCTTCCTCTTGTCGATTTTTTATATAAAAAAACCGTGAATCTCTCAAATGAAAAACTCACGGCCTTACATAAACGGTTTTCCCCATGTATGCAGAACGGGCGGCCCCGCTTTGACCAATGACAGCTCTCCACTTCCGTGACAGTCTGCGACATATTCTCCCGCAGCCCAGCGCTTCCATCCGCAGATTTACGTTTTCAGCACTTCGGCGGCAGCCCCTTTCGCTCCGGTCTTGCCCGGCGCTACTGATGACAACCGCACCTCTATCATTATATATTATTTAATTAGTGTCAGTTTATCATAGAAATTCTGATTGTCAAGCGCCAATCGAGCAGTTGCCGGCGAAACGGTCGAAGCTTAGGGTGTGTTTCTAAAGTCTGAAAGATGCAGTTCTGCTGGATCGGCTTGCAGA
>CAYTHS010000206.1:0-2111 GCA_964437665.1 uncultured Oscillospiraceae bacterium
ATGAACCGGCGCAGCCGGAAAAACGGGTTAAGGGCTGCGGCCCTTAACAATCCCAAGGACTTTTTTGACAGACTGAAGCGGCGTGGACTTTTGCCCGCGCCGCCTGCCGTATATACTGAGAAATTATTTGAATTTAACTGCGGTTCCGTAGGTAATGACTTCGGCCGCGCCGGACATGACGGCGCTGGAGGCATAGCGTACGTTCACAATTGCGTCCGCGCCGAGTTTTTCGGCTTCCGCGACCATGCGTTTGGTGGCCAGTGCGCGCGCGTCGTTCATCATCTCGTTGTAAGCGGTCAATTCGCCGCCGACGAGCGTTTTGAGCCCTTGGGTAATGTCCCTGCCGAGATTTTTGGTCTGGATGGTGCTGCCTTTGACAAGTCCTAGCATTTCGAGCTCTTTCCCGCCGATATAATCAGTATTGACTAAGATCATCTTCTTCTCCGCTCCTTATCTCTTGAATTCGTTGTACAAGAACATACACGCTTGCGCCGAGAAGCGCCAGCGGAATCACACCGACGAGAACCTTTACCACGACAGGCATCGGCAAAACGATTAAAAAAATGAAATATGCCAGCATGTAAGCCGAAAGCAGAAAGGTGATCACAATCGGGGCGATCATTTTCTTTTGATGCGCGTTCATAAAAGCTCCGTTTTGTTCCTGCATGGTCAGCGCCGTACCGGCGCGCGGTTACAAAACCAATATAGCATAAACCTGTAGATTTGAAAAGCGGCGGGACAGTTCTTCCTGATGCCGGATGCGAACGTTCCGGCCAAAGAATCCGTTACGTTTTGTCCGGGGGATTTGCGCGGCCCGTCACGACGACCTCCGCGCCGGTGAACGGAACTTCATCGCCGCAGACGACCGGCGCGGTCAAAGTTACGGCGCGCAGACCGGTCACTAAGGCTTTTAGTTCCGCTTTGCGTACCGGGTTTTTACTGCGGACGGAGACGAGCGGATATCTGGCGCCTGCGACGCGTACGGTCGTCGTCAGGGTACGGCGCGGATCGGTCAGCTCCGCAAGACCGAACGCTTTGCCGCGCCTGCACAGCGCGCCGGAGATATCCAGCGTGCCGTCCTGCTTTTTTTCAGGCAGCAGTGTACAGCCGCTCGGACAGCAGGTGCAAATCAGCCCGCCCTGCGGAGAGTCCTCCGGCGCTTCGTCCTGCCGGAGTGAAATGGATAGTTCGGCCGGTCCTGCGGGGATGGGCTGAAGGGGTATCCGGATCATCTCGGCGGGTGAAAGACGGCGGTTCGGTTTTTCGGCCAGCGTGCTTTTACCGCGCTGCACGAGCACCGTCTGCATTCTGCCGGGACGGTTCACGCGAAGGGAAAGCGTCGTGCGCGTGTCCTGCAGCACGCTTCCCGGCAGGACGTAACGCACGCCGTCTCCTGCATGAACGGGGATTTGGTTGTTTGCGGGGAGTCCGTTTTTTATGAATACGGCGGCGTGTTTTGCGGCGGTTTCCGACTCCTGTGAAACCATGTCCACAATATCGTGCACGTGGAGGGCGTTGCCGCAGGCAAATACGCCCTGCATGCTGGTCATCAGCCGCCCGTCCACGCGTGCGCCGCCCGTGACGGGGTCTATGGCGATCCCGCAGTCTTTGGCCAGCTCGTTCTCCGGGATCAGGCCGACGGAGAGGATCAGTGTGTCACAGGGGATCGTGCGCCGGGTTTCCGGTAAAACGTAACCCGATTCGTCCACTTCGGCGGCGGTGACTGCTTCAAGGCGGCGCTCGCCAAGAATGCCGGTCACCGTTGTAGAAAGATGGAGGGGGATATCGTAGTCCGTCAGACACTGGCGTACGTTTCGCGTCAGCCCGCTGCAGTAAGGCAGCTTTTCAAGCACACAGGTTACTTCCATGCCTTCGAGCGTGAGCCGGCGCGCCATGATCAGGCCGATATCGCCGCTGCCGAGGATGACCGCGCGGTTGCCGGGACGCACGTTTTCAATGTTGACCAGGCGCTGCACGACGCCGGCGGTATAGACCCCTGCCGGACGCGTACCCGCAACGCCGATGGCTCCGCGCGTGCGCTCCCGGCAGCCGGTGGCCAGAATGATTGCGCCTGCCTGGACCATGTGGAGACCGTTCCGGTCGGCATACTG
>CAYTHS010000207.1:0-2108 GCA_964437665.1 uncultured Oscillospiraceae bacterium
GCGCTTCAGCCTGTCAAAAAAGCCCCTGGGATTGTTAAGGGTCGTAACCCTTAACTCGCATATTCCGGCTGTGCCGGTTCATCCGGCGCAGTACGATCGCCCATTTCGGGCGGTTTCTCTGTGCGTTTTGCCGCCCGGGAGTCCGAAGGACGAGAGGCAAAACGTGGTTCCCCGTCAAAAAACAAGTTTTTTGACGGTCTCAAGCGACCCAAAGGCGCTTCTCAGCCTGTCAAAAAAGTCCTTGGGATTGTTAAAGTCCGCAGCCCTTAACCCGTTTATTCCGGCTGCGCCGGTTCATCCGGCGGAACGGATCGCCCGGAACAGGCGGTTACTCTGTGTTCTTTGCCGCCCGCGAGCCCGAAGGACGAGAGGCAAAGAACGGTTAACCCGTCAAAAAACTGGTTTTTAGACGGCCTCAATGGAGCGGTTATCCGCTCCGTTCTTGCTTGAAATTGGTATCTCAAACGTTTAACATGACCTGATCGATTGCGGGTTTCATGTGCATGGTGCCGCCCGCCTGGCTGACGATTTGCAATAGCTGCGGCACGTCCCTTGCAACGCTCCCGGCCAGCAGCGTAACAGGCGTGCCGGCAAACGCGGCGGGGTCAAGCGGAGTGGACGGACCGACGACGCAGACCTGCCGGGCGTTTTTGCAGTGTTCAAGGACGCCGTCGATCGTGTGATTGATGATGCTGGTTGCTGTGACGACCACGACGTCGCATTTGGGCAGATAGTCCGGAATGGCCTCTTCCGGGTAAAGGTCCGGGCCTTTTTCGATGTTCAGTTCAAATATATACATGCCATCGGTCATTTTGCTCACCGCGGCGCGGATAGGTTTGAATTCGCCGACCATGCCGAATGTATCGTCCTGCGTGATTTTCAGCGCCTCCACAACGTTGCCGCCGCTGTACGCCGGGTTGGCAGCGTTCATCACGGCGTTGACGGCGGCGAGACCGACGGAAGCACGCAGGGTGTTGGTTTCCAATAGAAACGGTATCAGTTCGGAAACGGGTTTGCCGGTCATATGTCCTGCGTCGTGCAGTACGTGGCAGCCGCAGGCAGGGCCGCTTTGATAGGTGTAGGCAACGCCGCAGGAACCGTCGTCAAGCAACACGGCGGTGTAGCGCAGGCCGATACGAATATCGGAGATGGTTCTCTCGCCCGCTTTCAGAAGGGCGGTTTCCGTCAGACGCTTAAAAATCATTTGATGTGCTCCTTAGAATGGATTCGTTATTCTCATTATAGATAGAATCAAAGAATGCCGCAAGGAGCAACGAAAAAGGTATGTAAGCAAAACGAAAAGCAGGAGATTTATGAAGGCTTGCAGATATTGCGGAGCTCTATACCGAAGAGGCTTATATTCATACAAACATAGATTCGCTTTTTTAGCATTTCATATTCTTCGCTATTGCTATCAACTTCAGCGTTATCCAAAAGCATTTCCTTTGCCTTATTCGACCAAATGTTGTAGTCACCGGCTACCGATGCGTGATAATCATTATCATAATAAAAAATTACAAGCAAATGGGTCTCGTCAGCCGAAAGCCACTTTACAATTTTTTTCCACCAAATGGTGTCTGTTTCGCCCAAAGACATCCCGTAAGTGCAAATTATATCGCTGCGTTCGATACTGCTTGAGCAGCTTTTTACAATTTCTGGATTCAGTAATTCGTTTGCCAGCGGTTTCACAACGCTGCACTTGACGTCGTTGGCACTGCGAATCAGAGAATCATCAATTTGCGATGCGTGGTCAACCCCCATCTGCATGCCGAAATCAGTGGTGCCATGGACGTGAATAACGCCTGAAATTTTACTAGGATGTTTGCGGAAATTTTCGAACTGAGAATGTATAATACATCCGGGTGCACCGAACAAATCGATACACCTGTCCAGAGTTGTCGTGTAATTAAAGCTTATGAATTGAAATTCCCAGTCGTTTGCACGATTCTGTGCATAAGCATTTTTAATCGAAGCCCTATATGGAAAGAGGTGCTTATACAAATGTACGGTTGCTTCCTTAAAACCTTCGATAATGTCCGATTTATAATCTTGCGCGTGAAAAAGTCTTTGTTGATTATCGAGATATTTTGACAATTCATTCACAAAAT
>CAYTHS010000208.1:0-2039 GCA_964437665.1 uncultured Oscillospiraceae bacterium
AATGTGACCGTTCCGTCAAAAGCCAGTTTTTGGGGAGGTCCCCCAAATTAATACTTTTTAAGGAAGCAATATGACGATAACGATGAAACCATTATCATCCCAGCAGCGGACGATTGTCAGCGTATTAGCGCTTTCGACGCTCACCATGGCGATGAGCGCAACGACGCCTGCACTGGCGGATATTGCGGCTGCATTTCCGAACGCAAAACAAACCTCTGTGGCAATGCTGGCAACGATTCCGTCGTTGTTCTCCGTACCGTGCGCTTTGATTACCGGACGGCTGCTCGGACGGCGCGTGCGGTACCGTACGATGGCGCTGGCAGCGATTCTGCTGACCATTGCCGGCGGTCTGCTGCCGCTGTTTTTAAACTCGCTGGGGTTGATTATTGCGGCGCGTGCCATGATGGGCGTCGGCCTGGGTATTCTCAATCCCATAACGCCGTCGATCACGATGCTGGAACTTCCGAAGGAGTTTGCGCAGCGGCAAATGGGGGTTAACGGCGCAACGGCAAATGCCGCTGCGATTGTTTATCAAATGATTGGCGGCTTTGCCTGCGCAATTTCATGGCGGTATAGCTTCCTCGCTTATCTGCTTGCGGTCCCAGTGCTGCCGATCGTGATGATGTATTTACGCGAACCGAAGATCTACATGGAAAGTGAACGGATCGAACATGACCAGTCGTTTGGCGCCGCGATACGCGCGTTCGGGAAGCCGTTTTGGGGATGGTTTGCGTTATCCTTCTTCTTTATTACGTTGTTTTATGCATATATCACGAACATATCGTCTATTATCGCAAACAACAACTATGGTACGGCTTCGTCCAGCGCGCTGGTTCTTGCGGTATTCAGCATCGGCGGCGTAATCGGCGGACATATCATGAGCAAACTGATCAACAAAATCGAACAAGGTGTGTTCATCCTGGCGGGCATGATTTGCTTTGCCGGCAAAATCATTCTAGTAGTCGGCGGGAATATCGCGTTGATCTATCTCGGCTCGATTGTGTACGGGTTTGGTTACGGCATGATTCTTCCGGCGATTCCGCTTTTTGCGGGGATGTCCGTCGCACCTCGGCAGCGAGCGTTTGCGATTTCGGTCATTATGGTTGCAAACGGACTGGGTACGTTTCTCTCGGCATACATCTTTGCGGGCATCGCGTCTGCAATTGGCGTGAACTGGGACCGCTTACCAATTCTGGCAAGTTCGTGGGGTTATCTTGTCATTTCGACAATTTTCACTGTTGTATGGTTAGCCGGTAAATGCAAGATAAAAAGCAAAGAGAATACAATGCAGAAAGAAGGAGAAGATCAATGATCAGCGGTACGATTTCATGTCCAAATAAGTATGATTTGAAACAGCCCAAATTTCAGACTGCGTTTGCGTTTTTACAGCGCGACGATCTGACTGCACTGCCCGAAGGCTGGCTGGAATTGGAAAACGGTGTGCATGCGAGCGTTCAGCACTATACGACGACGCTTGCTTCCGAAGCGAA
The DNA here is from genome assembly GCA_964437665.1 of uncultured Oscillospiraceae bacterium. Classification (GTDB taxonomy): domain Bacteria; phylum Bacillota; class Clostridia; order Christensenellales; family CAG-138; genus UBA7703. Next base: position 1,491 of record CAYTHS010000208.1, read on the forward strand.
ATACGAAACGCACGAGCGGTTTCTCGATATCCAGTTCATGGCGGCGGGGGAAGAGTGGATCGGCTGTACGAAGCGGGAAGGCTTAACCATTGAAACACCATATAATGCGGGAAACGACATTACGTTCTATCAAGTGCCGCGGATATATGGCGGCGTATATCTAAAAACGGGAGACTTTGCGGTTTTCGCGCCCGAGGATGCGCATCAGCCGCGCTGCGCTGCAGATGGTCCGATGCAGGTGATCAAAATTGTGGTCAAGGTACCGGTGCGGACAGCGCAGTGTTCAAATGAATAAATCATGCGTGAAATGCACAGGAAGTGCTGAATAAAACAACGGAGAAGCGTTCCATTCATTCTGGGGTTTTCAAGACCATCGTTTTTTGATGCGTATACGGTGAAATTCGGAGCTTCCCGTGAATCGGACGGGTTGGCGCACGGGGCTGGGCAGTTTGCCTGCGGATTGAATTTTGTTTGCGGCGCTAACCGGTATTCCACAGTTTTGCTGGATCGGCTTGCAGATTGAGGCGAAAAACGCAGGCGCAGTGGTGC
>CAYTHS010000209.1:0-1964 GCA_964437665.1 uncultured Oscillospiraceae bacterium
TCACGGTCGTTCCGTTCGGTCAAGGGTTCAAGGATATGTCTCCGCCGACGAAGGAACTCATGAAGCTGACGCTGGAGCAGAGGATCGCGCACGGCGGCCAGCCGGTTCTGCGCTGGATGATGGACAACATCTATATCCGTACCGATCCGGCCGGCAACATCAAGCCGGACAAAGAAAAAAGCACCGAGAAAATCGACGGTGCTGTGGCGACGATTATGGCGCTGGATCGGGCACTGCGGAATGGCGGAGGCGGAACAGGAAGCATCTATGATTCCAGGGGGTTATTGCTGATATAAAAAAGATGCATCCGTATTTGGATGCATCTCTTGAAATTACCTGTTGTTTCTGAAGCAATCGCTGCACAGGATCGGTCGGTCGGTACGTGGTTGGAACGGAACCTGACAGGGTTTTCCGCATTCCGAACAGATAGCGTCATACATCTGACGGGAGCCGTTGCCTCTGGAATTACCCTTGCGAGCAATTCTGCAGGACTTGCAGCGCTGTGGTTCATTCGTAAAGCCTTTTTCGGCGAAAAATTCTTGCTCGCTGGCAGTAAAGGTGAATTCTTGTCCGCAATCTTTGCAGACGATGGTTTTGTCGCTGTACATTAAATACCTCTAAATAAATATTGCGTGATGCTGATTCGCACCACGCGGATGCAACTATATCTTATTGTTTGCAAGAAGTCAATCATTATCTTGCAGGAGAGAAATCAATGAATCCGTTTAAATCGATCTTCCATTCCCGCGATAAGCCGAAGAACTACTTGAGTAGCAGTTTCTACAGCTTTTTCTTCGGCGGTACGTCGAGCGGGAAACCGGTGAATGAAACAACCGCCATGCAAATGACGGCGGTGTACTCTTGCGTGCGGATCCTGTCGGAAGCCGTAGCAGGCCTGCCGCTGAACGTCTATCGGTATAACGATAGTGGCGGCAAGGAGAGAGCACTGAAGCATCCGCTCTACCGGCTGCTGCACGACGAACCGAATCCCGAGATGACGAGCTTTGCGTTTAGGGAAACACTCATGAGCCACCTGCTCCTGTGGGGTAACGCTTACGCGCAAGTAATCCGAAACGCCAGAGGTGAGGTGATCGCGCTCTATCCGCTCATGCCGAACAAAATGACAGTCGACCGTGATCAAAACGGCCGGCTTTTTTATTTGTATCAAAAAGGGGCGGAAGATGCGAAAGCGGTGAGCGGCAGTAGTCGCGTTCGTTTACTGTCTTCGGATGTTCTTCACATCCCAGGCCTCGGCTTCGACGGCCTGATCGGCTACAGCCCGATCGCCATGGCGAAGAACGCAATCGGCCTGGCCATGGCCACAGAAGAATACGGCGCGAAATTCTTCGCCAACGGTGCGGCCCCGTCCGGCGTGCTGGAACACCCGGGCACCATCAAGGACCCGCAGCGCGTGCGCGACAGTTGGAACGCGGCGCATCAGGGAAGTAGTAATGCGCATAAGATCGCCGTGCTCGAAGAGGGCATGAAATATACGCCGATCGGCATTTCGCCCGAGCAGGCGCAGTTCCTCGAGACACGGAAGTTCCAGATCAACGAGATTGCGCGTATCTTCCGCGTGCCGCCGCACATGCTGGCGGATCTGGAGAAATCGTCGTTCAGCAACATCGAACAGCAGTCGCTCGAGTTCGTGAAATATACACTCGATCCCTGGGTAGTGCGCTGGGAGCAGAGTATGTGCCGGGTACTGCTCTCCGAAAGTGAGAAGCCGGCACACTTCATTAAGTTCAACGTCGACGGGCTTCTCCGCGGCGATTACGCCTCCCGTATGGCCGGGTATGCGACCGCGCGACAGAACGGCTGGATGAGTGCGAACGATATCCGCGAGCTGGAAAACCTCGATCGCATCGCGCCGGAACTCGGCGGGGATTTGTACCTGATCAACGGGGCCATGACGAAACTCGAGGACGCCGGCGTGTTTGCGAACAATACGAAGGAGGGAACCG
>CAYTHS010000210.1:0-1951 GCA_964437665.1 uncultured Oscillospiraceae bacterium
CACAGGCGCAGTGGTGCTGCGGCGAGGCTTTTCAACGAAAATATGCAAGCCGAGGTGGCGGAAATGCGCTTTTGTGGTTTTAGAAACACACCCTAACCTGAAGCTCAATCACGCCGCGGGTGGTTTATTGTGTCTCTCGCTTCGCTCCAGACACAGACTCAAGTCCATAACGATAAAAAGCGCGGCAGACGCCGCGCTTTTTTGTGAGTTTCTTTCGATTAATACATGCCGCCCATATCGGGACCGGGTGCCGGTGCCGGCGCCGGAGGCGTCGGAATATCGGTGACCAGGCTCTCGGTGGTGATCACCATGGCCGCAACGGAAGCCGCGTTCTGCAGCGCGCTGCGAGTGACCTTGGTCGGATCGATGATGCCCTCGTCCGCAAGTACGCCGTAAGTGTCCTTAGCAGCATTGTAACCGAAGCCGGTTTTGTCCTCGCGACGGATATTCTCTACCACGACAGCGCCGTCCGTGCCTGCGTTGACAGCGATCTGACGAAGCGGTTCTTCCAGTGCGCGCAATACGATGTTCACGCCGGTCCTGAAATCGCCTTCCGCCTCTTCGGAGAGCTTTTTGACCTTCGAGGTTACGTTGAGCAGCGCAACGCCGCCGCCGGGGACGATGCCTTCTTCCACAGCCGCGCGGGTTGCGGAAAGCGCGTCTTCGATGCGGAGTTTGAACTCCTTCATCTCGATTTCGGTGGCCGCGCCAACCGCGATAACGGCTACACCGCCTGCGAGCTTGGCCAGGCGCTCCTGGAGTTTCTCCTTATCGTAATCGCTCGTAGTTTCACCGATCTGCACTTTCAGAGCGGCAACGCGCGCCTTAATTTCTTCCGCAGAACCAGCGCCTTCCACGATGATGGTCTTGTCTTTATCGACCTTGACCTGACGAGCGGTGCCGAGCTGGTCAAGACGCGTTTCTTTGAGGTCGAGACCGACTTCCGAAGAGATGACTTCGCCGCCGGTGAGGATGGCGATGTCCTGCAACATGGCTTTGCGGCGGTCGCCGAAGCCGGGTGCCTTGACCGCGATGCAGTTGAACGTACCGCGCAGTTTGTTGAGTACCAGCGTGGTGAGCGCTTCGCCCTCGACGTCCTCGGCGATGATCAGCAGCGAGCGGCTCTGCTGCGCGATCTGCTGAAGCAACGGCAGGATGTCCTGAACATTGCCGATCTTCTTGTCGGTAATGAGGATGTACGGCGTATCGAGCACGCCTTCCATTTTTTCGGTGTCGGTTACCATGTAAGCCGAAGCATAACCGCGGTCAAACTGCATGCCTTCCACGATGGTCAGCTCGGTCTTCATGGTTTTGCTCTCTTCAACGGTGATAACGCCGTCGTTGCCGACCTTTTCCATCGCGTCAGAAATCAGCTGGCCGACGTTCTCATCGCCAGCGGAAATCGCCGCAACCTGCGCAATCGCCTGTTTGCTTCCGACGGGCTTGCTCAGTTCGGCAAGGCCTTCGACTGCCACCTTGACGGCTGCCTCGATACCGCGGCGTACAACCATCGGGTTCGCGCCTGCGGCAACGTTTTTCATGCCTTCACGGACGATCGCCTGCGCGAGCAGGGTCGCCGTCGTCGTGCCGTCGCCGGCCACGTCGTTGGTTTTGGTCGCGACTTCTTTTACGAGCTGTGCGCCCATATTTTCAAACGGGTCGTCCAACTCAATTTCTTTTGCGATGGTCACGCCGTCGTTGGTGATCAGCGGCGCGCCGTATTTCTTGTCCAGCACCACGTTGCGGCCCTTGGGTCCCAACGTGATTTTTACGGTATCGGCCAGTTGATCGAGGCCGGACTCCAGTGCCCTGCGCGCGGATTCGCCGTATTTAATCTGTTTCGCCATAGTCTTTTTGCCTCCTTAATTATTCAACGATCGCGAGAATGTCGCTCTGACGTACAACAAGGTATTCCTTGTCATCCAGCTTTACTTCGGTACCCGCGTACTTC
>CAYTHS010000211.1:0-1903 GCA_964437665.1 uncultured Oscillospiraceae bacterium
CTTGTCCGCCGGATACTGGATCGGCGTGTAGTCGAGGATATCGTCTTCCTTTGGAACGATGACGATACCGCCCGGATGCTGGCCGGTGGTCACCTTCACATCCTGACAGCCGATCGCAATCCTTTCGCGCTCGGCTTTCTTAAGCACTTTACCGGTCTTCTCTTCATAAACGCGCACATATTCAAACGCCGTACGCACCGCGACGCCGGAAATCGTACCCGCCCTGAACGCATGCCCGCGGCCAAACATTTCCTCGACGTATTTGTGTGCGACCGGCTGGTATTCACCGGAAAAATTCAGATCGATATCGGGCGTTTTATCCCCGTCGAAACCCAAAAAGACTTCAAAAGGGATATCGTATCCCATTTTGCGGTACTGGGCGCCGCATACGGGACAGCACTTGTCCGGCATGTCGATGCCGCAGGCATATTTCGCGCGGTCCACATCAAATTCGCTGTGCTTGCACTTTGGGCATACATAGTGCGGCTGAAGCGGATTGACCTCCGTAATGCCCGCCATAGTAGCAACAAAAGATGAGCCGACCGAACCACGCGAACCGACCAGATAGCCATCCGAATTTGATTTGTGCACAAGTCTTTGCGCCATCAGATACAGTGAAGCGAACCCGTTGCCGATGATGGACTTCAGTTCGCGTTCCAAACGCGCCTGAACGATATCCGGCAACGGGTCGCCGTATATTTCATGCGCTTTTTTCATCGACATATCCTTCAAAATTGCGTTTGCATTTTCGATTGTCGGCGCGTGCGTTCCGTCCGGGAAAGGCTTGAGCAGTTCGCATGCATCGGCAATCTCATTCGGAACGTCAACGACCACGCGCCGCGCGGTTTCCTCGCCAAGATACGAGAATTCGTCCAGCATTTCCTGCGTGGTTTTATAGTACAGCGGCGGCTGCATCGCCGCATCGTCGAATCCATTTTTCGTAAGGATAACTTCGCGGAAGATCGCATCCTCGGGATCCAGAAAGTGCACGTCGCCGGTAGCCGCGACGGGACGCTGCAGTTTTTCTCCCAGCGAAACAATGCGTCGGTTGATTTCAATAATCCGCTCGTCGCTCTCTTTATTCTCGCGTACGAGATATTCGTTGTTGCAGCGCGGCTGGATCTCAAAAAAGTCGTAAAAACTTGCAATGCTTTCAATCGTCTCTTCGTCGGCGCCGTTGAGTATCGCCTGATACAATTCTCCGGCGGCGCAGGCGGAGCCGAGGATCAACCCTTCACGATAAATAGAAAGCAAACTGAAAGGAATGACAGGATGATAGTAAAAATGATCGAGATGTGCGTAACTAACCAGCCGGTACAGGTTTTTCATACCCGCCTGTGTTTTTGCAAGAATGATGATATGGTGCGTTTCCGCACGCTTCTTCGCGCCTCTTGGGCGAGAAGCGTCAGATCGGGCCGGAAGCGTCTTCAGCCCCATGTCCGAGAGCATCCCCGTCAATTTAAGAAAAACGCCTCCTGCAGCCTCCGCATCGTCCGACGCGCGGTGGTGGTCTTTGAGCGCGACCCCGAGCGCTTCGCAAACGGTGTTCAGCTTATGGTTTTCGAGGTCATGCATCAAACACCGAGAAAGCATCAGCGTGTCCGTATATTTCTGCGAGAATTTCAGGCCAAAACGCTCTCCGTGATGCCGCAGGAAACCCATGTCAAATTCCGCGTTGTGCGCAACGAGACAGCAGTCTTTGGAAAACGCATGAAAGCTGCCGAGCACTTCTCTGGACGTTGGAGCGCCGGAAAGCATCTCGGTTGTAATCCCTGTCAGTTTCACGATGTTTGGCGGTACAATGCCGCCATCATTCACAAATGTCTGAAAACGATCGACAATCGTTCCGTTTTTTAGTTTAACGGCGCCGATTTCGATAATTTCACAATGTTCCGGCTTAAGT
>CAYTHS010000212.1:0-1778 GCA_964437665.1 uncultured Oscillospiraceae bacterium
ACGATCCTGCGGATCGTTTTTAGAGGCCGGGGAGCGCCGCCGAGTGATTGCGAAGCGCAAAGCGCGAGCAAGCCGCAGGCGAAGCGGAGAGCCCCGTCTCCCGCACCGGATAAGACGGATCGAAGCCTCGTGAAGAATACGATCCTGCGGATCGTTTTTAGAGGCCGGGGAGCGCCGCCGAGTGATTGCGAAGCGCAAAGCGCGAGCAAGCCGCAGGCGAAGCGGAGAGCCCCGTCTCCTAAAATTAAAAAAATATGCCCCCTTAGCTCAGCTGGCTAGAGCACCTGACTCTTAATCAGGGTGTCCAGGGTTCGAATCCCTGAGGGGGTACCAGACAAAGGGAAGCCGACCACCGGCTTCTTTTTTATGCGTGAAAAGCGAGAATGAAGCGATCGCCGCGCTTTGCAATTCTGTGTACGGCAATTTATACTGAGGATAAGAAACGATGCACTCGCCGAAAGGAGACGACGATGGACGAATTGTACCAAAGGGCACGGACGTTTATTTACCGCAACGCGCGGCCGCTGGATTTTGCCAGGTGGCGGCTCCATTTCGAAGACGGCACAAGGCAGGCTGTTCTGGAGGCGCTGTCGCAGTATCAAAACGCCGACGGCGGGTTTGGGCATGCGCTGGAAGCGGACGCTTGGAACCCCGCCTCCACGCCCGTTCAAACCTGGTCGGCGACCGAAATCGTCCGCGAAACCGGCGTTGAAGACCCGTCCAACGAAGTTGTACGCGGTATTTTGCGCTATCTGGAGAGCGGGAGGGATTTTGACGGCACATACTGGTATTTCGCCGTGAAAAGCAACGCCGCGTACCCGCACGCGCCTTGGTGGCATACTGAAACCGACACGACGAACGGCGGTGACTATAACCCGAGCGCATGCCTCGCCGGATTCATCCTGCGCTATGCACAGCGCGGCGGCACGCTTTACCGCCTCGGCAGCCGGATTGCACGGGAAGCCTTCTGCCAACTGCAGGATGGCGGGCACAAGGACGGCATGCACACGCTGACCTGCTATGTCCGGCTTTTGCAGTACCTTACGGAAGCCGGAATTGCCGATGTGATCGATCTTGCAGCGCTGGAGGAAATACTCCGCGACCGAGTCCGCGCCGCTATTACGCAGGAAACCGGAACATGGGAAACAGCGTACGTCTGCAAGCCGTCGCAGTTTCTGGAAAGTCCCCAGAGCATTTTTTACGCCGACAACAGGGAAATTGCGGAGTTCGAGTGTGCGTTTATCAAAAAAACGCAGCTTTGCGACGGCTCTTGGAGCGTTAACTGGAGATGGGGCGCGTATCCCGACGCATGGGCGGTCAGCCGGAATTGGTGGAAGTCAGAGGGGATCATCCGGAATCTGCGTTACCTGCGCGGGCTCGGGCAACTAAGGGCGTAATCCCAACTGGAAATGGGTGGGAACGCACGTGCGGCATTTGACACGCGCCGCGGCAAAGTGTTATTCTCAAGAAGAGAGAACGACATAAGGATTTCCCATATGCAAACCATATTTTTATACACACACAACAGTGCCCTGGATGCGTTTTCAATTCCGCGAGGGCTGACGGCGCTTGTCGGCGGCGGCGGTAAAACGACACTAATGCTCCGCCTTGCGGACGAGCTTTGCGCGCGCGGGGAAAAGGTGATCGTCACCACGACGACGCATATCTTCCCGCCGCAAAACATGCAGATACTGTATGGAGCGACGGAAGCTGACGTGTCGCGTGCGCTTGAGGAAAACGGCTCCGTATGCCTTGGTGAACCCTCCAAAGAGGGAAAG
>CAYTHS010000213.1:0-1736 GCA_964437665.1 uncultured Oscillospiraceae bacterium
TGTGGGTTAAGGGTTACGACCCTTAACAATCCCAGAAGCTTTTTTGACAGGCTGAAAAGAGGGCGGAAGCCCTCTTTTATCTTTATCTTTATCTTTTATCTTTATCTTTCGTGCGATTCATTCCAGATTGAATTTCATTTTTATATCGGCAATCTCCCGTTCTGAAAGGAAAACGATGCTGCCGATTCCTCGCGCCGATACGATCGACTGTGCCGTCGCCTCCGCCACTTCCAACCGGTCGAATGCCTGAAACAGCGTCTTCCCCGTCGCCGTAACGCCACCGTTTTCAAACAAAACGACCGGTGTGCGAGATGAAAACAGAGCCGCCGCGCGGTCCGTCCGCCGCGTCATATCCGCAAGCGGCGCGCGCGGGATATCCCGCAGCATATAGAAACTCTCCGGAATCGTACAGGTCAAAAACTGCGCGTCAGTCACAGAAAACGCTGTTGAATACGGCGGCTGTGCCGTCAGGATCGCGTTTGCCTCGCCGTGCGCAGCGTAAATGCTTTGGTGCAGCCGCGCGTACAGATTCGGTGTTTTCCCGCGCTCGGCGGCGCCGCCAACCACGCGCACAAAATCGTCTCCTTCCAATTCCATGCAGTCCCTGTCCGCCGGCGAAACCAAAAACGAACCGTCGGAGAGCCGCACGCTCGCCGCGCCAAGCGTCGCAAAAAACAACTCCCGGCGATAGGCGCGCCGGACCATCTTTACCAACTCGCATCTCGCCGCAACTTCTTCCGCGAAAGGCTCTGCCTGCGGCAATTCGCGCCAGCCGCCGACATCATCGGGTGCGTCCGTCTGTACATTCATCAGCGTGTGCAATCTTCCCAGCTTCATCGCAAGCGCCTGAAGCCTCGCCGCATATTCCACCACCTCAAAGCGCACAAACGCTTCCGTAAGGTCGCCGCCGCCCACGCACACACCGTGGTTTTCCAGGAAAACGACGTCGGATCCTTTCGCAAACTCCTTCGAAATATTCTCGCCCAATTCGTCGCTGCCGGTCATAGCGTACGCTGAAAGGCTCATCCTTTCGCAACGCCGCCGCGTCTCGTCCAGCAGATCGATCCTTGGCAGCGTCCGCGTGAGCGAAAACGCCACGCAGTAGTCCGCATGCGCATGCAGCACCGCACGAATGTCCTTGCGGACGCGGTATGCAGCCGTATGAAACGGCAGTTCGCTGGACGGTTCCAAATCGCCGTCGAATGAGCCGTCCGGGTGAACGCAAACGATCTGACTCGCCTTCATTTCCCCTTTGTCGGTCGCTTTCGGCGTAATCCAGATATCTCCGTTGTCATCCAGAATGGAAATATTCCCCCCGGAAGCCGTGGTGAGTCCCTGTCGATAAACTCGGTCCATTATATGGGTCAACTGCTCCGCCGGGTGCAAATTCTTCAGTCGCATAACAAGTCCTTATTTCGAATTGGCCAGTGCCTGTCACGGATTATACCACGCCGAAGCTCAATCGGCATGCGTTTCATAAAAACAATCGACAAAACGCCTTCAGCGCATCGATCGAGTGTTGACATTTCGCCCTTCAAATGCTATGATGGGCGAGGTAAAAAACGGCTTGCGCCGTTGTTATTTTTCTGGGTGTAGCGCAGTTTGGTAGCGTGCTTGAATGGGGTTCAAGAGGCCGGAGGTTCAAATCCTCTCACCCAGACCAAAATAAAGAAAGGTTCCGTTGGAAGCCTTTCTTTATTTCATCTTGTGTGGGGGATTTGGAGTTGCGGCAATTT
>CAYTHS010000214.1:0-1685 GCA_964437665.1 uncultured Oscillospiraceae bacterium
GGAGTCCGAAGGACGAGAGGCAAAACGTGGTTACCCCGTCAAAAAACAAGTTTTTGACGGTCTCAATCCCCGCCTGATCGGCGGGGATTCTTCTAAACCGTTCGAAGACTGATTTTGGGGAAGGAAAACCGCTCTTTGCCCTTTGGTTTTATGCATCACAAACAGAAAAGCGCGCAGGGAAGCCGCCCGAAACGGAGGACTGCATCGCGTCGGACCAACCGACAGAGCCGTAAATTACGGGTAACGGATTTCGGCTTCTAACAGTTCAGCGGCTACTTTCAAAGAAAGAGGATTTCTGTTGTATCGATGATGAGAGGAACGTTTGCTGGATAAATCAAGGTCCGCTACTTTTTGCAACTGGCATAATGAGGTGCGTCGTGTTTTTCCGCATAATAAGCTTCCGTACCGATTTCCCGGATGCGCATGTTCCCGTTTCGCCAATCCCGCCCGATCGTGTCGTTGACGGTGGCAAAAAAACGCTCCGCTTTTTCACAGGGGAACTCCGGACACTCGGCGCAGAAATCCACGCCGTGCGTGATCACGCAGGACGGAACGATGCAGCCGGGGACGCATCCCGCGTCCTGCAAAGGCTGGTTCCGGCAACCGCTGCAGCCGGATTCCGTGAAGCGCTTGAGCGTGTGCTCGAATGCGGAAAACTCCGCCAGCCACGCCCGGTGCGGTTCCGGCAGATTGTCGTAGTTAAAGTCATAATACCCTTCCAAATAGCGGTGGAGCCGGGAGGCGCAGGCCGGCAGAGCACCCTCTTTGCGCGCGGGACATGTGCGGCAGGTAAGCGAGCAGGGGGCGATTGCGTCGAGCAAATCGAGTCGGTCCATGAAAACACTCCTGTTTCAGATTTGTCATAAACAGCCATAACTATTATAGTAAGACCGTTACGCCGAATCAAGCGGAGCCGGTGCATTCACGCGGCCCGGGAATTGCATTTTGCGTTTTCGGCAAAACCAACGTATAATGATGGTTGCACTAAACAGGATAGGATTTGTATTTTATGAGGATTTATGATATTTCGCGCGACGTGATGAAGACGCCGCCGTATCCCGGCGACGACCCGCCGGTACTGAAAGCGGTCCATCGCATCAGGGACGGCGAAAAATACAATCTTTCCCGGCTGGAAGCGAGCGTGCACGCGGCGACACACGTGGACGCGCCGCTGCACTTTATCAATAAAGGCAAGGACGTCGCATCGCTCCCGGCAGATATTTTTGTCGGCGATTGTGTGGTGCTTACGGTGCCGAAAGCGTCGCTTGATTCCATGTATTTCATGAAACGTCCGTTTGCGCCGCGTATCCTGCTGCACGGCAAGGGCGAACTTACAGAAAGTGCGATCGGTTACTTGTATAATCAGGGGCTTGTGCTCATTGGAACGGACAGTCAGTCCATCGGAACGTATTCCGACGAGCTTTCCGCGCATACCGCGCTGCTTTCCTACGGAATTGCAGTGGTAGAAAACCTGGACCTGCGCGGCGTGCCGGACGGACGGTATACGCTTTGTGCCGCTCCGTTGAAGATAACAGGGGCTGAGGGAGCGCCATGCCGCGCGGTGCTGCTTTCGGACGAAGACTAGGGTGTGTTTCTAAAATCGCAAAAGCGTATTTTCGCCGCCCCGACTTGCATATTTTCGTTGAAAAGCCTCGCCGCAGCACCACTATGCCTGTGTTTTTCGT
>CAYTHS010000215.1:0-1661 GCA_964437665.1 uncultured Oscillospiraceae bacterium
AACGCACAGAGAAACCGCCCGAAACGGGCGATCGTACTGCGCCGGATGAACCGGCGCCGCTGGAATATACGGGTAAGGATTGCGACCCTTAATAATCCCAGGGACTTTTTTGATAAGCTGAGCGCTCCTTTGCAGGAGCGTTTTCAACATGACAAAAAGCAGGATACACGGTATTGCATGCTTCATATAACGTTGTGATAAAACTGATGGAAAGCCGGAAAGGTACGATCAGGTTTTCATCGACCGATACAGATGCAGCGCATATCCGTCTAGGCCGTCGCTCAGCGTCGCGCCGATACGGGATGACTGTAAGTGTTCCATAACAAAGAGCAGAATTGCGCCGCCATGCAGAATAACGTCGTGACGGTCTTTCAGCAGCGGAATAGCCGCGCGCTTCGTGTCGCCCATGTTGCTCAGCGATTGAAGAACAGCGCAAAGATCAAGGAATCCGATTTGCTTTTCGCCTTTCCAACCGCAAAATTCCGTTTTACCGTCGCAGAGCAGCGCAAGCGAGGAGATCGTACCGCCAACGCCGAGCGGAATAATCTTATTCTTCTTAAGGACAGGGCCGCAGGAGGAAACATCCGTGTCGCCGTCTGTGTGCGGAAGGTGAAGAAGGCCGGAAAGGACGGGGCGAAGCGTTTCAATTATACGGGAGAGATCGTTGTACGGGGCGAGATCTTTTGCGCGTACGCAGCCTATCGGCCAGCTTTCGCGCGTGTGCGAAAGTACGATTTGCGTGCTTCCGCCGCCGATGTCTATGATCGCTCGTTTTCCGCTGGGATCGGCGCCGAGTTGCGCGAATGCCGCTTCCTCGTTGCCGCTGAGGATACGAACATGCCCGTTGCCAAGAATGTTTTCAACGGAGCACGCAAACTCTGCGCCGTTTTCCGCGTCGCGGACGGCGCTTGTCGCATAGGCGAAGCTTTGATAACCGAGCCGGGATAAATCGTGATGAATGGATCGGATGACGAACAGCGATTGCCGCATCCTCGCGTCTGAGAGTACGCGGGATTCGGCTAATCCCTCCGCAAGGCGGGTGGTATAAACGCGCTTGTCTGAAATTACAGGGGAGCCTAGTTCTCTTTCGGTTAGTCTTGCGGTTCGAATGGAATTGCTGCCAATATCGAAAATCAACAGTTTCATGGCGCTAATGTCACGATCGGAACGTCCGGATTTTCTTGTGTAGGCAAAGGCGTGGGTGAAGGCGATGGTGTTGGTGAAGGCGATGGCGTTGGCGATCCGATCGGCAAATTCGTTGCGGACTCGGCTGTCACCTGCTGTTCGTCAATGGTTTCGTCATAAAATTTCCAGTCGTCTGGAAAAACATAACCAAGCTTTTCACGCGCATACTGTATCATGTAATCGGTTGTCTGCATATATTCAAGCATTCGTTCCAACCGCTCTTCTTCGACCTTGAGGTCGTCCAGCTCGCTTTGAAGCGAAACCTTCTCGTCTGCGATGCTTTTAAGTTTTGTCTGCTGGGACAAGAAAACACCGCCCAGCACGAAAAATGTCAGGATAAAGAACAAGATGATATAACGCGGCCGAATCCGGATACCGCTGGTTGAACGCTCAAAAGACCTTCTTGCCATGCTGTGTATCATAGCATAGGAAGTTCTAAAAGAAAAGAGTGGACAAAAATGGTTTTCAAAAAGGTT
>CAYTHS010000216.1:0-1630 GCA_964437665.1 uncultured Oscillospiraceae bacterium
CGGTTTCACAGCCTCTGCCCTGTCCGTGACGGTGGCGTCTGCATCCTCCGCAGCCTCGGCCTTCGCCGAGTCCGTCGCAAAGAACGTAGTCTCCGCCTTCGATCAGCAGCATTTTGCCGTTGACAAGCACGTCGGCCAGTTTCTTCCTTGCGCCGTCATAGATGCCCTGCACAGTCGTTCGCGCAACGTTCATCTGTTCGGCACACGTTTCTTGTGTGTATCCCGTCAGATCGATCAGACGGATGGTTTCATATTCGTCAACCGTCATCGTCACAGTTTCGCCGCCATCCTGCATACCACCAAGCGGCCCAAACCGTGCGTTTTCCGGCAGACAGCAGACTTTTCTCCATTTTCTCGGTCTAGGCATAGCTTCACACACCTCTTTTTTGCATGCGGACCGCACGAGAGCGTCCACCCGCGCGGTCCGTTATGTTTTATTCTTCTTCCAGGCTCCTGTTGACCGCCGCAAGCTGCGCTTCCAGCTGCTGCTTGCGTTCCGTCAGAATCGCCTTCTTCGTCTCAGGGGCCGTCTGAGCCTCCTGAGCCGGAAAAAACCGGTAACCAGCGCCGAGGCCGCAGCCTCTTCCCCGTCTGAGTCCCATTCCGAACGGTTTGGCATTTGCGGCGTAATTCCCGCCGAGACAACCGCCCATTCCGCGCCCAGTGCCCGCGCCTAATCCAGCGGGACCTGTTCCGTCACGATACGGCATTTTGAATTCACCTCCTCGTAGGTTATTGACATATGTCGCTTTCAGATTCATTTTAACATGTTTCTGGCATATGTCAATAACTTATTATAATATATTATTTTCGTTTTAGTTTTGTATTGCATTTAGTTATTATTACTGTTATAATCAATCTATCAACCAGAAAGGAGAATTATTATGGAAGAAAAAACATACGGACAGATGCCTTTAATCGGAGATGACGCTCCTTCTTTTATTGCAACGACTACACAGGGCGAAATTCATTTCCCGGAGGACTATAAAGGGAAATGGGTCATCCTGTTTTCTCACCCCGCCGACTTTACCCCCGTTTGTACAACGGAGTTTATGACGTTTGCATCCATGGCGGACGAATTCAAAGCACTCAACACAGAGCTCATCGGCCTTTCTGTCGACTCCCTGTATTCGCATATCGCGTGGCTCCGCAAGATTCAGGAACTCGAATGGAACGGCATGAAACACGTTGAAGTGAAATTCCCGCTCATCGAGGACATCCGCATGGACGTTGCGAACAAATTCGGCATGATCCAGCCCGGCCAGTCCAACACGCAGGCCGTGCGTGCGGTATTCGTGATCGACCCCAAGGCAAAAATCCGCACCATCCTGTATTACCCGCTTTCGACCGGTCGAAATTTCGACGAAATCAAGCGCATTATCGTGGCTCTGCAGAAAGCGGATTCGGACAGCGTCGCAACGCCTGCGAACTGGCGGCCCGGCGACGACGTGATCGTACCGACCGCGGGTTCCTGCGGCACCGCGAAGGAACGCATGGAAACCCAGAACGACGATCAATACTGTCTCGACTGGTTTATGTGCTTCCGTAAAGAAAAGAAATAGTCCCCTATCCTTCGCGCATCCCGAATACCCGGATGTGAAAAGCCCGATCAGAAATGATCGGGCTTCAG
>CAYTHS010000217.1:0-1580 GCA_964437665.1 uncultured Oscillospiraceae bacterium
AGAATCGATTGTGTCAATGCAAATTGCAAAAAGAATCCGCACCCATTTGCACGCCGCAGTAAAAAAGCGCGTCGTTTCAGGCATTTTTACCGCAGCAATTTTTATACTTTTTTCCGCTGCCGCACGGGCAGGGATCGTTCCGTCCGACGCGCGCGCCTTCGTGTACGTATACACCGCTCATGCGATATGCACGGGTGAGCTCGCGCCGCTTGTCCTCGGAGAGGAGGCCGTCCCACTCGGGCAGTTCGTAAAGCCAGCTCGCTTTTGCCTTATGCATATTGTAATAAAGCTTTTCAAAGTCGATCTCCAGCGCAAGCTGCGTGTCCGCTTTCAGCTTTTCGAGGTCGACCTCGGTTTTCAGGCTCGTGTTCACGCCGTCCAGAAAGCCCGCAAACTCCGCCTGCGTCATGCCGAAGCGCTCCGCCAGTTCAGCCTGTGTGCCGGAAACGACACTCTTCTTGTCCGCAAGGATCGCGCGGTAAGCCTCGGTCTCCTTTGCAAAATACGCGTCCCAAAACGCCTCGTGCTCCGGTTTAGCGCGTTCGGTCTCCACAAGCTGTGTCCATTCATCGTAAGGTTTCATATCGTTTCTTCTCCCGTATGTTACTGCCCGCCCGTTCAAAGCGCGGTCAGCCGCGTTCGCGTTCGAGCGTCTTTTGGATATCCATGTTCCAAAGCAGCAGCGCGTCCTCGCCCGTGTCGGCATAATACCGCGGACGAAGCCCGTTCTGTACAAAATTAAGATTTGCGTAGAGCCGCTGGGCCGTCGCGTTGCTTTCGCGCACTTCCAGGGTCATCTTCTCCGCGCCGAACTCGATGGCGCGCTCCATCATCGCCAGCAGCAGCCGCCTGCCGTGCCCCTGCCGTCGGTACGGCGCAAGGATGGCGACGTTGGTCAGGTGCGCTTCCTCAAAAAGCACCCACATGCCGCCGTAGCCAACGATCACGCCGTCTTCTTCGACCACGAGGTAGTGCGCAACGTCGTTGCGGAACTCCCCGTAAAACGCCATTTTCGACCAGGGCGAGCGGAAGCATGCACACTCGATTTCGTGCACGCGCGGCACGTCCCGTTTCGTCATCGGGCGGATGATTTCGCCGTTCACGTGCGTTTCTCCTTTTCCCGCCGGGCGCGCATGCGCTCTGCCTGCGAACTGCGCAGGTACATGGGTTCCACACTCTGCGCCGCTTCGCTTTGCAGGAGCAGCGCCGCAAACCCGACCGCGGACGCGCGCGGGTAAACTTTTTCTTCAGCGGTGGCGTCTCCGGTGATCCGCGTTCCCTCCGGCAGTTGCCGCAGGAAATCCTCCGTCACCGCGGCACAAGGCTGTATGAGCGTTTTGCCGGCCTGGTACAGCGCGGCGTAGGAATTGCCGTTTCGCGCGTCGACAAGGGCGCACACGGGCTTTTCGCGCTCGCCGAGCGCAGTATAGAGCGCAAACAGCGCGCTCACCGGCACGACGCTTTTGCCGAGCGCAAAAGCCATCGCGTTGACGAGGCTCACGCCGATGCGCACGCCCGTAAACGAACCGGGTCCGGCGTCCACGGCAAACAGGTCGATTTGCTCCATGCGCGTGCCGGTT
>CAYTHS010000218.1:0-1577 GCA_964437665.1 uncultured Oscillospiraceae bacterium
GCCGCAGCACCACTGCGCCTGTGTTTTTCGTCTCAATCTGCAAGCCGGTCCAGCATAACTGCATCTTTCAGACTTGAGAAACACTTCCGAATCATCCCATAAGCTTTTGGACGTTTTTCGCCCCTGCAGAAAACCATGATAAAAAACATATACTTATATTGTTGAAAATGTTACTATATTTCATATATTATTGTTTTTCTTTTTCACTTTGATCGCGAACCGAACATCAGGAGTATTTATGATTTTTGTATGGATTATTGCATCGGTTGTCTTTTTCATCATTGAGTTGGCAACGGTACAGTTGGCTACGGTTTGGTTTGTGTTCGGCGCGCTTGCGGCATTGCTCGCAGCATTTCTCGGCGCGCCGTTATGGCTGCAAATCACGCTGTTTATACTCGTCTCCGTTTTGCTGCTGATCTTTACGCGGCCGTTGGCGAAAAAATGGCTGTTCCGCAACAAAGAAGCAACCAATTCCGATCGTTGCATCGGACGGCAGGCGGCCGTCACTGAAGAAATCGACAACAACGCCGGGACCGGCGCCGTCCGTGTACTTGGCCTGACCTGGACCGCCCGCAGCGCGGACGGCGCAGTTATCCCTGCAGGCAGAACGGTAACCGTAATACGTATTGAAGGCGTAAAACTAATTGTAGAAAGGAAATAGCAGCAAATGATGTGGTTTATCTTAGCGTTGATTCTCTTCGTAGTAATACTGATCGGATGCAACATTCGCGTGGTTCCGCAGTCCAAATCTTATGTGATCGAACGGCTCGGCGTCTACAATAAAACCTGGGCGACCGGCATGCACGTAAAAGTACCTTTTATTGACAAAATTGCAAACCGCGTCTCGATGAAAGAACGGGTCGCCGACTTTCCGCCGCAGCCCGTCATCACAAAAGATAATGTAACCATACAGATCGACACGGTCGTATTTTATCAGATCACCGATCCGAAGTTATATTCCTACGGCGTTGAGGCCCCGATGATGGCAATCGAAAATCTGACGGCAACGACGCTGAGAAACATCATCGGAGAAATGGAGTTGGATGCGACGCTGACTTCACGGGACGTCATCAACGCTAAAATGCGCAGCATACTGGACGAGGCCAGCGACGCCTGGGGAATTAAAGTCAACCGCGTCGAGCTAAAAAACATCCTTCCTCCGCAGGAGATTCAAGACGCGATGGAACGGCAGATGAAGGCCGAGCGCCTGCGCAGGGAAGAAGTTTTACGCGCCGAGGGCGAAAAAGCGAGCAAGATCCTGATCGCACAGGGTCAGCGGGAAAGCGAAGTCCTCATCGCCGAAGGCGCGAAGCAAGCGGCAATCCTGAAAGCGGAAGCAGCAAAAGAAGCCCGGATACGCGAAGCGGAGGGTGAAGCGCAAGCGATATTGTCGGTCCAGCGCGCACAGGCCGAGGCCATCCGCCTAATCAACGAAGCGGCCCCCGCGAACGGCTATCTCACAATAAAAAGTCTGGAAACGCTTACGGCGCTTGGCGACGGGCAGGCGACAAAAATCATTATCCCGAGCGAGATCCAATCTCTGGCCAGTCTCCTTTCCGGCGTGTACGAAACCGTCT
>CAYTHS010000219.1:0-1561 GCA_964437665.1 uncultured Oscillospiraceae bacterium
CGTGAAATTCTGCAGGACGCGCCCAAGTACATGGGGCCGCCGAGCTTCGCGTTCACCGTCGGGCCGTACACCATCGACCGACATGGGACGCTGAACTGCCCGGATGATGTGGACACGGCACAGATCGAAATGCTGATTCACGAACTGGAACACGACGGATTCATCGGCGAACGGGTCGGCGAACCGGCGCAAAAGCAAGAGCGTACCACGGTTGAAGCGGTGGAGGAACCGGACCGGCTGGCGATCGAGATGCCGAAGGACGGCATGACGCCGGCCGCTCTGGAGAACCTGCGGCGGCTGGTGGCGAGTAAAGCGACGCTGCTGAAAAAAGCGCTCGGTACGGACAGGCTGCCGATCACGGAGCATGCGGATCGGATCGAGTTCGGGTGGTTTCGACCGACCGGCGAGCAGGCGGAGATCGGAGCTTATTATCAGCTCATAGAGAAACTCTGCGAAATGGCGAAAGCGCAGAAGCGCGTGACTGCCACCGAACAGCCGGTGGACAACGAAAAATATGCGTTCCGTTGCTTCCTACTGCGGCTCGGATTCATTGGGGCAGAGTACAAGGAATCGAGAAAGATTCTGCTAAAGAACCTCTCCGGCAACGCGGCGTTCAAAAACGCACGGCAAACGGAGGCGGACGTATGAACGGAATTCATCCCGACCTGCTGAAGCAGTTGAAAGAATACTACCGCCCAGGGACACGCGTCATACTGATCCGTATGCACGATCCGTACACGAAACTTCAGCGAGGCAATCGCGGAACGGTGACCTGTGTAGACGATGTCGGAACGATACACGTAGCGTGGGACTGCGGCAGCTCGCTGGGTATAGCGTTTGGCGAGGACGAATGCCGGAGGATTGAGGAGGATGACCATGAGTAACCGCTTGCTGATCGCTTACGGCAGTAATTTGAACCGTAAGCAGATGGCACATCGGTGTCCGACGGCAAAGCTGCTTGGCGCGTCGGCGCTGCGGAATCACCGATTGCTCTTTCGGGGACCGCATGCCGCGGCGGTGGCGACCGTGGAACCTATGAAGGGTCGCAGTGTTCCGGTACTTGTATGGGAAATCACGCCAGCCGATGAAGCAACGCTTGCCCGATACGAGGGATTTCCTTACCTGTTCGAAAAACGGCAGCTTCGTGTTCGGCTCGACGGTAAGCTCGTCAGCTGCATGGCCTATGTTATGACCGGTGATCATCTGCTTGGGAAACCGAGCGCTTTTTATTACAGCGAGATTTTGGAGGGGTACAAAGACGCTGGGTTCGACGTGGATGTCCTGCGTACTGCGGTTAGTGAATCGGCGGAGACCACAGAGGATTAATTACCATTTGTATTGCCAGGAAGGCTTCCATCTCGGAGGCCTTTTTTCGTTGGGAGGGAGGCGGCGTCGATTCGAAAACTCAGAAAATACACGCCGACTCGCTTCATGTCGCGAAACTCGGTTTACGACAAAACGAAAGCGGACTTTGCCGTTGATTTCATTGAATGCCTGTCTCATACCAAAGGAACATGGGCCGGGAAGCCGTTCCTGCTGATCGATTGGCAGGAGCGGATCA
>CAYTHS010000220.1:0-1560 GCA_964437665.1 uncultured Oscillospiraceae bacterium
ATCACGATAATCTGCTCGATCAAAAGGGTAAATATTACCAGCTCTATATGGGGATGTTCGAGCTTTCCTGATTCGCTGCAAGCAGCACGGCAGATGTACGAAACTGGCCGGAGGAATACCCTCCGGCCAGTTTGCGCCTATTTCGTTTCAAACAGGCTTAATCCTGCTTTTTATTCTCGTCGTCGAACTCGAACGCGGACTTTGGCAGCACGCAGCAGCCGTTTCTCGAGCAAGCCGCGCCGCTTGCGGCGGCTTTCTTCTTGGCGGCGGCTTCCTTATCGGTGTATTTACGCATCTTGACGATCAGCAGCACGATCAACGCCATCGTAACGCCGAGAGCAACATAAGAAATGATGCCTAGCACTTTCGGCGTCAGGAACGCAAACGAACCAAGATCTTTTTTTGCGATCCACTCGTAAACGGCGGCCGTCGTGTCGGTCGCGGCGCTAACTTCTTCATAAGAATAAAGCGCGCCTCTCAGCAGCGAAGCGCCGCTGTTGACGATCATGATGGAACCCAGCACGATGTAGAGCTTTCGGGTCATGGATTTGAATTCCTCTTCCATACCCTCTTTAATGTTTTCCACATTGTACAGGCGGCCTTTTCCGGTGATGCCGGCATACAGCACATATGCAGAAATCGCAAGCAGCAGTATGTCGAACAGGGAGAACGTATCGGTCATTTTGTAATCTCCTTCTCAGTGTATATTTGGCCCCGTCTTCGCCGTAATCCGGAGACATGGCCTTGTGTCGGTTACAGGTTTTTCAGTTTCGGACCATTCGCCGTATCCTCTACGGCAAACCCCATTTCTTTCAGCTCGCCCCGGATGGCGTCAGCACGCGCGTAATCCTTCGTCTTGCGCGCTTTCTGCCGTTCTTCGAGCAGTTCCAGCGCTTCCGCCGGGAAGGATTCTTCCTTTCTTTTCATAAGCAATCCGAGCACGCCGGTCAGTTCGTCATAAAGCGTCTTACCCGCATCCAAAGCCGCTTTTCCGTGCGGTTCGCTTACAAACGTGTTGGCCGCGCGCGCAAACTCGAAAAGCACGCCCAGCGCATCCGCGGTGTTGAGGTCGTCGTCCATCGCGTCACAAAACCGTTTTCTGTACTCATCAAGCGACGAAAGGAACGCCTCGTCGCCGGCGGACTCCGCCGGTGCAATCTGTGCCTCCTCCAAGCGCTCACGCGCCGTACGGAGCCGCTCCAGACCGTTTTCCGCCTGCTGGATCAGCTCGCGTGAAAAATTCACGGGGTTCCGGTACTGCACGCTGAGCATAAACATCCGCACCGCTTCCAGATCGAATTCCTTAGCGATATCACGCACAGTAAAGAAGTTGCCGGCAGACTTGGACATCTTTTGGTTGTCTACGTTGATGTAACCGTTGTGCATCCAGTAGCGGGCAAATGGCTTGCCGGTGGCCGCCTCGCTCTGCGCGATCTCGTTCTCATGGTGCGGAAAAATCAAGTCCTGCCCGCCCGCATGGATGTCGAACGTCTCACCGAGAATAGCCATGCTCATGGCCGAGCACTCAATGTGCCAGCCCGGCCTTCCCTTTCCCCAGGG
>CAYTHS010000221.1:0-1532 GCA_964437665.1 uncultured Oscillospiraceae bacterium
CGGCTATAATGACAAGGTGCGCGGAAGTGCTGGAATTGGCAGACAGGCACGTTTGAGGGGCGTGTGCGAGAGCGTATGGGTTCAAGTCCCATCTGCCGCACCATTGGATGTTCATAAGAACAAAACAGGCTGACGATGTGTTGGCCTGTTTTGTTTGTTTTTTCCTCCCCAATTTGCTATAGTATATAATCGATAAATATTAGGATTATTTCAATTTGCTAAGGAGCGCATTATGAAAGAGCATAGAGCAACTGTCTTGCTGAAACTAGCTTTTATACTCGGTGCAATAACGGATGCGGTAGCGGCTGTGCCTATGCTTTCTCCAAAGGCCGCTCAGCTTTTATGGGGATTTCATGATTTCTCTGGCCCCTATCTGTTTGCTATGTGTTTCGGTGCAGCACTGATGGTAGCATGGACATTACTGCTGATTTGGGCCGCATTCAAGCCCATAGAGCGAAGAATGGTCGCTTTATTGACACTGATGATTATCGTATGGTTCTTGGTGACGGAGATAATTTTCATAAATATCGGCATCCTCAGTTTGGATAAAGCTTTGCTTTCGATCTGTATGCAGGTTATTTTGTCGACGCTTTATACGATCGCTTTTCTATATTCCCGGCCATCAAATCTGCAGCTTGACAATGATAAGGCACGGTTATGAGTATAATCTTTGCTCGCCAAATCCTGTTTTATCTGGCTGCATATGACATAGTGGTGTAATATTCGCTCGTTTGTGCCTCAAGACCTTATCCCATGCGGGTATTCGAGTTTGTCCTTATCATCACTCGTACCAGTGCGAATTGGCTTATAGGATTTCAACATCTTATAAGCCAATTCGCTTTTTTGTTACCGGTAACTCAAATAGCTTGCCTGAAATATCGCAGGCTACGATATGAATTAACCAACCGCATTGCTTACCGCAACACCTTTCCGTGTCTGAACCTGGACTTTCTGAGACGCAAAACACGGGATGTCCGGCACATCGATTGTTCCAATGCAGTGTTAACTAAGGGAGCCTGCTAAAATATCGGACAGCATGGTAAGAGAATATAATTGGGATTAGGAGGGCGAAACCATGCTGAAACAACGAAACCAATACGACGACGAATTCAAAAAATGCGGTCAAACTAAGTTAAGCAAGTCCAAAGCCGGTACGAGCTGTCGCAGACGATCTGGGCTTAGCAGTAAATCTGCTGTACAACTGACGCAAGAAATATACGGCGTCAGGCGAAAAAACGTCAATGGCTACAATGGAAGAAGAACTCAAGGCGCTCCGGCTGGAAAACGCAGAATTGAAAATGGAGCGCGACATGCTAAAAAAAGCGGCGGCCTACTTTGCGAAGCTCCAGAAGTGAAATACAGATTTATCTTTGAACATTCCGAATGCCCGAAAGCAAAGTGGGCCGCGCAAATGAAGGTGTCGCGAAGCGGGTATTACCATTGGAAACGAACGCGGGCTCAGCGAGAGAAGCGCAAATGCGAGTATGCCGAACGGGTTCGGCGCGTATTCATGGCGGGAGAATGGACATATG